>WHTC01000216.1 GCA_009379795.1 Nitriliruptorales bacterium | reverse complement strand
GGTAGGGTTTGGAGCGGTGCCTGCTGTGAGGGTCCCACCGAGCGCCATGGACGCCACCGACCTCCTGAATCCAAGGCTGCTGATCGTCACCGGCAAGGGTGGCGTGGGCAAGTCGACGTGTGCCGCGGCCGTGGCGCTGGCCGGCGCGCGCAGCGGCCGGCGGACCTGCCTGGTCGAAGTCGAGGGGCGCCAGACCATGTCCCGACTGTTCCACACCCAGCCCTGGGATTTCACCGAGCGCGAGTTCCGGCCGAGCCTGTTCGGCATGTCGATCGATCCCGAGGCCTCACTGGCCGAGTACCTGGACCTGTTCTATGGGGCTGGGCGGCTGTCCAAGCTGGTCGTGGGCTCCACCGCTGTGGAGTTCGCCACCACGGCCGCGCCGGGCATCAAGGACGTGCTGCTGATCGGCAAGGTCAAGGAGATGGAACGCCGCCGGGATCCCGACGGCCGTCTCTCCTATGACCTGATCGTGGTGGACGCGCCGCCGACCGGCCGCATCGTCAATTTCCTGCGCGCGCCCGAGGCGACCACAGAACTACTCAACGTCGGACCGATCAGGGCGCAGGCGCAGACGCTGATCGAGATGGTCTCCGACCCTGCGCGCACCCACCTGCAGCTGGTGACGCTCCTCGAGGAGCTGCCGGTCCAGGAGACGGTGGAAGGCGTGGGCGCATTGCGGGAGTTCGGCGTGACCGTCGGCCCGCTGTTGGTCAACCGCGTGCTGCCCGAACGCTTCGATGAGCCTGCTCGCAAGGCCCTGACCGATGACCTCGACCCGTCGGACATGCAGGCCATCCTCGATAGGGATGGCCTTGAGCTGAGCGTGGAGAGTGCGGTGGCCCTGCGTAACCTGGGTATGGCTCATCTGGGGCGACTCGATCTCCAGGGACGGATGCGCGAGCAGCTGACCGCTGAGCTGGACCTGCCCACCATCGAACTGCCCTTCCTCTACAGCGAGCGTTTCACTGACCGCGAGATCGACAAGCTCGCTGACCTCGTCGAGGAAGCGCTCAGCGGGCGTGCCGGGAGCGCTCGATGAGCCCCCGCCGAGGCGCTGACGTCCTGGCGACCGCCCGGGCCCGCAACCTGGAACAGACCGTCCAGGACGCAGGCATCATCCTGTGCACCGGCTCGGGCGGTGTGGGCAAGACGACCGCCGCCGCAGCACTGGCCCTGGCCGCGGCGCAGCGTGGCAGGCGCACCATCGTGGTCACGATCGACCCGGCCCGGCGGCTGGCCCAGTCCATGGGCCTGCATGCCCTGGAGAACACCCCGCGGGCGGTACCAGGGGTCGAGGGACTCGACGCGATGATGCTGGACATGAAGCGCACCTTCGACGAGGTCATCGATCGCCACGCGAATGACCCCGAACGCGCCGAGCGCATCAAGACCAACCGCTTCTACAAGCAACTGACGGACTCCCTGGCCGGGACGCAGGAATACATGGCCACCGAGAAGCTGTTCGACCTGCACACCGCTGCGGCGTACGAATGCATCGTGGTCGACACGCCGCCCACGCGGAACGCGCTCGACTTCCTGGACGCGCCCAAGCGGCTGACCGACTTCCTGGAGGGCCGCTTCCTGCGGCTGTTCCTCGCGCCGGGCATGGCTGCCGGACGCCTCACCGCCCGCGCTGCCGGCTTCGGCGCCGGAGTGTTCATGCGGGTCGCGTCGCGCATCACCGGTGCGGGCGTGCTCGGCGACCTTGCCGAGTTCTTCCAATCCTTCGAAGGCATGTACGACGGGTTCAAGAACCGGGCGCAATCGGTCTACCGCCTCCTGCAGTCGCCCGGGTCCGCCTTCGTCGTGGTGGCGACGCCCGATACCCCCGCCCTGCGGGAGGCGCGCTACTTCCTGCAGCGCCTGGCGGGCGAGGGCATGCCGACCGCCGGGTTGGTGATCAACCGAATGACGCCCGAGCCGACCGCTGCCCTGGCCGGCCATTCCCCGCCGGAGTTCGAGACGGTAGCGAAGCGACTCGACGACGGCGTACCCGAGCGGCGTGCGACCGCTGCGCTGTTGCGCCTGGCCGCCGACCGCACGGAGGCCGCCGTACGGGAGCAGCGGACCATCTCCAGCGCCCTGCACGGGGTGGACCCGCGAGCCCTTGTCGAGGTGCCGATGATGTCCGACGACATCCACGACCTCGAGGGACTGCGACGACTCGGCAGCCACCTTGTCGGCACCGGCTCGGCTGCGTGAACGCGTTCCTCCGACTGCTCGTGTCAGGGGCCGCACTGGGCGCGGCGACCCTCGGCTGGGCGACCGGCGTGGAGCGCCAGTGGTACGCCCTGCGCCACGTCACCGTGCCGGTCCTGCGGCCCGCCGCCCGCCGGCCGTTGCGCATCCTGCACGTGTCCGACCTGCACCTGCTGCCCGGCCAGGCGCGTCTGCCAACCTTCCTTGACCAGTGCCTGAGCACCGGCCCTGATCTGGTGGTGGCCACGGGCGACCTGATCGGCGACCCGCACATGATCGATCCGGCGGTCGAACTGCTCGCGCATGTCCGCGGGAACCGACCGGGCTTGGTGGTGCTGGGCTCCAACGACCTGTACGCCTCACACCCCAGGAACCCGCTGGACTACCTGCTCGCGCCGGCCCGCCGGCGGGTGGGCCGGCGCCTGGCCACCCACCGGTTGGCGGACGGACTGCGCGTGACCGGCTGGGACCTGATCGACAACCACCGCAGCACGGTGGACACCCCCGCCGGGATCCTGGATGTCGTTGGTCTCGGCGACCCCCACATCGGACGGGACCGACCGGAGCGCATCGACTGGCGCCCCTGGCCGTCGGGCAGGGCGGCGCCAGCCCTGCGCCTCGGTGTGGTCCACGCACCCTATCTGCGAACGCTGGATCGGTTCGACCGTGAGGCCTTCGACCTGGTCCTGGCCGGGCACACGCACGGCGGGCAGGTGCGACTGCCGGGGGTGGGGGCGCTCGCCGCGAACTGCGACCTGCCCCTGGACCAGGCGCGTGGCGTGTCGCGGCACGGCGGCGCGCTCTGGCTTCACGTATCCGCTGGGCTGGGCCATTCGCGCTACGCTCCTTACCGGCTCGCCTGCCGGCCTGAGGCCACCGTGCTCGACCTGGTCCACGCTCCGCCACCAGGGCAGTCAGCCGATTGAGGGTCGCGCCGCAACCGCCTACACTCCGGCTCACCCCTCGGGATGTAGCGCAGCTTGGTTAGCGCGCCACGTTCGGGACGTGGAGGTCCCGGGTTCAAATCCCGGCATCCCGACCACGCAGAGGCCCGCCCGCAAGGCGGGCCTCTTTGTGCCGCAACGTCACCCGACCATCGGCCCCGGAGAGCTTGCATGGAGTTGGCCGCCTTCCAGCAGCAGATGCGTACGCTCTACGGCGAGCGCGACCGCGAACGCGGCCTGGCACGGACCTTCGCCTGGTTCACCGAGGAGTGCGGCGAACTGTCGCGGGCGCTGTTCCGCGGGGATCACACCGACCGCCTGCGCGAGTTCGGCGATGTGCTGGCTTGGCTGGCTTCGCTCGCCGACCAGGCCGGCGTCGATCTGGCCAGCGCCGCAGAGCGCTACGGCACCGGTTGCCCGCGCTGCGCCGCAGCGCCCTGCGCCTGCGTCCGGCCGGGCGCATGAACGCGTTGATCCGGCCACTCACCGTGGACCACCTCGACATGGTGATGCGCTTCCGTGAGGTGTCCTTCGGCAGGCCGCCGGACGAGCAGGCGCGGCGCCAGATGCGCAGCGCGCTCGATCGTGGGGAGATCTGGGGCTTGCCCAGCGAGGGCGAGACGACGGCGGTGACGCGTCTCAGCCTGGTGGACCACTGGTTCGGCGGCCGGCGCGTGCCCTGCCAACAAGTCGCCAGCGTCGCCGTCCCCCCGGAGCATCGTGGCACGGGAGCGGCCAGCACCCTGATGCGGGCGGCGATCGACCATGGGATCGCGCAGGGCGCCGGGCTCAGCCTGCTGTATCCCGCGACCACCGCGCTCTACCGCCGCCTCGGCTGGGAGCACTCCGGCAGCCTGCTGCGCTACCGCCTGAAGGCCCGGCATGCGCCGCAGGGCGGGCCGAAGCTGCGCGTGGCCGGAGGGTCGGATAGGGCAGCCATCCGGCGGTGCCACGAGACCGCCGGGCGCGCCCTCACGGGTCCTGCAGTCCGGCCCGGCGATCGCTGGGAGGAGGTCTTCCAGGCCCCGTTCGTGTACGTGCTCGACGCCGAGGATGGTGACGGCCTCGAGGCCTACGTCTGCTATGGACCATCGCATGCCCCCGGTGACTGGCAGTACTCGCTGGCGATTGCCGACTGGGGGGCGACCACGGCGCGGGGCATGCGCGCGCTGCTGGGATTCCTGGCGAAGCACGGCACGATCGGCAAGGATGCCACCTTCACCGGAGCCCTGCCCCACCCGTGGACATTCTTCATCTCGGAGCAGGACGTGCACCGCGAGAGCGGCATGTTCTGGATGGCCCGCGGACTGGCTCTCCCCGTGGCCATCGAACGGCGCGGCTTCCCGCCCCGCCTGAGCCTGACGGTGACCTTCGCCGTAGACGATCCCCTGGTGCCGGCCATGCGGGGACCCTGGCGGCTGGAGGTCCATGGCGGCAGTGGGAAGCTGAGTCCGTCGCGGGACGCGGCGGTGACGCTGGACGCGCGCGCCGTGGGCCCGTTGTACACCGGCTTCACCAGCGCCGAGCAGTTGGCCCTGGCGGATCTGGCACGCGGTCCAACCGACGATCTGTCGACCCTCGGCACCGCCTTCGCCGGCCCATCCCCGGTGCTGTTCGACTTCTTCTGAACGCCGTTCGCTGGCTGTTGATGCCTCGAGGATGGAGGGCTGCCCTACCCAAGATTGAACCGTTGCCCTCACATATGAAGGCTACGGTTCAATCTTGATAGGGCTCAGGTCACGAGGCGGCGGCGGAGCAGGTTGATCGCCGGCGGGGCGAACAACGCGCAGAACACGACTAACCACAGGGCGTGGGCCGCGGCCGCGCCGGGATCACCG
>WHTC01000179.1 GCA_009379795.1 Nitriliruptorales bacterium | reverse complement strand
CCAACGGTGGTTCCCACGTCGTCGTAGATGGCCTCGATACCCCCGCGCATCATGTAGGTCTCGTGCCAGAAACCGGTTCCGCCGGAGTCGTGGAGAAACTCCTTCCACCAGCGCTGATGCGGTTCCGAGCGAGTCCAGCGCTCGAGGCTCTCGAGGTCCCGCCAGTACTGGCGCATCCCCAGGTGCGGTGGGATGAGCGACCACACCAGATCCTCATGGAGCAGCAGGCCGTCCGGCTGGGCTCGCCACGACCTGCGGATCTGGGGGCCGAGACCGAGCGCCCGCAGCATGCCCCGGGGCTTGCGCACCCGCATGCCGAGATAGACGACCACCAGGTCGGGATAGGCGGACAGATCAACCGTCTGGCGCTCCACGCGCATCTCGGCCCCTTTCAAAGGGCTCGCTGGAGAGACGGACGCGACCATAGCAGGCCAGCCGTCACCGCCAAGGCGCTGCGGTGGGCTCGTGGCCCGCCCGGCGAGGAGTAGCTTGCGCTCCCGCCCTCCGCCCCAGCGCTGACCGATCCCGACGCACCGCCCATCGCGCCCAAACCGCCCTGCGCCATGGAGCCCAGCCGGCCGGGGGGATCCCGGCGGCCAAAGCCCTCGAGGCGCACCTTCAGGAGGCGATCGACTGGTTTGCCGCCCGCGGCATCCATCTGAAGGGCATCGCTCTCCTCATCGCCGACTTCCCGAGTGAGCTCGCCGGTGAGCCGGTGCTGCTGTGCTGGCTGGAAGGGGAAGCCTCCCTCGACTGGTACCACCGGCCCGAGACGGATTCACAGGACGCCGGCGCCTACCCGGCGCTCCATGACACTCCCGCGCACCCCACCCCGGTGCGATCAGTTTGTCGTCGCCCGCACGCCGACCACGCAGCCACCCGAAGACGACGCCGACGGTGTGGTCTCGGACGTGGCGGTGATCCTCACCTCGGTCTGGGTCGGACCGCCGCCCTCGTGCCAGACGTAGACGGTGACCTCCTCGCGCTCACCCATGGCCAGGGCTCACGTCGTAGGAGATCGTGGTGTTCCATGCGGGGTTGGACGAGTCGACGTCGATGCGGATGAGGTCCCGCCCGAGCAGACCGCTGACATCGGGCTGGGCGGTGGCGCGCAGGGCCTCGAGGTCGTCGGCCACCTCGGCGAGCAGGCCCTCCTCGGCCAGGCCCGGGTCCAGGGAGGCCGCGAGGCGCATGCCCTTGGTGAGCGCCGCTCGGCGACCTGGTCAGGTGCGGCCAACGGGTCAGGCAACGCAGGGGCGCCGCCGCCGGTGTTCTCCACCTCGAAGGTGCATGCGGCGACACGGCCGGGGGTGACGCTGGTGACCTCGCCCCCGGTCACCTCGACGCCGCGCGGGAACGGGCCTCCCGCCTCCAGGCTGCGAACCGCGACCCGGTAGGAGAGCGCGCCGTCATCGTCGCGCCGCGTGTCGAGCACGTAGAAGCGCAGCCCGTTGTGCTCGTCCACGTGCTCGCTCTGCACGCGCGTGCCGACCTTGAACAGCGCGTTGGCGATCTGGCGGTAGTCGCCCTCCACGATCATCTGCGGGGTGCCGTCGGGCCGGTGGTAGTCGACCATCTCGAGCGTCTCGGGATTCGCGTCGATGACCCACATGAAGGGGACGGGCAGGTCCGCGTTGCGCGTCTTGGCGATCAGGGTGCCGAAGTCGGGCGCGAACGAGTCGAAGCCCATCCGGTCGACGACCTCGACGTGTAGTTGTCGTAGCCGAGAGGACCCGGATCGCCGCCCTGATCGCAGCGGCAGTCGTCCTCGATCGAGCAGTCCGGCTCGAAGTCGCCCCTCGCCATCGAGATGTTGATGCCGCGGATGCCGTGACGCTCGAACTGCGACCCCAGCGGGATCGTCCTGGCCCACACGTCGGCCACGATCGGGCCGGTCGCCGCGATCGCGTCGCGCTCGACCCGCAGCGCTCTCGCCGGTGCCCGTGGCGAGCGTGAGCAGCAAGCGCTTGTCGCCACGAAGGACTGCCTCCACGGCCCTGCTGATGGCCACGCGCTGGTAGTAGCGCGGCTCCTTGACCTTGCCGTCGGGCGTGCGCAGCACGCGGTTGAAGGGAAGGAGCAGGCTCTCGGCGACGGGCTTCTCGACGATGCCCTTCCACGCCCGGTAGCGCTGCCAGAGCTCGTCCGGCGACGGGAAGGCTGCGAGCATCCTCTCGAGCCCCGTGTCGCGGTCATCCTCGATAATGGCCCTGCCGTTCGAGGAGTAGGCGAAGGGAAGGTCCAGCATCTGGGACCGCTTCGCCTGCTGCATGCCGTCGCCTGCTGCATGTCTGGTCCCGGCTCCAGCCCGCAGCCTCAAGCCTCGGCAGGATGTAATCGCGACAAGTGTCGCGTTCGCGTGGGCCCGCCGTCATGGATGGTGAGGGTATCCGGGCGAGGGCTGCCGCACGAGGGGGTGGCATGGCCGCGCCGGCTTGGCGGCCACGCATCACCCGCAGTCATCCGCGACATCACGGCGCGCCCTCGCCCTAGCGTAGGGAAACGCGCACGACCTCGAACGTCGTGGGGGTGGGGATGGTGTTGAACTTCCCGTTGACCACCCAAAGCCTGCCGGCCGCGAGTGTGGCCGTCGTGGGCCGCTCGAGGTCGTCAGCGCGCAACTCCCCGGTCACGGCGAACGAACGGGCGCCCTTGCCGAGCTGCACGACGGCGACCGTGTCGCGCGCGAAGCCGAAGACGACGTAGAGCGTGTCGCCGCGCAGTTCCAGACCGTCACCGGCGGTCAGCGGCTCGCCTCCGGTCTGCTCGAGCAGGTCGGCGACGCCGGTGTGGGGGTCGACGCGCAGGAGTCTGCCCTGGCTCACGATGAGCAGGTCACCGCCGGGCAGCGCACGGATCCCGTTGGCGTTGTTGGCGGGGCTATCAGGGTCGTCCCCTGGCTCCTGGCGGAAGTCACCCGTCAAAGGGAGCAGCTCGGCGGCGTCCGGCAGTACCCCGCCCTTGCCGGTGCGCACCACGACGAGTTCGGCGTTGCGGGAGTCGGTGACGAAGACGCCGTCCTTGGTGACCTCGACGTCGTTGAGGAAGCGCGGAGACGCGCCGGCGTCGGCGGTGTAGCGGGCGACCTCACGACCGGTTCGGCCGTCGTAGGCCGTAACGGTGCCGGTCGTGCCGCCAGCGACCCACAGCAGTCCGGTAGCCGGGTCATATTGCATGCCGACAGCGATACGGCCCTCCCTCCCAGCCACGAGGATGGCGCCCTCGCCGGTGCGCAGATCGCCCCGGTAGATGCTGCCGTCGGCGCGTGAGCCGGCGAAGAAGGTGTTGCCAGGACCCCCGGCGATCCCCTCGGGAGACGAGCGGTCGGGCAGGGAGACGGTCTCGGGGAAGTTCTCCGCGGCGGTGCCGGGGGCGGCGGCCAGGGTCAGCGCTAGCGCCAGGGCGAGCGCGATGAGAGCACCACGGACAGAACTAGCAAAACCCATGTAAGTCGACATATCAGACCTCCTCGAAAGGGGGCACGATAACGCAGTCCTTCGCCCCCCCCACCACACCTGGGATGAAATAGGGTCAATGCGCCGGGCACGTCCCTCACGGAGCACGCTGACCGCCTCAGCGATGCGTCGCTGCCTTCGTGGCGGCGAACTCCCAGACCGGTAGGGCTCGGTCGGCCCGCCTCGAACGGCGTGCCCGAGCTCCGAGCCACGGCCGGTCAGCCCTGCTCGAGCGCGAAGGTGTTGCCGTCGGGATCCCTGAACCAGGCGACCTTCCCGTAGCCGGAGTCGTGGATCCCCCGCTCGTCGGTCTTCACCGGCTCGTCGTACCGCTCGAACGTCACGCCGTTGGAGCTGAGCTCGTCGACCACCCGCTCGAGGTCATCGACGTCCCAATGGGCCAGCGTCGCGGTCGCCTTACCGGCATGAGCAGGAGACGCGTAGGTGTGCAGCCAGGTCCCGCCTCCGCACGGATACATCCGGCTCCCGTCGTGCTGATCCCCTCCGGGGGAGAGGCCGAGCTTCCCTTCGTAGAACTCCTCGGCCCTGGCCATGTCGGAGACCGCGATCTGCGCGCTCACCCTGAAACTGCTCAAGGTCATTCGTTCTCTCCTCCTGGGAGGTGGATCTCCGTCCTCCCGGTTGTCGAACTCTCCCTTGAGACTACGGAGCGCGGTAAAGTCATTGCGAGGGCGGGCAGCGCTCACTCCCTGGGACGTTCCTTCTCGCCTGCCTTGAGGAGTTCGAGCATCTCCGCGATGCGCGCAGCTCGGACCTCGGGTCGTCGCTTCGTGGCGTCGATCCACCTCAGGTACGCCCTCCGATAGAACTGCGCGAGCGAGTCGAAGAAGACCGCAGCCGCAGGTTCGTCCTCGAGGGCAGCGGCGACATCTGGCGCGAGCTCCGCTCGCTGAGGTCCCTCGGGTGCCAGCACGACGGCAACCTCGTCGCCCGCATCGATCCCGCAGTCGCGCCGCCACGCCGGGCCGAGCAGGATCCCGTGGCCGCCTCCCAAGGGCTCGATGACCGCCCGCACGTCCATCCCGTTGACGGTCCCAGCGACGTGGTGATCCCGTTTCAGCCCCCACATGTCGTCGGGGTCGAACGGAATCGGCACGAGCACACGCCGACTCCGATCGGTCGTCACGACCGCCGTGAAACTCCTCGAGTGGTCCACTGGCGCCGATCCTCGCACGAACCTGGCCGGCGAGTGACCCAGATCGCCGACTTCACCGGGGACCGTCTTCGCCGTGCCTCAGGCCGGCGCTCCACCTGTCCTGATGGTCATGCATGCCCGGTAACGCCATGCTTTCCGGACGTCCCGCCAGCGGCGCCGGGATCCTATATCGTGCACCGCAGGCGGAGGCGGCCCACGTTCATGGGCCGCAGGAGGCAGAGCCGTCGTGGTGAGTACGCACAACGCAGGGTCGACGCCGAACCGGAACGTCGCCGCGGCGTCAGCCCCGCTCGAGCTGCACACCTGGCTGGACGCCATCGCCGAGATCGCGCGAGCGGTGAACAGGGCCCTCCCGTTGAAGGACCTGCTCGACCTCATCGCGGGGACGACCTGTCATCTCACCGGCTATGACTTCTGCGGCGTGCTGCTGGAGGACCCTGATCGAGAGTGCCTGGTGATCGAGGGGTCATACGGGCTCTCCGCGGCCTACGTCGCGAACATCAACGCGCGCTGCCCGATCCGAATCCGGTCCGGGGCGCTCGGGGAGGGCCCGTCGAGTCGCGCATACCGGTCGCAGCGCCCCGTCGCGCTGATCGACATCCACGATGATCCCACCTGCCTGCCCTGGGAGGTCGTCGCCTCGGAACAGGGCTACCACTCGCTGCTGTCCGTTCCTCTCGTGGTCTCCCACGCGCCCTTGGGCCTGCTCAACTGCTACACCGCCCAGCGGCATACCTTCTCCCCCCGAGAGGTCCTGCTCACGGAGACGATCGCGAACCAGGCCGCGATCGCCATCGAGGCGACCGACCTGCGCGCGCGCGAGCGGGCACGCATCGCCGAACTCGTCCAGCTCAACCAGCGTCTGGAGGAAGGGCACGCCGCGCTGCAGCGAGCGGAGAGCGTCCACCGCGACCTCATGCGGGTGCTGCTGGAGGGCGAGGGAGTGGACGGGATCACACGGGCCCTGGCGGACATGCTGCTGTGCGACGTGGTCGTTGAAGACGTGCGCGGGCAGGTGATCGCGGCGTCGACCCCGGAGGGCCGTCCGTGCGGGTTGCCGCCCGAGTACGCCGACCTCCTCGGGCAACGGCCGGCCGAGGCCGCCGGCGCCCGTCATACGGCCGAGATTCCAGCGGACGTCGCCGAGCCCCGCGGCCGGCCGGCACTCGTGACACCGGTCGTGCTCGACGACGAGATCGCAGGGCGCATCTGGGCCTTCCACCCCCAAGAGGCCTTCAAGCCGTTCGACCGCCGATCCCTCGAGCGCGGCGCGATCGTCGTCGCGCTCGCGTTGCTGCGCGTGAGGACCGCGCAGGAGGTGGAGTGGCGCCTGTCCAGGGACTTCCTGGATGACCTCCTCGCCACCGACCGGCGGGCGACGGAGGGGTTGCTCGCCCGCGCACGCCAGCTGGGAACCGACCTGTCGGTCCCGCACGCCGTGGTCGTCGCCCGGCACGACCCCCCTGACACGGCCGGCGACACGGTGCTCCGCGCCGACGACGACGCGCGTGCGCGGCGCTCGCTGCTCGCCTTGGCGCAGCGCCGGGCAGACCGCTCCGGGACTCCTGCCCTGACGGCGACCCGTGGCGACCACGTCGTCGTGCTCTGGCCTGAGGAAGGCGGGCAGACGGATGCAGCCGCCTTCGCCGAGGAGTTGCGACGCGAGATCCGGGCATACGCGGCTGGCTGGACGGCCTCAGTGGCGCTCGGCCCTCGCTGCGACGACGCCGCTGAGTACGGCGACGCCTACCGGCTCGCCTGCGGTGCGCTGGACCTGGTGCAGGGGACGGGGCGCCGGGAACGCATCGTCTCGCTCGACGACCTCGGTGTGTACCGGCTCCTGCTGCAGGTCAAGCGCCCCCGCGAACTGGCTGCCTTCGCCCGCAGCGTGCTCGGGCCACTGCACGACTACGACGGCCGGCGCGAGATCCGCCTGGTCGAGACGCTCCAGGCCTACATGGGGCGGGGGTGCAGCACGGCTCTGGCGGCCGAAGCCCTGAACGTGCACGCCAACACGGTCTCCTACCGCCTCCGGCGCATCCAGGAGCTCCT
>WHTC01000472.1 GCA_009379795.1 Nitriliruptorales bacterium | reverse complement strand
TGTCCGGCCCTGGTAGGCCGTGCAGGACTCGAACCCGCTCCGCCGGATTAAAAGTCCGGAGCTCTACCCGTTGAGCTAACGGCCCATCGTGTAGAAGCGTACCCCCAGCGTGCGCCAGGAGTGTACCGGCAGCGCTGGGCGGGCGCTAACTGACCTCCATGCTCGCAGCCTGCTGCACCCCTCGCAGTGGGCGGTCGGCGCATTGGTCGCAGATTCCGTGGACGACGAGCTCCACGGCCTCCGCCGTGAAACCGTGCTGGCCTGCAAGGTGGCGGCGCACCTGCTCGACCAGGTCGCTCGGATGGTGTTGCACCCTCCCACAGACCTTGCAGACCAGGTGGAAGTCGTCGTCTGGGTGGTTCACCTCCCAGTGCCCTCTGCCCCCGCCGAGCTGCACTTCTTTGGCCATGTCGAGCTCGACCAGCAGCGAGAGCGTCCGGTACACGCTGGCGACGTTGAACTCCGGCACGGTCTGCACGACCTGGGCATGGATCTCCTCGGCGGTGAGATGGTGATCCGCGCGCCGCAGGACCTCCCAGACCAGTCGGCGCTGGTGGGTCAGACGATAGCCCTGGGTGCGCAGGCGGTCTCCGACGTCCATGGCTCGCATGATGCCTCTTCACGTCCCGTCCGTACGCACGGTTTACCCTGTCGTCCATGCTCCGGATCGAACTCCGCAACACACTCGATCAGCGCGCGCTGTCCCAGATCTGCGCCCTCATCGAGGCCGCGCGCAAGATCGAGGGTCACGCGCCCGTCGGTGAGCACAAGGCGTCGCATCTGGCCGTCGGTGTGCGCGACTGGGTGGGGATCCTCGCCTATGACGACGACCAACTGGTCGGGTATGCCCACACGCGGTGGAATCCTCGAACCACGTCCGCCCCGCCCCGCCCCCGGATGGCCGTCGAGGTTGTGGTGCACCCGGACTGGTATGGCAAGGACGTTGATCGTCACCTGCTGAACGAGACCCGGGCGGTGCTGGGCCGCGCCGGCGGCGGGCTGTTCCACCTCTGGGTGCACTGGGTCGAAGATCCCTCAGCCACACTCGGGGCCCGTATGGGCTTCCGTATCCAGCGGGAACTGGCCTACATGGCCCGCGGCTTCGCCCGCCGCCCGCCCCCTCCCGGACGGCTCGAGGGGGTCGTAATCCGCCCCTACCGTGAGGGGGTCGACGACGAGGCCTTCCTCGACGTCAACAACGCGGCATTTCCCGACCACCCAGAGAACGGCGCCTGGACGCCGGAGATGTTCGCGCAACGGCGGTCGCTGGAGTGGTTCGACCCGGCC
>WHTC01000279.1 GCA_009379795.1 Nitriliruptorales bacterium | reverse complement strand
TCCACGGGTCAACGTTGGGTTAGCAACGCCGATCCTGGACGCCTTCGCCGCCTCAGTCGCGGAACCCGCACCAGCCAGGAACCCTTGGAATTACTCGTCTAGTAGCCGTCCATGGAGCTGCTGGTGTCCTCCTCCGTGGCCTCCTCTTCCGGAGCCTCCGCATCGTCGCGGATGGCCGTTCCCTCCGGGGAGACGAGCCACCAGACGTCGTTGACGCCCTGCCCGTTCGTGTCCCCGGACTCCTGGTCGTTGGAGAAGTAGTACAGCGGCCAGTCGTTGTAGGTGACCTGCACCTGCCCGTCGTCCCGCTCCGCGGTGCCTAGCAGGGCCTGGTCGAGACCCTCGGCGGCCTGCGCGTCGCCGTCGGTGATCAGCGGCGGCCAGTTGGCTGCGCAGTCGTCGTAGCAGGTGCTGACGCCGTCGGTGTCAGGGTCGAACAGATAGAGCGTGTTGCCCTCGTCGTCGGCCAGATGCTGCCCGTCGTCGGAGTCCGCTACCGCGACCGTGGTCGCGCCCGCGGCGGGCTCTTCAGGTTCCTCGGGCTCCGTGGCCTCCTCAGGCTCCGGCGCATCGGGACTCTCGGGCGCCACCTCGACGGTGTCGGCGGCGTCGTCCCCTGCGCACGCCGCCAGCAGGACAGCAAGGGTCAGGGCGATGCACGTCACGAGGACGCGTCGGATGATCATGACGTCCCTTTCGGGGTTTGGCACTTCGGTCTCGCCGGGCGATACGCAGCGGTGATCGGATCGGTTCACGGTCCGTGAAGATCACCGATGCCACGTTTTCCCCCCCGCTCCGATTCAGGGGTACTCAGGGAAGCCGATGTTCAGTAGACTGCGGCTCACGAGGCGTTCGCGGTTCTGGGCGTCCAGGTCGCGCCCCCGCTGACCGCCTCGTCCAAGACTCGCTCGTCAGCGGCCGGTGCTCGCCACCCCGGCCACCGGCCCGCTGACCCGGCCACGCTGGAGTGTCGTGGTGGCTGCTCCGCGAGCGCCCGGCGCCGGCTCCTTCGGCCGGTTGGCGGCGCCAGTGCCGGCCACGGGGTCCGACTGCGCTGGCGGTGCGCTTGGCCTTGTCAGCCAGGCCGACGCCGCCTGTCGCTGGATCCTCGGTGCCTCGTCGCCGGCGGAACTGCTCCAGCGCAGTGTGGTGGCCGCCTGCGAACTGCTGGAGGTTCCCCTCAGCTGGGTGGCGGTGATCTCCGGGGGTGAGCTTCACGTCGCCGCTCACCATGGCCTTCGCAGTACCGACGTCGCCAAGCTGTGGTGCATGCCGATCGGCGCGGGCCTCGCCGGGCGTGTGGCGGCCACCGGGGAGACGATCCTCGTGCACGACTGGCAGGAGGACCCCCGCCGCATCCCCGGGAGCCCCTCGATCGTTGAGGCCGAGGGTGTGCGTTCGGGGATCGTGGCGCCCCTTGTCAGCGCGGCCGGGATCCACGGGGTGTTGGCCCTGGGGGACCGCAGGCTGCGGGATATGGTCCCGATCAAGGTCGCCGTGGCCACCGAGATGGCCGCCCGGGTCGGTGAAGCCCTGCGCGATCCGGTGGACCGCCCGCGGTATCCCGGGCTGGGGGCGTCGGGCCTGCTGCGGCGGATCCGGAAGCGCTTCTCGCGCGCTGCCGTCGGCGTATTGGAGCGGGCGGGGCGCGGGAACCCTTGACCCGTGCGGAGCCCTGGAGTTGCCCCGCCAACCATGCTGCCTGATCAACAGGAGGCCGGAGTGGACAACGCCTGTGTCGAGTTGGAGCACCACGAGGGCTTCACGACCATCTGGATGAACCTGCCGAAGCGGCGCAACGCCCTGTCGCTTCGCCACATGGAGGAGCTGATCGAGGCATTCCGGCGCGTGGGTGACAGCGACGCGCGAGGGGTGATGCTCGCCGGTCGCGGACCGGTGTTCTCCTCCGGTCACGACTTCGCCGACATGGCCGGGAGCAATCTGGCCGAGATGCGGCACCTGCTCGCCGTCTGCACCGACCTCATGACCCTGATGCAGTCCATCCCTCAGCCGGTGGTGGCACGGGTGCACGGCCTGGCCACCGCGGCGGGGTGCCAGTTGGTCGCGACCGCCGACCTGGCCGTGGCCGCTGACACGGCCGGATTCGCCGCGCCGGGAGGCAAGGGCGGCTGGTTCTGCCACACCCCGATGGTTGCGATCGGCCAGACCGTGGGACGCAAGCGGGCGCTGGAGCTGGCGCTGACCGGGGACGTGATCGACGCGGCCACCGCAGCAGACTGGGGCCTGGTCAACACGGTGGTGCCCGCCGGGCGGCTCGACGAGGCCTGCGGGGACCTGTTGCGGCGGGCCACCCGCGGCAGCGCGCTGTCCAAGGGTATGGGCAAGCAGGCCTTCTACGCCCAGATCGACCTTGACCAGCCCAAGGCCTATACCCACGCGATCGAGGTCATGGCGTCCTCCAGCCAGACTGCCGATGCGCAGGAGAGCATGGACGCTTTCCTGGAGAAGCGCGAGCCAAAGTGGGTCGACCGCTAGAAGGAGGGGCGCCCCAGGCTGTGGGCTCCGGCGAGGCGTTCAGCGGTTGATCAGCCCGAGGGCCTCACGCTTGGACAGGCCGGACAGCAATCCAGCGTGGGCGACGACAAATCGCAGTACCGCATCGGGGTCGGACTTGGAGTACTCGCGCAGGGCCCAGCCGATGGCCTTGCGGATGAAGAACTCCGTGTCGCGTGCTCTCTTCAGGCAATAGGCGAAGAGCGTCTCGGCGTCGGTGCGGTCCCGGTAGCGGAGCTGATGCAGGATCGCGCTGCGGGCCAGCCAGCAGTCCTCGGCGTCGATCCAGCGGTCCATGTCCGCACGCAGGTCGGGGTGGGCGGCGACCAGCGGGCCGACAACGTGCTGGGCCAGCTCATCCACTGTGTCCCACCAGGACCTGGTGGTGATCAGCCGTTCGACCGTCGGGAGGAAGCCGGCGGACACGACGCCCGCGTGCGCTCGCAGCAGGGCCGTGGCGAAGTACTGATACTCCCGCTCGGGGCGCTGCCAGCAGGAGAGCACGATCGCCGTCAGATCCTGTTCGGTGGGGGCGATCAGGTCAGAGGTCACCTCGCGATAGGCCGCGGCACGCTGCGGGGCGGGGACGCCCAGGAACGAGAACTGGCCCCGCATGTAGGCGGCCATGGCCATTGCCCGCTCCCGTTCACGCCGCGTCTCATGGGCGGCGGTGACGCGCTCCAAGAGCGCGGTCACCGGCACCGAGGTCACGGCCGAGGATCCTGAGCTTGCGGTCGGGGTGGGGGTCATGCGGTGGGCCGATCTGCGACGTGGTCCAAGAGCAGAGCTTGATGTCTCCTGCGTGGAGGAACGAGGGACCTCCCTGCCCTGTTGGACGCCCAACCGGCGAGCGTCGTTGCTTTTTTCGGCTCTTCCGGGAAGTTCGTGGGTCATGGGCTGGCCGGGTAGAGCTGTAATCCGCCGAGGTGGAAGTAGATCGCGGTCTTGAAGTGCTCGCGGTTGCGGTAGCCGCGGGCGGAGACGCGGATGGCTTGGATGCGG
>WHTC01000278.1 GCA_009379795.1 Nitriliruptorales bacterium | reverse complement strand
GGCGGCTCACGGGTCGAACTGGACTCGAACCCCCCCACGGCCGATCCAGCCACTCCCGGCGCCGGGTTGGCGGCCCGTCCCGAGGAGCCTGAGGAACCGGTCACCGAAGAGCCGGTTGAGCCCGAGCCGCCGGAGGAACCGCCGCCGCCCGACAGCCATACCGTGGGATCGGGCGAATCGCTGGAGTCCATTGCCGCGGGATACGGGCTGGAGTGGCGGTTGCTGTTCGACGCCAACGACGACGTCGAGCGTCCCGATCTGCTCCTCAAGGGACAGGTCCTGGCGATCCCACCTCCCGACGCGGACCTGCCGCGCCGCGAACTGCCCAAGCCGCCCGAGCCGGAGCCCCTGGTGACCGCGCTCAACGATTCGGGCACGTCGGGGGAGAGCGCTGAGGAACCGCCGCCCAGCCAGCCACAGGCCGTCCCCGACGGGAGCGTCTGGGACCGCCTCGCCCAGTGCGAGTCCGGCGGCAATTGGTCGATCAACACCGGGAACGGGTATTACGGCGGGCTGCAGTTCTCGCAGAGCTCCTGGCAGGGGGTGGGCGGCACCGGGTTGCCCTCCGAGCACAGCCGCGAGGAACAGATCCGCAGGGGAGAGACGCTCCAGGCACGGCAGGGGTGGGGGGCCTGGCCCTCGTGCGCCCGTAAGCTCGGTCTGATCTGAGCGCTCCGGGTCGCGTCCTCGTCGGATCGAGCACTCAACCCGGAAGCATGGATTTGACCGTCCTCCGCTGGACGGTCAAGGCTGCCGGTCTGTTCCTGCCCGCTCCGGCGACCGATCACGAGGGACGAGGCAATTGACCGACGGGCGACGCCTGGTGTTGTTAAGCGCCCTGATGCTCTTTGTAGAGCTCGCGCTCATCCGCTGGGCAGGATCCAACGTCGTCTATCTGTCGTACTTCTCCAACTTCGTCCTGCTGGGCAGCTTTCTCGGCATCGGCATCGGGTTCCTGCGCGCCGGTGCGCGTGTCGACCTGTTCCCCTGGGCGCCGGTGGCGTTGACCGGTCTGGTCGCCTTCGTGCTGGTCTTCCCCGTGGAGATCGACCGGCGGGGCGACCAGTTGATCTACTTCGGCAGCGCCCAGGCCACAGGTCTGCCGACCTGGGTCACCCTGCCGGTGATCTTTCTCGCGACCGCCGCGGTGCTGGCGACGATCGCCGAGGGAGTCGCCCGTACGTTCGCGAAGTTCGCGCCGCTGGAGGCCTATCGCCTGGACATCGCCGGCTCGATCGCGGGCATCGTGGGGTTCTCGGCGCTGTCGTTCATGCACGCCCCGCCGGTCGTGTGGGGTGTGGCGGCGGCGGCCGGCTTTCTCATCACGCTGCCGCGCCCGTCAGATCAGCACAAGGCGCCGCTGGCCCGCCGCCTGCCGCTCGCGCATCTCGCCCTGGCCGGTCTGGTACTCCTGCTGGCGGTCGAAAGTGTCCAACCCGGGCACAGTTGGTCGCCCTACTACAAGGTCACCGCCACCGAGCGCGGCGAGGGTGACGACTCCTCGGTCATCGTGGACGTCAACGGCATCCCGCACCAGGTGATCCAGTCGACCGCCCGGCGCAACGCCCGCGAGCCGATCTACTTCCTGTCCTACGAGCGGGCGCCGGAGAACCCTCTGCGAGACGTGCTGGTGGTCGGCGCGGGCAACGGCAGCGACGTCGCCATCGCCCTGCAGAACGGCGCACAGCACGTGGACGCCGTGGAGATTGACCCGCGCCTGCAGGAGCTCGGTGACCAACTTCATCCCGAACGCCCCTACGCCGACGCCCGGGTCGAGGTGCACATCACCGACGGGCGGGCGTTCCTCGAGCACACTGACAAGCGCTACGACCTGATCCTCTTCGCCCTGCCCGACTCGCTGACGCTGGTGTCGGGCCAGTCCTCGCTGCGCCTGGAGAGCTACCTGTTCACCACCGGGGCGATGGAGGAGGCGCGTGAGCACCTGAGTCCCGGCGGCGTGTTCGCCATGTACAACTTCTACCGGCAGGACTGGCTGATCGACCGTCTCGCGGGGACCCTGGAGCAGGCCTACGGGCACCGCCCCTGCATCGACACGATCGAGGGGACGGCCGGGCTGGCGCTGCTGACTACCGGGGTGGACGAGACGGCCGTGGACTGCCGGGAGCGCTGGAGCGCGCGGACCGAGAACCCACCGCCGCCGGTGGACGATGACTACCCGTTCCTGTACCTGCGCGAGCCCGGGTTGCCTGGCTTCTACCTGCTGACGATCGCGCTGATCCTGCTCGCTTCGGTGCTCCTGATCCGCGCGGCATCGGGACCGCTCAAGCGGATGGCGCCCTACGGCGACCTGTTCTTCATGGGCGTGGCGTTCCTGCTGCTGGAGACCAAGAATGTCGTGCAGTTCGCGCTGCTGTTCGGCACCACCTGGTTCGTGAACGCGCTGGTGTTCGCCGGCGTGCTGCTGTCGGTGTACATCGCCGTGGAAGTGGCCCGGCGGGTGCGCCTGCCCCGGCCGCAGGTGCTCTATTTCGCCCTGCTCGCGGCGATCGCCGTCGCCTTCCTGGTTCCCAACGCCGCGCTGCTGGCGCTCTCACCGGTGCCGCGCTTCATCGTGGCGGTGGTCCTGGCGTTCGCGCCGATCTTCCTGGCAAACCTGGTGTTCGCGCAACGCTTCGCCGACGTCAGCGCGTCGACGGTGGCCTTCGGCGCCAACCTGCTGGGCGCGATGATCGGGGGGTTACTGGAGTACCTGTCCCTGATCGTGGGCTACCGGCCGCTGCTGCTGGTCACGGCTGGGGCATACGGCCTGGCGTTCCTTCTCGGCCGGCGGCATCTCGCGCGCGTGCCGGTCCGCGTCTAGTCAGCGACCCGCTATTCCTCGTCGACCAACCGGCCGCAATGTCGGAGGAGAAGGGTCAGTCAGCAGCCAACCGGGGGTGCCGGATAGACGGGACTGCCCGAGTCCTCACGCTTGCCAGGCCGCGGACGGCAAGTGAAGGAGGGACAGCCGCCCGGGACCGCTCTACCGCAGGACCTGCTGGGCCTCGCTGACCGACTGGCTGAGGTCCACGCCGGTCTCCTGCTCGATGACGCGCCGCAGCACCGGGGGGACGGCCTGGAGCGCGTTGACGATGCTGGTCAGCGTGCCGCGCAGTTGGCGCATACGGGCGATCTCCTCGGCAGGCGTGACCAGATCGTCGACCAGCGCCGTCTCGGACCGCGAGGCGACCAGCGGCTCGGGCAGGCCACGCACCCAGACCATCGAGCGCCGCCCCGGCCCCCGTCCCTTGATGATCGCCGCCACCGCGACGACCTCGTCGGACCGCACATACTTGCCGTAGCCCAGTGCCACGAGTTGCCCCGATTGGATCCGCATCGCCACCTCTCCCCGGAACGCGTTCGGCCGCACCACTGTCGCACCGAGGAGCACCCGGGACGGCTTCCCTCGATCACGCGCGTTTCAGCGCGGCGTCCGCGAGGGCGTCGGCGGCCTCCTCCAGTCGCAGGCCCGCCACGTCGAGACGGCGGAGGACCTCGCGGTAGCGTAGGGTGTCCATGGTGAGC
>WHTC01000134.1 GCA_009379795.1 Nitriliruptorales bacterium | reverse complement strand
CGAATCATCTACGACCGGGCTGGGAGGCGAATGCGGTTCCAAAACCGCTTTGACCAGGGATGTTGAGCGCGGGCGGGTGGCGCCAACGCGCTGGGACTATGAAGGGGCAACAACGCCCTGGGTGGAAATCCTCAGAATCAGAGCGCGTCCTGGAGGGCGTCGAGGATTTCCCGCTGGCGCGTGCCCAGGATCAGCGTCCTGATCCGTGAGGCCTTCCACGCCTCCAGGCGCTCAACGACGCGGGACTTCGGTCCCACCAGCGCCAGCTCGTCGACCAACGTGTCGGGCACCGCGGCGGCGGCCTCATCCTTCTTGCCGTCCTGGTACAGGTCCTGGATCCGCCCGGCGGCGCCCTCGAAGCCGTACCGGCAGGCGAGGTCGAAATAGAAGTTCTTGCCGCGCGCGCCCATGCCGCCGATGTAGAGGGCGAAGACCGGTCTGACCTGGTCGCGGCAGGCGGCGATGTCGTCGCCGATCACCACCTTCACGGTCGTGGCGATATCCAGTTCGTCAGGCTTGCGCCCGCTTCTGGCCAGCCCAGCGTCCAGCGACTCGATGATCAGGTCCTCGCGTTCCGGCGAGTAGAAGAAGGGCAGCCAGCCGTCCGCGATCTCGCCGGTCAACTCCACGTTGCGGGGGCCGATCGCCGCGAGATAGATGGGGATGCGTGAGCGCACCGGATGCAGGATCGACTTCAACGGCTTCCCCAGCCCGGTGGCGCCGGGGCCGTGGTAGGGCACCTGGTAGTGGTCGCCGTGGTGCCGCAGCGGTCCCTCCCGCGCGATCGCGGCCCGCACGATCTCCACGTACTCGCGGGTCTTTCCCAACGGCTTGCCGTACGGTACGCCGTGCCAGCCCTCGACGACCTGCGGGCCCGACAGGCCCAAACCCAGCAGGACGCGCCCGCCGGACAGGGCGTCCAGCGTCATCGCGGTCATGGCGGTATTGGCCGGCGTGCGCGCCGGCATCTGCAGGACCGCACTGCCCAGCTTGATGCGATCGGTGACGGCGGCAAGGTAGGCCAGTACGGTCACCGCATCCGAGCCGTAGGCTTCCGCGACCCAGACCGAGTCGAAGCCGATCCTGTCGGCGTGCTGTACCAGGGGCAGCACGTCGCCGATCGACGAGCCTGAATAGCCGATGCTCAGACCGAGCCGCATGCGCTTCCTCCAGGCGCTGGGGCCATGACACCGTCACAGCCCCAGCGCGTGCATCCGGGGAAGGAAGGAGCCGATGACCTCGGGCTCCGAGGGCTTGCCGAGCAGGATTCCCTGGGCGTAGGTGCAGCCGAGCGCGAGCAGTGACGCCTTCTGGGCGACGGTCTCGACCCCCTGGGCGACCACGGGCAGGCGCAGCCCGCGCACCAGTTGCGACAACGCGGCCGCCAGCGCCGCCGCTCCCTCCTCGGCGCGCACAGGAGCCAGCAGGGAGCAGTCCAGCTTCAGCAGGTCCGCCTTCATGCTCGCCAACGAGCTCAGCGGCAGGGATCCGGTTCCGAGCCCGACCATCGCCACCTGCACCCCCAGCATGCGCAGTTCGGCCACCCGCTCGAGGGCTTCGCGGTGGTCGCGCAGCAGGCACGCTTCAGGCAGTTCGAGCACCAAGGCTCCAGGGGGCAGCTCGCTGGCTCGCAGGGCCCTGCGGACCTGCCCGGCGAGGTCGGGTGACGCGAACTCACTGGGGCACAGATTCACGCTGAGGAACAGATCGCCGACCCCGCTCCAATCCCTCCAGGCGGCGACCTGATGGCAGGCCTGGGTCAGGACCTGCTGGCCGAGCGGCAGGATCAGCCCGGTCTGTTCGGCCACTTCCAGGAAGTCCGCGGCGGGGAGGAGCCCCTGTTGCGGGTGCCGCCAGCGGGCGAACACCTCGACCCCGGCGATCCTCTGGCCGGACAACGCCACGATCGGCTGGTAGTGCGGGACGATCTCGCCCTGCTGCAGCGCCGCCGCGAGCTGGGCCTGCTGGTCCAGCCGGGAAAGCAGGCTGCGGTGCAGTTCCGGCTCGTAGCACGCCGCGCACCCCTTGCCCGTGGCCTTGGCGCGGTACATCGCCAGGTCGGCGTTGCGCAGCAGCTCAGCGGCGGTCGCGGAGGCCTGCCGGGCGACGGCGATGCCCACGCTGGCGCGCACCGAGAACTGCCGTCCCTCCACCACGAACGGTGCACGGAAGGCGTCGAGGATGCGGGTGGCGACGCGCTTCGCCTCGTCGTCGCTGGCGACCTGGGGAAGCAGCACCGCGAACTCGTCGCCGCCCAGCCGCGCCGCGGTGTCCCCGCTGCGCAGCCCCCCCGCGAGCCGCCCAGCCGATGCGGCGATCACCTGGTCGCCGGCGGCATGTCCCATGCTGTCGTTGACGACCTTGAAGTCGTCGAGGTCGATGAACAGCACCGCGACGGTGCCGGGCCCCTCCAGCACCTTGGCGACCCGCTCGCCGAACAGCGCCCGGTTGGCGAGGCCGGTCAGCGGGTCGTACATGGCTCGCCGGTGCAGTTGCCGCTGCAACGTCTTGCGCTCGGTGATGTCGCGGCTGGTCAGCACGATGCCGGCGACGTTCGGGTCGTCCAGCAGGTTGGCGCCGACGGTCTCGTAGTCACGCCAGCCGCAGGGCCCGCGCAGGCGGCATTCCAGCGGCGGGGCCTCCTCGCCGGCGGCGACCTGGTTGAGGTAGGCCTGCAGCGCCGGGCGGTCCTTGGGGTGCGCGAACTCGGCGATACGGTCCTTGCTCTCGACCATCGGGCCGAGCGCATCGGTGGCCGAAGGCGAGGCGAAGCGCACGCATCCCTCGGGTCCGACAACCACGATCAGGTCCGCGGTGTTCTGCACCAGCGCGGTCAGCCGTTCGTCGCTGCGGCGGCGGTGCACCTCCTCGGAGAGCGCCACCCGCTCCAGCGCCAGGGCGCTGCTGGACACCAGCGCGGCCAGCCTGTCGCCGGCGTCGGGAATCTGCGCCTCGGCGGTGATCACGGCGAGCACCGCCTCCCGTTCCTGGCCGAACAGCAGCGGGTGGAGCGAGATCTGGTGGTCGGCCGCTGGAGCAGGCGGCGAAGCAGGGTCGGGAAGCGAGGACGCCACCGGTGGGGGGTGGAGGCTGATGATCGCGCACTCGCCGTCGCGTAAGCGCTGGCTGGTCGCTGCGTCCAGTTCGGGAAGCCGGTCGCCGAGCGGGTAGGCGCCGCTGTGTTTCATCAGGGCGAATGGGCCGTCGGCCACGCGGTCGAAGATCGCCAGCGTGGGCTCGGGCGAACTGGGCAGCAGCGCGCGGGCGGCGCTCAGCGCGGCGTCGCAGACCTCTTGGCGATCCTGCGCGGCGACCAGTGACGTGCCGAGGGCGTTCAGCACCCGCTCCCGGCTGGTGGAGCGCTCAAGACCTCGCACCGTGGCCCCCAACTGGTGGACGAGCCCGGCCATGCGCAGCAGCACCAGGACGATCATCAGGAACCAGGCCGTCAGCGCCGTGGTCAGATGCAGGTCGGCGCCGCGCAGGGCCTGGATGCCCAGGGTCGTTGGTGCCAGCAGGCAGGCTGCGGCGAGCATCCGCAGTCGGCTGCGGCTCAGGCGCGGCACCTGTGCGGATCGGGGAGAGGACAGTCGCCGCATGGTGGGGTGCAGCGCGGCGCTGCCGAGCAGCAGGGACGACGCCAACCAAACCGCCTCGATCGCGTGACCGTCCACTGAGACCCGGGTCAGCGCCACGAACGCCGATCCGGCGTCGCCGGCCACCCGGGACAGCAGGCCGGCCAGCAGGAGCCAGGAGGCCAGCGGGCGCCCGGCCGCGTCGATGATCAGGCGCAGCGCCAGGACAAGCAGCACCAGGCTGAAGAAGGGGGCCGCCGCGACGGTGGTCTGTTCCAGCGGGGAAGCCGGTACCCGCTCGGTGATCGGGGCCAGGAACCAGACCCAGGCGACCAGGCTCAGCCCGACGGCGACGATGGCGGCGTCGATCAGGTGCCCGAAATCGCGGCCGGAGGGTCTTTCCCGGACCAGGAGCAGCACCGCGACGCCCAGGAGCACCGAGCCTCCCAGACTGACCAGCACCATCCACCATACCGGCGGGATGGGCGCACCGTTCAGGCCTGTGGACGAGGTCCACAGCAGGTCGGCGGCTCCCCGCAGTGTGACGGCACCGGCCAGCAGCAGCCATGGCGTGACCAGGTCCGGGCGGTGCCTGCGGATCCCGATCATGATCGCGCCGACCGCTCCGAGCGCGAGTACGTCCACCGCAAGGTGGGACAGGGCTCCCTCCAGAACCAGGACAGCGCCGATGACCGCCGTCCCGAAGGCGGCGAACCCCCAACTCAGGCCCTGCCGGTGTGCGCGGGTCATGGTCCTCGCAGATGTCCGGGCCGCCATCTTGCCTGATCGCTCGCCGGTCCCGGCACCCCCAAGACGTGGGTATCACGACACCCTCAGGCGGGCGACGAGCAGGCGGGCGACGAGCTTGACAACTATACGTGCTGACAGCGTAACCAAAGGCAACGTTCGCCCAGGGCGGGATGACCCCTGACTCAGCGCCTCTCGCGTAGGGCGGTGCCGCTGTCGTAATCGAAGAAGTGCAACTGCTCGGTGTCGAAGGCCACTTTGATGCGGTCCCCGGTCTTGGGGATCTCCCGTGGCTCCAGGCGTGCGGTGAAGCTCTGCCCGCCCTCGGCGGCCCGGCGCTCCATCTCGGCGAAGGCGTCCTCGTCGTCGATCGCCTCACGCATGTCCTCGGTGATGATCGGCCGCGTGTCGGTTGTGAAGTGCACCACGAGGTCGGAGCCGAGCGCCTCGATCAGGTCGACGTTGACCTCCATCCAGCGGTCCTCCGGCAGGTCACGCTGCCGGGTGAAGTGCTCGGGCCGCAGACCGAGGGCGATCTTCTTGCCGACGTAGTCGGGGATCTTGGGGTAGCGGTCGACGGTTGCGTCGGGCACCGGCAGCCGGAAGGAGCCGAACTCCACCGCGGTCTGCCCGTTGCTCCGGCTCAGGGTGCCCTCGCACAGGTTCATCGCGGGGGAGCCGATGAAACCAGCGACGAACAGGTTGTCCGGGTTCTCGTAGAGCACCTGCGGCGCGTCGGCCTGCATGAGCAGGCCGCGCTTGAGGACGGCGACCCGGTCGCCCATCGTCATGGCCTCGACCTGGTCGTGGGTCACGTACAGCGTGGTGACGCCGAGCCGGTTCTGAAGCTGGGCGATCTCGGCGCGCATCGCCACGCGCAGCTTGGCGTCGAGGTTGGACAGCGGTTCGTCCATGAGGAACGCCTGCGGGTTGCGGACGATCGCGCGGCCCATCGCCACGCGCTGCCGCTGACCACCTGACAGCGCCTTGGGTTTGCGGTGCAGATACTCCGTGAGGTCGAGGACCTGCGCCGCCTCCTTGACGCGACGCTCGATCTCGGACTTGCTGACCTTCGCCAGCTTGAGCGCGAAGCCCAAGTTGTCCGCGACGCTCATATGCGGGTAGAGCGCGTAGCTCTGGAAGACCATCGCGATGTCGCGCTCCTTGGGACTCAGGTCGTTGACGACCCGGTCCCCGATGATCATCTTCCCGGCGCTGATGTCCTCGAGGCCGGCGACCATCCGGAGCGCGGTGGACTTCCCGCAGCCCGACGGCCCGACGAGCACGAGGAACTCGCCATCGTCGATGGCGAGACTGAGGTCCCTGACCGCGACCGTCCCATCCGGGTAGCGCTTGGTCACATTGTCGAACTGCATCCGTGCCACGTCAGTCCCTCTCATCCTGCGGAGTTCTCGCGTTACGTTATCGACTACACGACACGAACGGAAGAGCATCTCTGCCGGAGCCGGAGCGTGCTGCGGTGGTCTCCCATCCACCTGCGCTCTTGACGGGTCCCATTGTCCGTCTCGCCTCGATCCCACGTCGCTGCTGCCCGGATGGCCGGGCTCTTGTGGCCGAGGCCGCACGGTAGGGGTTCGCCCGGTTTGGGCATGGAGGATGATGTGACGCTGACCCTGGAAGCCGGAACCGCCAACGTCGTGGCGCAACTGTTGGAGTTGCTGGCCGAGCTGCCGTCCACGCCCGAGTTCGTCGCCAACGAGGCGCACGAACACCTCGGCACGCTGGAAGAGGCGCTGCCCCCACCGCGACGTCAGCATGACCCGGGCGCCCGGCGTCTGGGAGGCACCGTCATCCTTGGAGAGGTGCCGGCAACAGCCATCGCCGGGCTGCTGGAACTGCTTGCTGAGCTCCCGTCCACCCCACCCGCGGTGAGCGGAGAGGCCCGTGCCCACGCCGAGAGGCTGTGGGCCGCGCTCGACGAGGCCACCCAGCGGGAGTGTTAACAGGCGCCGGTTCCGCCAAGCGTTTCCGTCGCAGGCATCGAACTGTCCCTACAAATACGGCATTATGTCACTTCCACACGGTATTGAGGTGGCTCGCCGCTGCCGACCGTGCACGTGGGTCCGTCATGGAGGACCGGATGACCTTGGATCATCGCGCGGCGCGGGCTGCGCGCACCCCTGTCGTCGCGCTCTCGGCTCTGGCGCTGCTCATCGCGATGGCGCTGCCCGGACAGGCGCGCCCCGACGAGCGCGTAGATTTCTGGCTGACCGTGATTCACAGCAACGACGGGGAATCGAGGCTGATCCCCACGGACGACGATCCGGGGGTGGCCCGGTTCGCCACACTTGTCGACCGCCTGCGCCGGGAGGCTCGTACAGGCCCCCCTCCGGCCGGGGAGCGCGGGGCCAAGCGCGGCGCGATCGTGGTGTCCTCGGGTGACAACTTCCTCGCCGGGGCACAGTTCAACGCAAGCCTGGACAAGGGCGTGCCGTTCTATGACGCGATCGCCCTGGAGTTGATCGGCTACGACGCGTTCACGATCGGCAACCACGAGTTCGACTTCGGCCCCGATATCCTCGCCGACTTCATCGAGAGCTTCTCCTCGCCGGTGCCCTTCCTCTCGGCCAACCTCGACGTCAGCGCCGAGCCGCGCCTGCAGGAGCTGGAGGGCTCCCGGATCGTGCCGAGCACGGTCGCGAAGGAGCGCGGGGAGCGCATCGGGATCATCGGCGCGGTGACCCCGCGGCTGCCCGCGATCTCCAGCCCGCGCGACGTCAAAGTCCTGGAGGATGTGGCGGGCCTCGTGCAGGCGGAGATCGACCGCCTGAGCGCGCAAGGCGTCGACAAGATCGTGGTCTCCACCCACCTGCAGAACATCAACGAAGAAATCACTGTGCTGCGAGACCTGCGCGGCGTTGACGTGGTGATCTCCGGAGGCGGCAGCGAGCGCCTCGACCCCTACCCGCTGCTCGCGCCCGATGCGGACGGCAACCAGATCCCGGTCGTCACGACCGTGGGCGACTACGGCGACCTCGGGCGACTGGTCATGGGCTTCAACCGCTCGGGCGACGTCGTGTCGATCAGCGCCCGAAGCCAGTTGTTCGACGTCACCACGGACCTGCCGGTGGACCGCCGGGTGCAGGCACAGGTCGTCGAACCGGTCGAGGCCTACGTGGCGGATCTCGCGGCCACCACGGTCGCCACGAGCGAGGTTCTGCTGAACGGCGACCGCGGCCAGGTCGATCCCGAGACGGGCGACGTCACGGTCGCCGGGGTCCGCAACAGCGAGACCAACCTGGGCAGCCTGATGGGCGATGCGCTGCTGGAGACCGGTCGCAACGAGGCCCCAGAATTCGGCGTTGTGCCTCCGGTGGTCGCGATCCAGAACGGCGGCGGTATCCGGGCCAGTGCGGGACCGGGGGATGTGACGCTGCTCGACACGTTCAACGTCGCCGCGTTCTCCAACTTCGTGAGCGTGGTTCCCGGGGTTACGGGCAGCGACCTCCTGGCGCTGCTGGAGCACGGCGTGGCTGCGGTCGAGGTGAACGACGGGCGCTTCTCGCAGGTCGCCGGGATGCGGTTCTCGTTCGACCGCAGCTTCCCCGCCGGCGAGCGTATCCGCGAGCTGACCTTGAGCGAGGGTGACATCCCGATCGTGGTCGACGGTGCGCTGGTCGATCCGGACCGGGTGATCCCGCTGGCAACCAACGACTTCACCGCGCGTGACGGTGACGGGTACCCCTTCGAGGCGCTGGGCCTGACCGAGTTCACGACGGTCGGCGTGACCTACCAGCAGTCGCTCGCCGACTATCTCACCGAAACACTCGGTGGCTCCGTGACCGCAGCGGATTACCCCGAGGGCGGACTGGGACGCATCACCCGCATCGGACCCTGACCGTCGGGGGATCCGGGCTGGCAGCCGGTGAGAGGGTCTATCAGCGCTGGACGGGTACGGCGCCGGTAACATGCGTCGTGCGCGTCCCGTCCACCGTCCGGCCCTCGCCCTCGTAGCTCAGTGGATAGAGCACCGCTCTCCTAAAGCGGGTGTCGCAGGTTCGATTCCTGCCGGGGGCGCGTCAGACATGGGCAACATCAACAGGGCGGCTGGTGCTTGAGAGCCGCTTCAAGCTGTGATCGCGCACAGCATTCGGTCCACGATGGTTGGATGCGGGAGGATGCGTCGACGTGATCGAGATCCGCGCTTTCACGGAGTCTGACCGCGCCGAGCTGCGCGAGCTTTTCGATCGCGCAGGCGAGGGGGCGCCGACCGCTTCGTTGTGGGAGCACGAGGAATCCGAAGCGGCCATCTACCTGGACCCGTACATGGACCTGGAGCCGGACTCGCTGTTCGTCGCCATGGTCGATGGAACCTTGACTGGCTACCTCACAGGGTGCCTCGACGGCTCGACGTTCCCGAGCGAGAGCCAGCGTATGGAGCAGGCCATCAGAACATGCCGGCTGATCTTCAAGCGCAAGCCCGCGGCCTTCTTCGCACGCAGCATGGTCGACATGGCATGGGCCGCGATCCGAAGAGAGCCCACCCCCAAGGACTTCAACGACGCCCACCGGCCGGCGCACCTGCACATCAACGTCGAACCCCAGGCGCGGGGAACCGGCGCTGCCGATGGACTGGTGAAGCGTTGGCTCGATCGGCTCCGAGAAAACGGCTCGCCCGGCTGCCACCTGCAGACAGTGCGCGAGAACGCCCGGGCGGTGCGGTTCTTCGAGCGCATGGGCTTTATCAAGCATGGCCCGACTCCCCTGGTCCCCGGCATCAGGTACGACGGGAAGCGGCTTCACCAACAGACCAT
>WHTC01000266.1 GCA_009379795.1 Nitriliruptorales bacterium | reverse complement strand
GTGGCCCCGTCCGGCGACAGGGCGATCACCTTGCTCCACGACCCACCGGTGGGCAGTTGGCGACGGACGGTGAACGTCTCGGCGTCGATTTCGAACACCGACGCGCTCTCCATCTGGCTGGCGAGCACGGTCGAGCCGTCTTCGCTGAAGATCACCTCGACCGCACCGTGGTCGCCCAGGTCGATCTCGGCCAGTCGCTCGCCCGTGAAGGGGTCGAACACCTCGAGGCCTGCGCCGCCCAGCAGGGTGACCCACAACTGCTGGCCGTCCGGGGAGAAGGCGACCTGCTTGGGAGCGGCACCGCTGGGAAACTCCCGGATCTTGTGGTGCAGCAGACCGGAGGGATCCAGCCACCACTCAACGGCCTGGTCCTAGTCGAGCACGATCGCTTCGGTGAGGGTGTTGAAGCCGTCGTGGGTGACCGTCACCTCCAGCGGTCCGCTCTCCACCATCTCGGTGAACGGTGTCTGCCCGGTAGCCGTCGTACCCGCCGAGGTCTCGATCGTCACCGCGGCTCCCTCGGGATGGGTCACGATGTCGAGTTGGTGCAGAGCCGGCTCGGGTTCCGGGGCCGAGGTCCCGGGCGCCGGGGCGGGACTTGGTGGCGAGGTTGTCGGGGTTGCCTCGCTCACCGCGACCTGTTGGCCGCCGGAGAACGAGCCGCTCAGGGCCAGCGCCCCTGTGGCAAGCCCCATTGCCAGGAGGGCCGCTGCCAGCAGCGCCGCCCGGCGTGGACGTGCGCGACGACCGCCTCGTTCGGGCGGGCCGCTCCAACTCGGCTCGTGCTCACTGATCATTACCCGGCGACCTCCCGCCACCTGAGTCGCCTCTAACCTACGCGCTGCTTTCCGGCCCATCGGGCAGGCAGGGACAGTGGGGCCACGGCACGTGGAAGTCCGAAACCCGCTAGCACCGGCCAGGCGCGCGTGCGATGCTCGTGACGTGTTCGACGATTTCGAGCGTTGCTACCGCGCTGTGCAGAGCCGTGACGACCGCTTCGACGGTTGGTTCTTCACGGCGGTGACCTCGACCGGCATCTATTGCCGGCCGAGTTGCCCGGCAATGGTGCCGCGGCGCGACCATGTGCGCTTCTACCCCACCGCGGCGGCGGCTCAGGGGGCGGGCTTCCGGGCCTGCAAGCGCTGCCGTCCCGACGCCACCCCCGGCTCCCCGGAGTGGAACGAGCGGGCCGACCTGGTGGCGCGAGGGATGCGACTGATCGCCGACGGCCTCGTCGATCGCGCGGGCGTCTCGGGCCTGGCGAGCCGGTTGGGCTACAGCGAGCGTCACCTGCACCGGCAGATGACCGCCGAGGTCGGCGCCGGCCCCCTGGCCCTGGCCCGCGCCCAGCGAGCGCAGACCGCCCGCTTGCTCATCGAGACCACGCGACTCCCGCTGACTCAGGTGGCGTTCGCCGCAGGTTTCGCGAGCGTCCGGCAGTTCAACGACACGATCCGGACGGTGTTCGCCGTCACTCCTACCGCGCTGCGGCGCGAGGCAGGCCCCCGCGTCGAGACGGCGGCGGGGACGGTCGTGCTGCGACTGCCGTTCCGCAAGCCACTGGACGCCGCGGGACTGCTCGGCTTCCTCGCCAAGCGGGCGATCCCCGGTGTGGAGGAATTCGTTGACGGGCGCTACCGCCGGACGCTGCGCCTCCCCCACGGCACCGGCGTCGTCGAACTCTCCAGCGCCGATGGGCATGTGGCCTGCCGGCTACGGATCGACGACCTGCGCGATCTCGGTGCCTCGGTGCAGCGCTGCCGGCGGCTGCTGGATCTGGATGCGGATCCAGTCGCCGTAACCGCGCTGCTCGGCAAGGATCCGCTGCTCGCGCCGGTTGTCCAGGCCAGCCCCGGGCGCCGGGTGCCGCGGACGGTCGACGGGGAGGAGTTCGCCCTGCGAGCGGTGATCGGCCAGCAGATCTCGGTGGCCGGGGCACGCACCATCGCCACACGGCTGACAATCCGCTACGGCAAACCACTCACCGCACCGGACGGCGGACTGACCCACCTGTTCCCTGAGCCGGCTGCCCTGGCCGACGCGGACCCGCTCGGCCTGCCCATGCCCACCCGCCGGGCCGCGTCCCTGACCGGTCTGGCCCGGGCGCTGGCGGCGGGCGACGTGACGCTCGACCCGGGAACGGATCGGCTGCACACCGCCGCCGCGATCGGCGCCCTGCCCGGCATCGGCCCGTGGACGGTTGCGCTCATCGCGCTGCGCGCCCTTGGCGACCCCGACGCCTTTCCCGCGAGCGATCTGGGGATCCGTCGCGCCGCGGCCCGCCTCGGCATGCCCGGTGAGACCGTCGCGCTTGGGCGGTATGCAGCACGCTGGCGACCGTGGAGATCCTACGCCGCCCTCCACCTGTGGTCGTGTCCTGACCCGGACCTGACCAGCTGAGCCCCACCCTTCCAGAGCCGTCTGAAGGAGCCGCCATGAAGGTGACCACGTACTGCAGCATGCTGCCCAGCCCACTGGGAGAACTGACCCTCGTCGCCGACGGCGAGCACCTGACCGGTCTCCACCTGCCATCGCTTGAGGGAAAGCCGATGGTTGTCAGCGGTGCGCGGAAGGACAGCAGTCCCTTCCGGGAAGTGATCGCTCAACTCGAGGGCTACTTCGCCGGCACACGCACCACCTTCGAGGTGCCGCTGGCTCCGCAAGGCACGCCGTTCCAGCAGCGGGTATGGCAGGCGCTGCAGGAGATCCCGTACGGGCGCACCGCCAGCTACGGGCAGCTCGCCGAGCGCATCGGCAGTCCCAGGGCGGTCCGCGCGGTGGGACTGGCGAACGGCCGCAACCCGATCCCGATCATCATCCCCTGCCACCGCGTGATCGGGGCAGATGGATCGCTCACCGGCTACGGCGGCGGGATGGACCGCAAGCGCCTGCTGCTCGATCTCGAGGCCCACACCCTGCCGATCGGCTGAGCAGTATCAGGCTCGCCATGAGCGTGCACTCAGGTCTCCGGCCGCGGAGATTCGCCGATTCTGAGCCCCCGACCCCGCCCCGGGTGTCGGGAGGGCAGCAGCGCACGCTGACTACGACCGGCTGAGCTACCCACCGGACGGGGCCGCTCGGGGCTGGCCATGGGGCTGGGGTTGGACCGGCTCGTCATGCTGCGCAAGGGATTGGATGACATCCGACTCCTGCGCTCCACAGATCCGCGAGTCGCCGCACAGATGCTCGACCTCGCACCATACCGTCCCGTGTCATCCATGCCAGCGATCCGGCGTGATCTGTCCCTGGCGGTCGACGAAGACCTCACCGTCGAGGAACTGGGCGACCGGGTGCGTGCAGCACTCGGCAGCCAGGCTGATGCGGTGGAACAAGTCGAGGTGCTCGGCGAGACGCGGGAGCAGGACCTGCCCCGCCCGGCCCGGCCCGGGAGCGCCTGGGGATCGCGGCCGGTCAGAAGAACATGCTGATGCGCGTCGTGCTACGGGATCTGGGACGGACCCTGAACCATGACGCGGCGAACCTGCTGCGAGACCGCATCTACGCGGCTGTCCACCAGGGATACATCCACCAGTGGGCCTGCCGCGAGCGGGCCCGCTGAACGAGTGTCAGACACGATCGTGAAGGACCTCACCGACCGGTTGCCGGTGCTGGAGCCGGGTGATCGCAGCGACGGTCGGCAACCTCCGCGCCAGCTGTACACGCCGCGAACCCCAAGGCCGAAAGGTCGTCGATCTCAGCCAGTTCCAGGCCGAGATCCAAGTTG
>WHTC01000127.1 GCA_009379795.1 Nitriliruptorales bacterium | reverse complement strand
GGTCGCGGATCCGCTGGATCTCCCGCGCCTGGATCTCGATGTCCGCCGACTGCCCCTCGGCGCCACCGGAGGGCTGGTGGAGCAGGATCCGCGAGTGCGGCAGCGCGAAGCGCTTGCCCGGCGCACCCGCGGCCAGCAGGATCGCGGCGGCCGAGGCGGCCTGCCCCATGCAGATCGTGGACACGTCGGGCTTGATGAACTCCATCGTGTCGAAAATCGCCAGCGCCGAGGTGATCGAGCCGCCCGGCGAGTTGATGTACAGGTTGATGTCCTTCTCGGGCTCCTCACCCTCCAGGTGCAGCAGTTGCGCCATGATCAGGTTGGCGATGTCGTCGTTGATCGGCGTGCCCAGGAAGATGATCCGCTCGGAGAGCAGCCGGGAGTAGATGTCGAACGAGCGCTCACCGCGATTGGTCTGCTCGATCACCATGGGGACGAGGGTGCTCATCAGCGGTGCTCCTTGCGTCGATAGGGGCGGCACTGCCCCTCCATGATGTCAGGCTCGGGCGGCGGAGGCGGGCTCGGCCACCTCGTCGATGAGCCCATAATCGCGCGCTTGCTCGGCGGAGAGCCAGAAGTCGCGATTGGTGTCGCGGGTGATGCGCTCGATCGGCTGCCCGGTGCGCTCGGCGAGGACCTCCTCCATCCGCCGCCGAAGGTGGGCGGACTGGGTAGCCTGGATCTGGATGTCGGCCGCGTTCCCTCGGGCCTGGCCGACCGGTTGATGGATCATGATACGGGCGTTGGGGGTGGCCGAGCGCGTGCCGTCCCGGTGGCCAGCAGCACCGCGCCCGCGGAGGCGGCCATGCCCACGCAACGGGTGTGCACTCGTGACCGCATCAACTGCATCACGTCGTGGATGCCGAACATGTCGGTGGCCGCGCCGCCCGGGGAGTCGATGTACATCGTGACGTCCCCGTCGGACTCGGCGTCCAGCAGGAGCAGTTGCGCGACCAGGTCGCTGGCGGCCGTCTCCTGGAGCGGCCCCCGGAGGAAGACCACCCGGCGCTCCAGCAGTCGCACGAACGGGGACATCCGCAGCATGTCTCGGTCGGGCACGGGCAGGGTGATGGGCTCGTCACTCATGCATGCGCCTTCCGCGACGGTAAAGTGCAACTTGCCGGTTGCGGAACCGTAGCCGCAAGCGCGAAAATTCGCAACCTACAGGTTGCGCAAAGGAGGCAAAGATGGCGGAGCAGCGGCCGACAGTGCAGCGCAGTGCGGTGCTCCCGGCTTCCCGGGACCGGGTGTGGTCGGCGTTGACCACCTCCAGCGAACTGTCCCGCTGGTTCGGCGCGGCGGTCGAGTTGGACCCGCGCCCTGGCGGGTGGGGGCGCTTCACCGACGGGCGGGGGACCCGTACGGCGCGCGTGATCGATGTGCGCTGGGGGCAGCGGCTGGACCTCGTGTGGTGGCCGGAGGGTGCCGACCCCGGCGAGGGCGGCTCCGAGGTCAGCATCCAGGTCGAGGAGACGCCGCAGGGCACGCGGGTGGTGGTTACCGAGACCGCTCCGGCGAGCACCGAGGCCGCACAGGCGGCCTTCCAGGCCTCGGCTGCGTGGACGTCCCGGGCCGATCGGCTCGGCGCGCACCTGTCGGCCGTCCTGGTGTGATGCTGTGGAGCCCATGGGCACAGGCCAGGCTGTCGGGGCCGTGTTCCTGGCCTTGGCCGACACGACCAGGCGGGAGGTCATCGCCAGGCTGTCCTCCGCGGGTCCGGCCACCGCCACCGAATTGGCCGCTGACCTGCCGATCACCCGGCAGGCGGTCACCAAGCACCTGAACGCCCTGGCCGGCGCCCGACTGGTCGCCGCGCGCCGCGAGGGGCGCGAGATGCGTTACCGCCTGACACCTGAACCGTTGACCGTCGCGATGGTCTGGATGGCCTCCGTAGGCGCGGAGTGGGACGCTCGGCTGGGCCGGCTGGCGGCGCTGTTGGATGATGATGACTCCGCGCAGTGACGCCTTGCCGGAAATACCGGATGCACGTTTTCTCTTCTTGACTGTCGACGTCGCCAGCGTGGATGAGTGGTTGAAACCCGCCGGAATAATGCAACGAATGGATGACGTTCGTCATACACCTGCCCAGTAAGGTTTCGTAACCTGCGGATCGTCTACCGCAACGCGTGGGCGGGCGCGGGCCGCCCCCCGGTGGCCGACCTGACGATAGAGATCGCCCTGCGGTTCCGCTCCTGGTGGCGGGCCACCAGGGCGCGGTTCTCCATGGCGGTGGGTTCCGCTCCGCAGGTAGGGCACGTGATGCTGGGGGCTGTCCGGTCAAACCACGCCGGGGCGGGGAACCAACGATCGCAGTCGCAGCACAGTGCCCAGATGTCGCTCATCGGCGCTCCTTGTCGTCACGCTCGCCGGATGGCTCAACTCGCTTGCCGACTCAGCGTGGGCGCACTACGGCGAAGCGCCAGTGACCATCCCTCGACACCGGAAAGGTAGCAACGACTCCGTCGCAAGCGCAATAGTTTTTTCCTCGTCAGGGATTTGCTACAACCGCGGATACGCGTTGACCGTCGGCAACCGATTCCCCCTGACGGGGGGAGCAGCCCCTCCCCCCGGAATACTGGAGGGAAAGGAAACTATTCCACTAGCAGCGAGTGGCCTGGTAATCCACCGCTACACGGGATAAAGGTCGAGTTCGCTCGCCTTCACCGCCACCCAGACCCTGCCACCGTTTCCCAGATCCAGCGAGGACACCGCCGCGGGTGTGACCTCGGCCACGACCGGCAGTGGCCCGTCGACGTGCACCCGCACCCGGTCACCCTGGGCGTCGAGTCCGCCCACCGATCCACTCCACACGTTGCGCGGGCTGCCGTCGGGTTGCCGCCGGTGCAGGGCCACGGCGCGTGGGTGCACCGCGACGAACACTTCGCCGTCGGCGGCGTCCGCGGCTTCCAGGCCCTGCCCCGCGGCCAGGTCGATCCGGTGCCCTCGCGCGTACCCGCGGTACAGATTGAGACCGACCAGACCGGCCACCCAGGCGGAGCGGGGGCGGCGGGTCACCTCGTCGATCGTCCCCGACTGGGTGACGGCGCCCGCTTCGAGGATCACCAGGCGGTCCGCGAGCGCGATCGCCTCCAGCGGATCGTGGGTGACAAGTACGCATGGCCCGTCGAAGGCCTCCAGGTGCGCGCGGAGGTGCCGGCGGATCACCAGACGGGCTTCGGCGTCCAGCGCGGACAGCGGTTCGTCCAGGAGGAGCAGGCCAGGCTCCAGTGCCAGGGCGCGGGCCAGGGCGACACGTTGGGCCTGCCCGCCGGAGAGGGCGGCGGGCCTGGCGCCCGCCACCTCCTCCAGGCCGACGCGCTCGAGCCAGGCATGCGCCCTCGGGAAGGCCTGGATGCGGGAGAGGCCGCGCGCGCGGAGCCCGAAGGCGACGTTCTCCAATGCCGTCAGGTGCGGGAACAGCAGGTAGTCCTGGAACAGCACCCCCACACCGCGCTCCTCGGCCGGCAGGCGGATGCCGGCCTCGGTGTCCTCCAGGACGCGCCCGCCGAGCTCGACCCGCCCCGCCCCGAGAGGCACCAGCCCAGCCAGGGCGCGCAGCAGGGTGGTCTTGCCGGCTCCGTTCGGGCCCAGAACCGCAACCACCTCGCCGGCCGCGACCTCCAGCGTCGCAGCCAGTCGCAGGCTGCCGAGCGCCAGGCAGATGTGGGCTGACAGGCTCATTACGAGGTCAGCAGGCGGCCGCGCAGCGCAACCAGCACCACCACGGAGACGGCCAGCAGCAGCAGGCTGAGCAGGATCGCGGCCTCGCTGTCGGTCTCCAGCAGCAGGTAGACGGCCAGCGGCATGGTCTGGGTACGTCCCGGCAGGTTGCCCGCGAAGGTGATGGTCGCGCCGAACTCACCGAGCGCCCGTGCCCAGCACAGTGCCATGCCCGCTCCCAGGGACGGGGCGATCAGCGGCACGGTGACCCGGCGGAACGTCAGCCAGCGGCGGGCGCCGAGCGTGGCTGCGGCGTCCTCGTAGCGGCGGTCCATGGCCCGCAGCCCCGCCTCCACGGTCACGACCAGAAACGGCATGGCCACGAAGGTCTCAGCGAGGATCACCCCGGCGGTGCTGAACGGCAGCGTGAGCCCGGTGATCTGGTCCACAGGCTGGCCCAGGACGCCACGGCGGCCGAAGGCGAGCAGCAGGGCGACGCCGCCGACCACCGGCGGCAGGACCATCGGCAGCACGCACAGCGCGCGGACCAGGGTCTTCGCGGGAAACTCCCGCCGGGCGAAGACCCAGGCCAGCGGGACGCCGAGCATGGTGGACAGTGCCAGGGCGCCCAGCGAGCACACCAGCGACAGCCACAGGGCCGCCAGCACGTTCGGCTCGGCAAGCAGGTCGGGCATGCGCGTCCACGGGGTACGCAGCAGCAGCGCGACCAGCGGCAGGACCAACAGGCCTGTCGCGACAACGGCCAGCCAGGTCATGACCGGGGTGCGGCGCTCGGCCCGCGTGGTCATCGGGCACCGGGCGCGCCGAAGCCGTGGTCCGCCAGGATCCGCTGCCCCGGCCCGAAGCGGGTGAACCTGACGAACGCACTGGCCGCGCCCGGGTTGGGGGAGCTGGCCACCGTCGCGATCGGGTAGCTCGCGCGGATGTTCTGCTCGCCGGGGATCGCCACGCCCTCGACGCCATCATGAGCGGTCATGTCGCTCACGTAGACGATGCCGGCGTCGGCCTCGCCGAGGGCGACCTTGGACAGCGCCGCGCGCACGTCGATCTCCAGCGACGCCGGGTCGACCTCGACCCCCGCGCCGTCCAGCGCCTCCGCGGCGTACTGCCCGGCCGGCACGTCCGGGGCGGCCAGCACGAGCGTGACCTCCGGGGCGGCCAGATCCTCCAGACCCTGGATGCCCAGCGGGTTGCCGGGCTCGACCGCGATCTCCAGCAGGTTGGTCGCGAACACCTCCGGCTCGCTCGCCAGCAGGTCGGCATCCGCGACCACGTCCATCTGGGTGGGGTTGGCGGAGGCGAAAACGTCGGCCGGTGCGCCGTGAACGATCTGCCCGGCCAACTGCTGGCTGCCGGCGAAGTTGAAGGTCATCTCCGCCTCGGGGTTGCGCTCCACAAAGGCTTCCCCGAGATCCTCGAAGGCGCCCGTGAGGGAGGCCGCGGCGAACACCGTCACCTCACCGGAGACCGCGCTGGGGGGTCCGGTCGCCTGCTGAGATCCGCCACCTGCGGCGCCCGCGCCGCAGCCGGTCAGGGTGAGCAGCAGGCCGGCGAGCGCGAGCGCGGAGCGGCGGGAAACCATCGTCACTCCTTCGGCAGGCCCACGACGACGCTCGTCGCCTTCACCGAGGCGATCACCGGGGTTCCCGGCTCCAACTCGAGCTCATCGACGCTTTCGGCGGTGGTGAGCGCCACGAGGCGGTAGGGCCCGGCCTGCATCTCGACGGTGGCTGCGGCGGCGCCGCGCACCACCCGCACAACCACCGCCTCCAGTTGGTTGCGCGCTGACGAGGCGACCGTGGCGTGCTGGGGCGCCCGGCGCTCCGCGAGCAGCCGCTGGACCTCCCCCAGGGGCACGAGGCGCTGCCCGCCCTCGCTGCGCGCCAGGGTGATGCGCCCTTCGGTCTCCCAGCGCCGCAGGGTGTCCACGCTGACGCCCACCAGCGCCGCCGCCTGCCCGATTCGCAGCCCCTCGTCTTCCATGTGGCGCGATTATAGCTAGGAAAACAAGCCGCTGGCGCTTGCATACCTAGCTACTGACCAGGACCCTTGCGGGACACGGTCAGCCTCGGGATGAAGTAGTGGGCGAGGGGCCCGATGCTGACCGCGTACAGCACCGTCCCCACGCCGGCGACGCCGCCGAGCAGCCAACCGATCGCCAGAACCGACAGTTCGATGAAGGTGCGCACCAGGCGGATCGAGTGGCCCCGTTGGGCAAGCCCGGTCATCAGCCCGTCACGGGGGCCCGGGCCGAGGCCAGCGCCGATGTACAGGCCCGTGGCGACGCCGTTGGCGACGATACCGGCGACCAGGAAGGTCGTCTGGAGCGCGAGGTGCCGTGGTTCCGGCAGCACCGCAAGGGTGGCGTCCACGGCCAAGCCGACCACGACCACGTTGCTGACCGTGCCGATGCCCGGTCGCTGGCGCAGGGGGATCCACAGCATCAACACCACGGTGCCGGTGCCGATGACGATCCAGCCGAACCGCAGCCCAGTGTGCTCGGCGACGCCCTGGTGGAAGACGTCCCATGGGCCCAGGCCCAGGCCCGAGGCGATCATCAGGGCCATGCTCGCGCCGAACAGGACGAGCCCGGGGTAGAGGTTGAGCAGACGTCGAGGAAGCCTGTCGATCCGGGTGGTGAGCGCCATTCGGAAGATCAGCGCAGGACGACGAGGGCGTCCAGCGCCAGCGGGCCGTCAGGGGTCACCCGGACGGTGCCGGCGCGATCGATCGCGTCGAGGGCGGAATCGAGCGCGGCCACGTCCTCGATACCCGCGTGGACCCCGCCGACATCCGACTTGTGGGCGATCGCGGCGTCGAGAACCTTCGCCACGAGTGGCCCGCCGAGGTCGGCCAGCGCCGCATGCGCGTCCACGCGGGTGGTGCACACGCGCCGCTCCGGCACGGGAACACCCCACCGGGCCAGCAGGGTCTTGGCGGTGTCCTCGTCCATCGCGGCACGGTCCAGCCTCCGGCCGGCCGGCACTGCTGGGCGCCGGCGACGCGCCTGCACCCGGAACCGTGCGCGGCAGTCCGCGGCGAGCGCGCGAGCGGCCCGTGCGGCACGTTCGGGGGCGGCGTACACGGGGACACCGAGCCCGCCGACCGACTTGCGGTCCGCCGAGGGATTGACCGCCGCAAGCCGGCCCGGGAACCCGCGTAGCGTAGCGAGCATCTGATACCCGGCCTTCTCCGTGATCGTCGACGCGCCCACGACCGCGATGGAGCGCGGCTCGAAGAGCGCCTGGAGCGGGACTCCCCGCTGTGGGGCCGACGCGGGCTGGTCGGCGGGTGGAGCGCCCACGGATCTCCCTCCGGCGCGAACGTTGACGGGCTGGTCGCTGATCCGCAGAATAGAAGCTGGATGATCTGCAGACGTCCGTCAACGATACGCATCGCGACAGTTCCCCAGGAGGCGGTCTCTCGATGGCCAGCGCGGACACGACGCATCAGCAGGGCATGGCCGCTGATTCTCAACAGCTGGAAGCCTACCTGGGCAGCCTCCCCGGAATCGGTGTCGCCCCGCTGTGGGAGTCCCTGGCGGACCTCGTACCGGTCGAGCCGCGCACGCCGGACGTGCCGTTCGTGTGGCGTTACGCCGAGGTCCGACCCGCGCTGCTCCGGGCCGGCGAGCTCGTCAGCGCCGAGGAGGCCGAACGCCGGGTGCTCATGCTGCTCAACCCGACCCCGTCGGTGGCGGAGCGCGGCGGCACCACGTCGACGCTGTACGCCGGTATCCAGCTCGTCCTTCCGGGGGAGGTCGCGCGAGCCCACCACCACGTGGCGTCCGCCTTCCGGTGCGTCATCGAGGCCAGCGACGGTGCGTTCACGACGGTCGACGGCGAGCGGGCGATGATGAGTCCCGGGGATCTCGTGCTCACCTCGAACTGGAGGTGGCACGATCACGGCAACGACTCCGACGATCCGATCATCTGGCTCGACGGGCTCGACGTGCCGCTCGTGAACTTCTTCAACGCGAACTTCTTCGAGCTGTATCCCGACCAGCGGCAGAAGATCACGAAGCCGGACAACTTCTCGACGGACCTGTACATCCATGGGCGGCTCAACCCCTTGTCGGAGCCTCGCGCCGACAAGCATTCGCCGGTGATCAACTATCCCTGGCGGGAGACGGAGCGCGCGCTGCGGGCAGCCATTGACGCCGGTGCCGAGAGCCCCGTCGACGGCGTGATCTTCGAGTACACCAACCCGTTCACCGGCGGTTCCGTGATGCCCACGCTCAGCTGCTTCGTGCAGGCGATGCGGCCGGGCGAGCACACCCAGGCGCGGCGGCGTACGCCCAGCGCCGTCTACCACGTGGTCCGGGGTTCGGGATCAACGATCATCGACGGCTCGGAGTACCGCTGGGAGGAGAAGGACACGTTCTGCGTGCCGACATGGGCGGCGCACGAGCACATCAACGGTTCGGCAAGCGACGAGGCCGTGCTGTTCTCCTTCACCAACCAGGCGGTGTACACCTCGCTCGACCTGTACCGCGAGGAAGTCATCGAGCGCCAGGGCTAGCCTCATCGGTCAGCGATGCCTGGTCACCGGCAAGCTGACGCAGCCGGTAGCGCCGCAGCTTGCCGGTAGAGGGGCGAGCGCACCCCTGTCCACGCCGCCGAGAGGTACGACGAAGCCGTGCAGCTGTGACGCGCCGCGGTCGTCGAACGCGCTCACCACGGCAGCCTCCGAAACCTTCGGGTGCTGACTCAGGACGTCCTCGATCGCGTGGGAGCACCGCCCGCGCCCGCTCATGAGTGCCGCGACGCTACCAGGCCTGTCGTGGGCCTGGCCCGATAATGGGTATATTCATTTGTTTCGCCAAGAGGCCTCTTGCGAGCGAGGCGCCGCGCTACTCGGTGGCAGCCACCTCGGCCCGAAGCCTGTGAACCCCGGGCGTGTGCATGCAGGCGGCCTCGACCGCCTGGGCGAGGTCCCTGGTCGCGACCGCAGCCACGAGTTCCTTGTGGATCCGCAAGGTGTCGCGCTTTCGGCGGTGGAACACCTTGCCGACCACCACCTCGTCGAGCGAGTCGTGCATGAAGTCGAGCAGGGCGGTGTACACGCTGATCAGCACGGGGTTGCCCGTGCACTCGACGAGCCGTCGGTGCACCGCCCAGTTCGACTGAATGAACGCCACGGGGTCCTCGATGCTGGCCTCCATGTTGGCCAGCATCGCCCACAGGTCCGCGATGTCCTCCGGGACGTGCTCGCGTGCGGCCTCCTCGGCGACGAGCGGGTCAAGGGCGTTGCGCACGGCCATCGCACTCTCAACGGTTACGTCGTCGTGCCGCAGGCGCAGCACCGCGTTGCGCAGGCGCAGGGTGGGGCGTCCCGAGGCGACGAACACCCCACCGCCGGGACCTGGTCGAATCTCGAGGAGGCCATGCGTGTGCAGAATGCGCAGCGCCTCGTTCAGCGTCCCGGCCGCAACGCTGAACTGCTCCCGCAGCTCCGATTTGGTTCCCAAACGCTGCCCCTCGGACAGCTCGCGCTGCAGGATCGCCTCCTCGAGCCGGCGAGCGAGTGCCTCGCCTCGCGACATGAAGGCGGCGTCGATTCCCCGTGCGAAAGCGGCGAGGTCCTTGGAGGCGGCATCCATGCGCATGCTCAGTCCTGACCGGTCCACTCGGCCACCACCTCGAGCACCTCGTCATCGTTCCAGCCGCGCTCGGAGAGGAACTGCGCGGCCTTAAGGTGGGCGCGCATGTAGGACTCCGCCAGTACCGGATTGTCCTGTTCCATATCAGCGTTCTCCGGTTCGCGGCCGCCGTCCCGCCCCTGTGGCGGGGGCCGTGCATGTGAAAGCCCAGGGCTGACAGCGCCGCCTCCCAGGTCGCCTCGGCGAAGCGTCACCTCATTCCCGAATGACGCCCACGTACAAGCGCAAGATGAAACGAATGAATGTGCGGCCCTGCCCGGGCATGCTAG
>WHTC01000223.1 GCA_009379795.1 Nitriliruptorales bacterium | reverse complement strand
TCCAGATCCCCGCCCGCCGGCGCAGGCTCCGCCTGCGCCCTCACCCGGCTCAGCCAGGCGCCGAACTCCTCGGCGTTGCTGACGGTCGCGGACAGGCATGCCAGTTGCACGCTGGACGGCAACTGGATGATGACCTCTTCCCAGACCGCGCCGCGCTCGCGGTCCGCGAGGTAGTGCACCTCGTCGAGGACGACCGCGTGCAGCCCGATCAGCGTCCGCGAGCCCTCGTAGAGCATGTTGCGCAGCACCTCGGTGGTCATGACGACCACGGGCGCATCCCCGTTGACGGCATTGTCGCCGGTGAGCAACCCCACGCGCTCGGACCCGTAGCGGCGCACCAGGTCCCCGTACTTCTGGTTGGACAACGCCTTGATCGGTGTGGTGTAGAAGCACTTGCCGCCGCGTTCCAGGGCCTGCCAGACGGCGAACTCTCCCACCACGGTCTTGCCGGCACCGGTCGGGGCGGCCACGAGGACCGAGCGGCCGTCAATCAGCGCGCTGATGCCCTCGACCTGGAACGGGTCGAGGCCGAAGGGGTAGCCCTTGGCGAAACGGTCGAGCAGGCTCACGCCCCGAGTGTCGCCTCAGCGCGCGCTCTTCGCCGCTCCACGAACCACGCGAACAGCACCGAGAACTCGTAGAACAGGACCAACGGGGCGGCCATCATCGTCATGGTCAGGGGATCCTGCGTTGGCGTGATGATTGCCGCAGCCACGAAGGTGCCGAAGATCGCCTGCCGCCGCCAGCGCCGCAGGCCCTTGCTGGTGACCACGCCCATCAGGGACAGGATCATCAGGACCAGCGGGAACTCGAAGGACACCCCGAAGGCGATCATCACCTGCAGGATGAATGACAGGTACTCGTTGCCAGAAAGCACCGGTGTCAGGCTGGGCCCGGCGAAGCCGAGCAGGAACTCCAGCGCCCGGGGGATCAGGAAGAAGCTGAAGACCGCGCCCCCGGCGAACAGGACCTGGCTGGCGACCACGAACGGGATCGAGTAGCGGCGCTCCATCGGACGCAGGCCGGGGGCGACGAAGCGCAGGAGTTGGTAGCACACGACCGGGGCGGCGATCACCACCGCCACGACGGCTGCGGCCTTCAGGCTGATGACGAAGGGGTCGAGCACCCGCAGCACCAGCAGCGAGCACTCGGCGTCGCCGGAGATGCGCGCGGCGCCGGCACGGATCTCGGACGGCAAGTTGCAGTAGGGCCGCTGCAGCAGCTCCAGGACGTGGTCGCGGAAGATGAACCCGACGACGAAGCCGACGACGATGGCCGCGGCCGACTTGAACAGCCGTGACCGCAGTTCCTGGAGGTGCTCGACGAGGGTCATCTCCTCGCCGACGTACTCCTCGGAACGACGGGAGTCTGCGGTCGCCGTCATGCGATCAGCCCCGAACGCGGGTGGTGCGCCCGGCGGTTATTGGCTCTTGGGGGTGTGCGAGGAGTTGCTTTGGGAGGTGTTCACCTGCGTGGACGCCGTGGAGTCGGTTTCCGGCGGCAGCTCCGCAGCCTCCTTGCCCTCGTCGATGCCGGACTTGAAATTCTTGATGCTCTTGCCGATCGAGCCGCCCAGCTCAGGCAGCTTCTTCGCGCCGAACAGCAGCACGAACAGCAGCGCGACGATGATCAGCTCCGGTGCGCCGATTCCGCCCATGAGATCCTCCGAAAGGCGCGGGCGAGCCCCGCGCGAGTTGGGTGCCGTTCATCCCCCAGAGTAATACGGACCGGGCCCCTCCCGTGAGTCGGTTCTGGCGACCTGCGACGAGGGCCGCCGCCCGGAGCGGCTGCGCTCGGCCTGCCACTCACTCATGCGCTCCTGGAGGGCCTCGGCCTCGGTCGCGCTGACGGCCACTTCGGCCTGCAACTCCTCCAGCAGAGGCTGGAGGAGTTCGGTGGTGACCTGGGTGACGGTGCGCAGCCGCCGCAGGCCCCGGAACAGCTCACGCAGCGCCAGCGCCACCATGCCGAGGCACAGCACGACGAGAGCGAGCGCGAGGATCACGATGGCGGCCACAGCGATGATCCTAGTGGTCACCGGCCTGGTCGCCCTGATAGCGGGCCAAGGTCTGGTCGGCCAGGATCCGGACGCGCTCGGCAAGGTCTGGCGGCTGCACGACCTGGATGGCCGGAGCACGCCCGAGCACCAACCGCGCGACCCACTCCAGCGAGGGTGTCCGCAGCCGCACCCGCTGGATCTCCCCGATCTGGCGGACCTCGTCCACGACGGAGCGCTCGGGCAGCCACCACGCCTCGCGGCGGAGGTCCAGAACGACTTCCAGATCGCCTTCGGCCGGCCTATAGGCAGGCGGCGGCGGCCGGTCGGGGGCGGGCGCGGCCTCGGCCTCGGTGAGATGCGCCGCGACGATACGGTCGAGCCTGAAGTCGCGCGGCGCGGCGGCCAGGCGGCACCAGCCCTGCAGGTACCAGGCGCCGTGAGCGCCGAGCACCGCCCAGGGCTCCACGTCCCGCTGAGTGGTCTCCTGCTTCGACCGCGAGCGGTACCGCAGGCGGACGACCCGGCGCCGCTCGACAGCCTCGCGGAGCAGCGGGAGGTGGTCGTCGCCGGGCGCGGACAGGTCGACTGCCACACGTGGCTCGGCGCCCAGCAGGTCCTCAAGCCTGCGGGCCGCGCGGAGCAGGTCCTCCGACTCGGCTACGCCGGGCACATCGGCCAGCGCCCGCGCCGCGAGCAGCAGCGACAGCGCCTGCCGCACCGACAAGCGCAGGGGTCGACGGAAGAAGTCCGCCAGGCGCACCGATACCCTGTCGCCGAAGATGTTGGTCTGTATGAGGTCGCCCCCGCCGTACCCGGGGAGCCCGCAGAAGCCGAGCACGTCCAGGTCTCGGACGAGGTCGGCCCGGGTCATCCCGAAGCGCTGCGTGACCTCGTCGATCTCGACCCCGGGGTGGTCCAGCAGCCAAGGGACCAGCACGAGGATGCGCTCCAGGCGCTCGAGGGTGCCTGGCCGGCTCACTGGTGCACCATCATCGCCCGCACGTCTGCGGCGCTCACGAGCGATCCCCCCTCGGACGCTCCCCCGGCGACGTCGCGAGCGCAGCTGCCTGGGTGCGGGCCAACCGCGCCCTGGACAGCAGGCGAGCGCGCAATTCGGCGGGGCTCACCACCTCCAGGTCGGGACCGAACTCCAGCGCCCATGCCACGAAGCTGTCCGGGTCTCCCACCGCGACGGTGAACGCCGTCCGATCTTCGTCCTCCACATGCCGGCCTCCGCCGAGGGCCCGCCGGGCGACATGCCAGGCGACCGCCGGTGTGGCGAGCACCTCGGCGCGCTCCGGGCTCTTGAGCGTGGGCGGCAGGACATCCTCGACGCTGATCTCGTCCGAGGGTTGCCTGAACGACCCAGGCTGGCCGATCGCGCGGACGGCGCTCACGATGCGATCCAGGCGGAACGCCCGCCGGGCATCACGGTCATGATCGTGGCCGATCAGGTACCAGAGGCCCCCGCGGTGGACCAGCGCATGGGGGTCCACCGTGCGCTCGTGCGGTGGGCGGCCGATGGGCCCGTAGGAGAAGCGCACCCGTGTGCGCGTCAACTGCGCCTCCATCAACTCAGCGCGGTGGGGGGCGTCCAGCATGACTTCCAGCGCGCGCCGCTCCGGCTCCCCCGCCCGGTACCCGGGACCCGGTTCGCGATCCGGATCGAGGGCGACCTCGGAGTCCAGGGCGGCGTCGACCTCCAGCTTTCGCAGCCCCGCACCCGCGTCGCCGGCCAACCCGGTCGCCTGCAGCGCGAGGGCCAGCGCCGCCAACTCGGCCGGGCTCAGGCGCACAGGCGGCAGATCGTAGGCGGCGGCGTCGATCCGGTAGCCGGTGCTGTCGTCCCAGCCAGCAAGCGGAACCATGGATATGGGCACGCCGAGGGCCCGCAGGTCGGCTTTGTCCCGCTCGAACATGCGCCGGAAGGCGCTCAGGTCAGACTGGCCGTAGCCGGCGACGCGCTCGCGGATCTCCGCAGCCGACATCGGTCGACGCGTCTCGCGCAACGCGATCACGAGATTGAGCAGGCGTTCCAGGCGACCGATCACGGTGGTTGAGCCTAGCCAGAGATGGGTGCGCGGGCGGAGAGGTCGTTTCCGATTTCACCAGGGCCGATCGGACATGTCGGTCAGCGGATTTCGTTTGCTGTAAGTGGGGTACAGCGCGGCACACTGTGGTAACTGGCCTACGAAGCCGCCGTGGGCACGCACCCGGCGGGCGGACCAGGCCGCACACGACGACGAGGGTCCGACTGCTTCGGTGAGCGTTTCTCGCACTCCCCACATGGTGGCCGATCTTCGTGAGAAAGCCACCGCTTCATTGGCGGTGACCGTGCGGCACCTGCGCCGGGCGGCGCGCGAGGTGCGCTGGCGTGGCGCGCGCCTGCTGACACGGGTGGGACAGCTCATCACGATCATGGCCTGGAAGGTGTGGCTGCTCGTCGTACCCGCCACCCGGGCGGTGGTACGCAATGTGGCGGGCTCGGTGCAGGCGGTGGAGCGCGTTGCCGTACCCGCTCTGGCCGGACTCGGCGGCGTGATCGTGCGCGGCATGGACCAGGTGCAGCGGCGGATCGCCGACGGTCTGCATGCACTGGGCGCCGCAACGACGCGGGGAATCGAGCGGGCCGAACGCAGCGGCATACCCTGGATTCGCGGCACGACGGAGCAGGCCGTGCAGTTCGTTGGTAGGACCGAGTCGATGGTCGCCGACGGCGTGACCGCGGCCAGCCGCGGTCTGCTCAACGGTCTGCAGCGGGCCGAGTCGACGATTCCCGGGATCCGCGAAGCTCCCGAGCCACCCCCGCCCCCTCCCCCGCCGCCGGAGATCTTCATCGCCGAGGTGAACGGCCGGGCGGTGCTGTACGAGGACCCCAATGCTCCC
>WHTC01000238.1 GCA_009379795.1 Nitriliruptorales bacterium | reverse complement strand
GCTGCCCGATCGATCGGTGCGAGCCGGACGAAGGCCCGCAGGGACTCCTGCAGCGCCGCGCCAGCCCGCTCACCGTCGCTGCGCGTGCCGGAGGACGCGTCCACTGGCGTGGCCAGTTGGAGTTCGACGGCGTCGACGACCTCGCCGTCCACGAGCAGTTCAGCGGTTCCGACCGAGGTTCCCGCGGCGGCGGGGCGTGGCGTCACCGGATCCAGCACCGTTCGCCACAAGGCGGACTGGGCGACCGACAGGGTCGTGTCGAGGGGTTCTGCCACCACGAGATCCGCGGAGGCGTCGGGCCAGTGGTAACGGCCCGCCGGTGCGGCGGGGCTGGCCGGGACCGCTCGACGGAAGGCGGTGTAGCCGTGGTCGAGCAGGGCGGTGGTGTCGGCGAAGCTGGCCTCGCTGCCGAGGACGACCGTGTAGAGGGTCCAGCCGTCGCGGGTGGCGCTGGCCACCAGGCAGAGGCCGGCTCTGGTGGTGAAGCCGGTCTTCACCCCGCTCGCGCCGGCGTAGGACTCCAGCAGCTCATTGCGATTGACCAGCGGATTCAGCCCCTGCACGGTCAGCTGAACGGCGCCCGCCCAGTCCGCGAAGATCTCGTCGCTCATCGCGACCGCGGCCAGCCTGGCCAGGTCCAGCGGCGTCGACTCGTTGCCCGGGTCCTCGGCGAGGCCCGAGGAGTCCACGAAGCGCGTACCGGTCAAGCCCAGCTCGGCCGCGCGCGCGTTCATGCGCGCCACAAAGGCGGCCTCGTCGCCGGCGACGTGCTCGGCGACAGCGACCGCGGCGTCGTTGCCGCTGCGCATGACAAGCCCCGCGAGCAGGCTGCGCATCGGGACCCGCTGGCCAGCGCTGAGGTTGAGCGTGGCGGCGCCAGGAGTGCCGCCCGTCTCCACCGCACCGGCCGACACGGTGACCTCCTCCTCCAGGGTGCCGGCCTCCAGGGCCAACAGGGCGGTCATGATCTTGGAGGTGGAGGCGATCAACCGGGGGCTGGTCTCCTGCTTGCCATACAGCACCCGATCGATCTGGGGGTCGTACACGACCGCCCCCGCAGCGCTGACCGGCGGGGCCGAGGGTGCGTCCGGTGGCAGGCCGAGGCGCGCGCTGGCGGCCAGCGCCTCCTCCGCATGCTGGATGGCCAGAGCCGGGGCGAGCCGGGCGGTCAGCGGGACCTGCCACCCGACGAGCAGGGCGAGGACCAGCAGCAGCCACCGGACGCGTGCGCGCGAGAGAGCCGGACCCGACCGGGCGGTCACGTGACCAGCCTTCAGCCGCCGTGCAGGTGGGAGCGCAGGGCGCGGACCAGCACGGCTCGCTTCAGGCGGTTGGTGGCGGAGGCGAGCGTTTCGAGTTGACGGCTGGCCCGGCGCCGGGCCTCGGGGTTGCGCTGGCGCATCAGCGGGGTGACCAGTTGCTCGAACAGCGACATCTCGCGGTCGACGAACTGGCGGTACATCCGCAGATGACGCGGTTCGAGCCCGTGACGGATCAACTCGCGGGCGGCGCGTGCAACCGTCAGGTCGTCGGCGTCGAACAGCGCGGCGTCGTTGCCCTTGCCGCTGAGAATGCCGAACTCCTTCAGGGCGCGGACCTCGGCCGGCTGCAGCCCGGTGGTCTCGCAGAACTCGACGAAGGAGATCGACGACGCCGGAGTGGAACCATCAAGGAAGGGCTGGTCATCCGCGCTCCGGCGGTCATCGGACTCTCCCGAGCGCAGTGTCTCGAACGGCGATGGCGGCTCCATGCCGGGCAGCACGCCGGTCATGCCGTTGGAGGCGGGCGTGTCCGTCTGGCCGGAGTCGACCCGCTCAAGCTGCTCGCGGATGACCTTCAACGGGAGGTAGTGATCCCGCTGCGCCGTCAGGATGAACCGCAGGCGGTCGACGTCGTCGTCGCTGAACTTGCGGTATCCGGACTCGGTCCGGTCCGGGGAGATCAGTCCTTCGCTCTCCAGGAAGCGGATCTTGGAGATCGAGATGTCCTCGAAGTCTTGCTTCAACCGGTTAAGGACCTCCCCGATGGTGAACCCGTCGATCGCCACGCTTCACCCCAGCCACGGCACCGGGAAGCTCATGTGTTCGGCTCCGCGATATAGGCGACGAGTTTGAACTTGCCGACCTGCACCTCGTCACCGGTCACGATCTGCCGTTCCTCGGCGCGCTCACCATTGACATAGGTGCCGTTGAGACTGCCGACGTCGTGGACCCAGAAGTCCACCGTCTCCCGGCGAAACTCCGCATGCCGGCGTGACACCGTGATGTCGTCCAGGAAGATGTCGCTGTCCGGATGCCGGCCCACGGTGGTGAGGCTGCGATCGAGAAGGAACCTGGACCCGTGGTTGGGCCCACGGATAGCCACGAGCAGTGCGGTGCCAGGCTCGAGGTCCCCTGGAGCGATGCCGTCCGCAGCTTCAACATCACCGTTCGCAAGGTCCGCATCGTCGGTTCTCAGGATGCCCGTCGTCAGATCGTCCTTGACTGCGAGGGGCCGCCCGCAGTTCCCGCAGAAGTTCGCGCCCGCGGGATTCTCATGGCCGCAGTGCGTGCAGTACATCGTCCCCCTCCGGCCAGTGGCCCGGACGTGCGGCGGCCGGGTCTGTTCGTCCGGATGCTACCGCAGAACCTGCGCCCAGCCTCTCAGGACGACCAGTCGTGGACCCGCCCGTCTCAGCCCGTTCCTATCAGCTTCTCGTAGTCGGCGGCGGACAGCAGGCTCTCCAGATCGCCCGGATCATCCGCCTCGATAATGACCATCCAGCCCTCACCATACGGGTCGGAGTTCACCAGTTCCGGAGCGGACTCCAGGGTCTCGTTGCGCTCCACGATCGTTCCCGTCAACGGGGCGTAGAGATCAGAGACGCTCTTCGTCGACTCCACCTCACCGAAGGGCTGACCCTTCTCCACACGGGTGCCAGACGCCGGGAGATCCACGTACACGACGTCGCCCAGGGCGTCCTGCGCGTAATCGGTGATCCCGACGACGACACGGGCACCGTCGCCCCGTGCCCACTCGTGCTCTTCGGTGTACCGCAGTTCCTCCGGGTTCACCTGACGCTCCTGTCGTCTTGTCGCGAGGCAACGGCTGTGAGCTCCGCTCCCGCCGGGCGCCCGATCCTACCCCGACGGCGCCCCGGCCTTGGAGGAAACGGGGCTGCGGCAAGCGACCCGTTAATCATCCGAGGTGCCGCTCGTCCTGGGAATGGCGAACGCCAGCGTGCGCGCCGCTCGGTAGTACCCCCACCCCGCGATGTAGTAGGTGACGATCCCCGCGACCGTGAACAGCCAGGCCACGGCAAGGGCGATGTCCCGGCCGCCCCAGTCCATGCTGGCGAGCAGGAAACTGGGAACGCCGACGAGCAGGAAGAAGGTCGCGGTCTTGCCGATGCGGCTGACAGGGATCGGCGGGATGCCCCGGTAACGCAGCAGCACGACCAGCAGGAGCACCGCGTCGCGGCCCACGAACAGCGCCGCAAGGGCGAGCGGGAGGAACCCCACGACCACGAGGGTGATCGCCGCGGTGGCCAGCAGCACGCGGTCGATCAACGGGTCCAGCAGCTGGCCGAGCCGGGTGACCTGATCGAACCGTCTGGCGACATACCCATCGATCCAGTCGGTGGCGGCGACCGCCACCAGGACGGCGAACGCGGAGCCGTACGCCTGCGGGCCGAGCATCAACCAAACGAAGACGGGCAGGCCCAGCAGGCGCATCCCGGTGATGGCGTTGGCGGCCGTGAGGATCCGGTCGTGGACGACGGAGGAACCCTCGCCACGCGCGCCGATGTCGAACAGCCGCACGCCTCCCCGATCTTCGCAAGCTCTGCCGCTGCGATCGTACCCACGTGTGCATCCTGCGCTGGCCGTCGCGCCAGTCCGGCGCTAGGCTGCGTACATCGCCTGACGGGATGTGGCCCAGCTTGGTCTAAGGCGCCGGTCTGGGGGACCGGAGATCCCGGGTTCAAATCCCGGCATCCCGACCACGAAACGCTGGTCAGAGGGGTGCTGTGTTTCAGCCCGTCCTATGCGCTCGGTGCCGTCACGTTACCGTTTCCTGTACATACCGAACCCCGGCGGCCAGCTGAACCGGGGACGGCTGGCGTCAAGGCGGCACTGACACAGGCGTGATCGCGCGGACGGCGGCTGTTATGCGGACTCCCTGTCGTAGGTGACAACCGCGGCGTCAGGGCTGGGCGCATCGTTCTCCACGACCAGGCGGATACGACGTCCGACCGCTGCGGCGAGCCGCTGGAGGGTGCGCAGTGTCGGGTTGCCGGCGCCGCCCTCCAGCCGGGCTACCGCCGGTCGGCTGGTGCCCATACGGTCGGCCAGCTCTTGCTGGGTCAACCCGGCGTCAACGCGCAGCCGGTACGCGAACTCGGCAATCGCGAAGTCCTGGCCGGCCCGGTCGTACTCGTCGCGGTACTCGGGGCTGTCGGTCCCCAGCTCCGCGTCCAGGTCGGTGATGGGAGTCAGATCGCTCATAGCTGATCCTTGTAGCGTCGTTGCGTCTGGCGGGCCCGGTCGACTTCACGGCGCTCGTTG
>WHTC01000007.1 GCA_009379795.1 Nitriliruptorales bacterium | reverse complement strand
GGTGCGGTGGCGTTGGACGGCCGTCTGGATGTGCTGGGCGGGGAGACGGTGCTGACCGCGCTGGCCGCGCTGGCCGCGCCCGGCGGCGCCGACGACGAGCGGCTGCCTGAGCAGCGTCGCGCGGACGCGCTGGTCGCCCTGTCGCGGCAGGCGCTGGACCGCGGCGAACTACCTGTCGTGGGTGGGGTCCGCCCCCACGTGACTGTGGTCGTGCCCCTGGAGACCCTCCAAACCGCCGGCACAGCCGAAACCGGCGGGGACACCGAGGCCGAGACCGGCGGCGCCGGCGAGGCGGGCGAGACTGTTGGCAGCGCGAGCGGCCAGGCCGAACCGGGACTGAACACCACCGCGACCCGGGCCGGCGGGACCGCTGCGACCGGCGGAACCGCCGAGAGCGGCGGGCAGGCGGAACTGGAGCTGGACGCCGGGACGGGAGCGGTCGCCGCAGCCGAGACGGATGAGACGGCCGGCCCTCAGGCAGGGCCGGCACCAGGACGGGACTTTGGTGCCGTTCCCCGACCGGCGCCCGGTGCGGGTGCCGGTGGGGGTGGGGGGCCGGCGAGGTTGGACCGGCTCGGGACGATCTCGGGTGAGGCCGCCAGGATGCTGGCGTGCGACTGCGGCGTGGTGCGGGTGATCACCGCCGGCGCGTCCCAGCCGCTCGATGTGGGCCGGGAGACCCGGGTGGTGTCGGCTGCGCAGCGGCGGGCGTTGGCGGTCCGCGACGGCGGGTGTGTCGGCTGCGCCGCCCCGGTGGGATGGTGCGAAGCTCACCACGTGAAGCATTGGTTAGATTTCGGGCGTACGGATCTGGACAATCTGGTGCTGGTGTGTGCGAGCTGTCACCGGGACATCCATGACCGCGGCTGGACCCCGGTGTGCGGACCTGACGGCCACTGGACCCTCCACCCACCACACCCACCAGACCCGTCGCGTCCACCCCGCCCGCCGCAAACGCCAGAGCCACCGCCCGCATCACATCGCGGGACAACGCGACCTGCCCAGCGCCAGCCCACGGCGGTGGCCCAGAGGAGCGGCTCCGCTGAGGGTGGATCAGTGGCCGGGGATGGCAAGGTGGCGGCCAGAGATGCCGAACCGCCGGCGAACCAGATCACGGCGGCCAGCACGCACCGTCGTCCAGCCACGCGGGTCAACCGACCATCGAGGGCGCGGCCTGGGCAGCGTTCCAGCCCGAGCCTTGCACCTGAGGCTGCCGATGACCGTCTTCATGCACTCGCGCCTGCCGGTAAGGTCGAATCGGGCCGACCCGCCTCACCTGTCGGGGCCGACGAGGATCGCGGCCATGGAGGGTGACAGCGGGGTCTGCCGGATCGTCAAGCAGCGCCAACGTGGCCTCGGGAAGCTGAATGTCCGTTGCCCGACTCCGATCCGCTACCGGTTCGATGCGTCCTGGCTTCCGTCACTGACGCAGTGCGCCACCGCTGCCAAGTCATGGCCCGTCTGGATCGTGCCGATCGCAGACGACCGCCTGGTCGCGCGGACGACCGGGCCGCCTGGTACTACGGTGAGGGAGTGAGCGCCCACGAGCATGGGCCGGCCGTCCGCGGCGATAACGCACCAGTGGCCGAGGTCAGTGGCGTTTTCGGTGCCGCGGCAGGGTCCGGTGCATGGTTCACTGAGGGGGTTCCGCGGTCGCGCGCGATTGCGAGTCGCGCCGGGTGCGAGGGAGAACCTCGGGGAGGATGAGATGAGTACCGGTACCACGGAGCGTCGCCCGCCCACGGACGAGCGGACCACCGGCACGACGCCCCGTGGGCGTCGCCCCCTGCTGCAGGGCAACTGGGCCGCCGACTTCTACCGCTCGGCCATCGGCAAGAAGGCGGTCATGGCGATCAGCGGTGTCGTGCTGCTGGGCTACGTGTTCCTGCACATGGTCGGCAACCTCAAGCTGTACTTCGGCCCGGAGGGGATGGACGAGTACGCCGAGTGGCTGCGCGCCTTCGGTGCTCCCGCGGTGCCGGAGATGGGCGCGCTGTGGGGCGTTCGCGTGCTGCTGATCGTCGCCTTCGCCTTGCACATCCACGCGGCGGTGGCGCTGACGCTCATGAACCGCAGGGCGCGTCCGCAGGGGTATCGCGCCAGTCGTGACTACGTGTCAGTCACGTATGCGGCCCGCACCATGCGCTGGAGCGGCGTCATCGTCGCGCTGTTCGTGATCTATCACCTGCTGCACTTCACCACGGGCACGGTGCATCCCGACTTCGTGGAGGGCAGCGTCTATCACAACGTGGTCGTGGGCTTCCAGCAGTGGCCGGTGGCGCTGTTCTATATCGCGGCCAACCTGCTGCTGGGCCTGCACATCTACCACGGCGCCTGGAGCATGTTCCAGAGTGTGGGCTGGAACAGCCCGCGCTTCAACGGGTGGCGACGCGGGTTCTCCAGGGCCTTCGCCGGCGTCATCGTGCTGGGGAATGTGTCGTTTCCGATAGCCGTCATGACCGGCGTCGTCTCCTAAGACCTCTCGACAGGGAAAGGCCGAAGATGGACCTCGACGCCCGGATCCCCGTCGGCACACTCGCCGAGAAGTGGGACAACCGCCGGTTCCAGATGCGCCTGGTCGCGCCGCCGAACCGTCGCAAGTTCAACGTCATCGTCGTTGGCACCGGCCTGGCCGGAGCCTCGGCGGCGGCGACCCTGGGGGAGCAGGGCTACAGCGTGGACGCCTTCTGCTTCCAGGACTCGCCGCGCCGGGCGCACAGTATCGCCGCGCAGGGCGGGATCAACGCGGCGAAGAACTACCGCAATGACGGCGACAGCATCCATCGCCTCTTCTACGACACGATCAAGGGCGGTGACTACCGCTCACGGGAGGCCAACGTCTACCGCCTTGCTCAGGTGAGCGTGGAGATCATCGACCAGGCGACCGCCCAAGGGGTGCCCTTCGCCCGCGAGTACGGCGGCTTGCTCGACAACCGCTCGTTCGGCGGCGTGCAGGTCGCGCGAACTTTCTATGCCCGCGGCCAGACCGGCCAGCAGTTGCAGTTGGGCGCGTACCAGGCGCTGCTGCGCCAGGTGGACCAGGGGCGGGTTCGTATCCACCCGCGCACCGAGATGCTCGACCTGGTCATGCTCGACGGCTGGGCGGTCGGCATCGTGGCCCGCGACCTGGTCACCGGCGAGGTGCGCTCGTACTCGGCGCACGCGGTGGTCCTGGCGACCGGGGGCTACAGCAACGTCTTCTACCTGTCCACCAACGCCAAGGGCTCCAACGCCACGGCCATCTGGCGAGCGCACCGCAAGGGCGCGCTGTTCGCCAACCCCTGCTTCACGCAGATCCATCCCACGTGCATCCCCAGCAGCGGCGACTACCAGTCCAAGCTCACGCTGATGAGCGAGTCACTGCGCAACGACGGCCGCATCTGGGTGCCCAAGGATCCACAGGACAGCCGGCCGCCGGACCAGATCCCGGAGGCCGAGCGCGACTACTACCTGGAGCGCCGCTACCCGTCTTACGGCAACCTCGCGCCCCGTGACATCGCCTCCCGCGCCGCCAAGCAGGTGGTGGACGACGGCCACGGCGTGGGGCCGCTCAAGAACGGCGTCTATCTGGACCTCGCGGACGCCATCGGCCGTCTCGGTCGCAAGACGATCGAAGATCGGTACGGGAACCTGTTCCACATGTACGCCAACATCACTGGCGAGGACCCGTACACCGTCCCCATGCGGATCTACCCCGCCCCCCACTACACGATGGGCGGGCTGTGGGTCGACTACGACCTGCAGACCAATCTCCGGGGGCTGTTCGCGATCGGGGAGGCCAACTACTCCGACCACGGCGCGAACCGCCTGGGGGCCAGCGCGCTGATGCAGGGGCTGGCGGACGGCTACTTCGTGCTGCCCTACACGCTGGGCAACCATCTGGCCGAGTTGCTCGGGACACGGCCGGTGCCCACCGATCACGAGGTCTTCCAGCAGGCCGAGCGCGACGTCCGCGACCAGACCCAGCGGTTGCTGTCGATCAAGGGCGACCGCACGGTGGACTGGTTCCACCGTGAGCTCGGCCGGATCATGTGGGAGCAGTGCGGCATGGCCCGCAGCGCCGAGGAACTGGAGAAGGCGCTGTCGGAGATTCCCGCCCTGCGTGAGGAGTTCTGGTCCAACGTGAAGGTGCTCGGCAGCGCCGACACGCTGAACCAGTCGCTGGAGAAGGCCGGGCGCGTGGCCGACTACTTCGAGTTGGCCGAGTTGATGTGCCGGGACGCCCTGCAACGCCAGGAGTCCTGCGGCGGCCATTTCCGCCTGGAGTACCAGACTGAGGACGGTGAGGCCCTGCGCGACGACGAGCGCTTTGCCCACGTTTCGGCCTGGGAATGGGGCGGCGAGGGAGCCAAGCCCATCATGCACACCGAGCCGCTGCACTTCGAATTCGTCAAGCTGTCCCAGAGGAGCTACAAGTAGATGGATCTCAAGCTGCGCGTGTGGCGGCAGGCTGGTCCCGACGTGCCGGGGGAGTTCAAGACCTACGACGCGCCTGACATCAACCCCGCGATGTCCTTCCTCGAGTTGCTCGACGTCGTCAACGAGCGATTGATGGAGCGCGACGAAGAGCCGATCGCCTTCGAGCACGACTGCCGTGAGGGCATCTGCGGCTCCTGCGGGGTGATGATCAACGGCCAGCCGCACGGACCCGTCCCCAAGACGGCCACCTGCGAGCTGCACCTGCGCCACTTCTCCGAAGGTGACGTCATCACCGTCGAGCCGTGGCGGGCGTCGGGCTTCCCGGTGATCAGGGACCTGGTGGTGGACCGGAGCGCGTTTGACCGGATCATCGAGGCGGGCGGCTACATCTCCGTGCCGACGGGAAGTGCGCCAGACGCCAACCTGGTGCCCGTGCCCAAGGACGCCTCGGAGACGGCGATGGACGCGGCTGCCTGCATCGGCTGCGGCGCCTGCGTGGCGGCCTGCCCCAACGGCGCCGCGCAACTGTTCACGTCGGCCAAGGCGGCGCATCTCAACTTGCTGCCGCAGGGTCAGCCCGAGCGCTGGACCCGGGTGACCGCCATGGTCGATCAGATGGAGTCCGAGTTCGGCAGTTGCACCAACTACGGCGAGTGCCAGGCCGCCTGCCCGGTCGACATCAGCATCGACTTCATCGCCATGCTGAACCGGGACTACCTCACAGCCAAGTTCAAGGACCGACGCCGCACCGGACAGTGAGCCCGCCGGTCACGATCCCGCGCCGCCGCATTCATCCCCCGTCGCAGGGGTAGATGGCAGGGGAACATCCGACGGAGGAGACCCAGCCATGAGACTTCCCTGGAAGACCTTCCTGGTGGGCGGGGCGGTAACGGCCGGTGCCGCCGTCCAGTACTTCCTGGACACCGAGCAGGGGCGTACCCGGCGCGTCCGGACAAGGGACCAGGTCGCTTCCCGCGTCCGCACCGCCGGTCGCAAGCTCGAGGACGAGATGGCCGTCCAGCGTAAGCGCACCCAGGACCGGCTGGTCGGGATGGCGCACGAGGCCACTTGCGACGCCGCGGCTGAGACGCCGGATAATGACCGGACACTGGTCGACAAGGTGCGCAGCGAGGTGCTCGGCGGCCCCGAGTGGAGTCCGTACACGATCAACGTGGACGCCGTCGACGGCGTCGTGGCGTTGCGCGGCCAACTCGACCGGCCCGGCCAGATCCGCGAGTTGCGCCGGAGGGTCGAGCAGGTTGCCGGCGTTCGCAGTGTCGACAGCTTCCTGCACCTGCCGGGCACGACCGCGCCGAACGCGCCGGCTGCGGAGGAGACCTCGCCCTCCGAGCACTGAACCAGCTCACACCGGCCAGGTGTGCACCGGCCGGTCGGTGTGCGCGTGCTTCAGGTAGCGCCGCAGCATGGCCATCAGCGCCTGGCGGCGTCCCAGGCGCGGCTCCAGGTCGGCCAGCGTGTGACGCTGCCAGACCGCACCGGTCTGCCGGGCCGCCACCCGGCCGGCGATGACCTGCAGCAGCTCGGCGGACTCCGCGCCGTCGATCCCCGCGGCAGCCAGGCCGCGCCGCGCCACAGGCAGCAGCCGCGGGATCAGCTCGCAGGAAGTGACCCTGGTCAGGCCCGCATCCGGTGCCGGCCAGGTCAGCACGGCGTCCAGGCCCGACTGGGCCGCTCGGTAGAAGTTGTCGTGCGCCCGGTCGAAGGGCAGGGCGTCCGTCCACCACTCGGCGTCCGCGGCGAGCGCCAGCGTCACCCCGAGCAGGAACGCGACGTTGGCCAGCATGTCGGTCACCGTCGGACCGGCGGGCAGCGCGCGAAACTCGATGCGCAGGTGGGGGTCGGTGAACGCGTCGTAGACCGGACGGTTCCACAGCCAGACCGTGCCCTGGTGCAGGCGCAGCTCCTCCAGCAGGGGAACGTCGCCCGCGGCCACACGTTCCAGCGGGTGCTCGTCGGAGGTGACCGGGATCAGCGGTTCGTAGCGCCGCACGCCCTCGACGAACAGTTCCAGCGCGCTCCGGCGAACCCAGCCCGTCCCGAAACCGACACGCGGTGCCCGCAGCCGGCGCACCGCCCGGCCGCGCTGGTCGACCGCCTGTTTGAACAGCACGATCCGCGTCTCTTCCCACAGCCGGTGTTCCAGGAAGGTGGGGGAGTTGCCGGCGACCGCGAGCGCCGGCGCGGTGGCGATCTGTGCCGCGTTGTAGATGCGCGCGAAGTCGGCCGGGGGTACGCGCAGGTGCAGTTGCAGGGACGTGTTCGCCGTCTCCGGGGAGATGTCGTCACAGTCGATCATCAGGGGATCGGCACCGTTGATGTGAATGCGGTACGGCTCGCCGCGGAGTGCCCGCAGGCGGCGGTCCAGGGTCCAGTAGCGCGGTACGTCACTGATGGCCGCGGGGCCGAGATCGTCACGGCGCAGCGTGGGCAGGATGCCGATCAGCGCGACCCGCGTGTCGACCTGCGCCGCCGCGTGCCGCACGGTCGCGAGCGCGTCGCGCAGTTGGCCGCCCAGCGCGCTGAAGCATGGCCCCGGGACCGCGACCGGGGAAAGGTTGCATTCAAGGTTGTAGCGGCCGAGTTCCGGGGTGAAGCGCTCGTCGCAAGCAGCGGCCTGGACCTCCGCGTTGCGCGGCAGGGGCCGCCCCGCGTCATCGACGAGGAACAGTTCCAGTTCGGCCCCAAGCGTTGGCGCCCCGGCACCGAACTCCGGCCGCTCGAGCAGCCTGCCCAGCGCCTGCAGGCACTGGTCGAGCCGCTCGCTCATGCGTGCGTAGTCCAGGGGGCCGAAGTCAGCCCGGTCGAGTTGCAGACCCACCGGTACCGCCGGGGCTACCTGCGCGCCCCCTCACCGGGCGGTGTAGGCGAGGACTGGACGTCCAGGGCGGGGTCGGACAGCATGGCGGCTCCCTCCTGGGCGATCGGATCTCGCGCTGCGCTCGATCTCGTGGCCCGTATCCCGGTACCCGGACCTCGTTTGGGGGTCTGTCACCGGATGTCACCGGAGCGAATCTGCTCAGGACAGACATAGCACAACTAGGGCGCTTTGTCCCGAGCCGTCGGATGCCGGGCCTACAAGAGCCGGAGTTGATCCCCGGCGGGCGACCGTTGCCGTTTCGGGGGGCGGTGCTCGGCGTGGAGCCGTTCCAGCAGGACGTCCTGCAGATCGGCCAGGAAGGGTGACGGTCGCGTGTCGTGCGCGCTTCCGTGTCGCGCCCGCCGGCGGGCGCGGGTGAGGAACAGGCGCGAGCGCGCGCGGGTCATGCCCACGAAGAACAGCCGCCGCTCCTCGGCGCCGCGTTCCGCGTCCGCGTCGTCGTCGCCCCCGGCGGCGTCCCAGCGCAGGGGGAGCAGGCCGTCCTCGCAGCCGACCAGGAACACGACCGGGAACTCAAGGCCCTTCGCGGCGTGCAGGGTGAGCAGCGAGACCCGATCCGCGCGCGGATCCCAGGTGTCGACCTCCGCGCCGAGTGCCAACTCGCTCAGGAAACGGCGCAGATCCGCCTCGCAGCGCTCGGCCAGCGGTTCGAGGAGGTCCAGAGCCGCCCTGATCTCCTCCGACCGGTCCCCGCCGGGTGTCCCCGGCGCTTCGGCCTCCGCGGTACCGATGGCGTTCTTGGCGGCCTCATGGATGCGGATCAGCACCGTGATCGGAGGCTCGCCCTCGGCAGCCTCCTGCGCCTCGCTGAGGGTCTGCAGGATGGCCTGCACGCCCGGGCGGTCCACCAGGCGATCGTGCGACCGCTTCTGGAAGGGCATCCCGGCCCGTTCCAGCGCTTCGATCAGGGGCTCGGCCTGGGCACCGGTGCGGTAGAGCACAGCGAAGTCGGCGAAGCACAGATCCGCGCCGTCGCCGGCATGCACCCGCCCGCTGTCCATGGAGAAGTACGAGGAGCCGCCCAGCAACTGGTCGATGGTGTGGACGACGAATTCCGCCTCGCTGCGCGCCGAGGGCGCGTCGTGGACGACGATCCGCTGCGGCGGATCGTCCTGGCGCACGGCGGCCAGCGCGCGGTCCGGTACGAGGGTCGAGGGCGCGATGGCCTGAACGGCGGCATCGACGATCGTGGCGTTGGAGCGATAGTTGCGGACCAAGCGCACGCTGCGGGCGGTTGGGAAGTCCTGGTGGAAGCGCAGGAAGAACCCGACGTCAGCGCCTCGGAAGCCGTAGATGGCCTGGTCGGGGTCGCCGATGGCGCACAGGTTGCCCTCGGGCGGGGCGAGCAGGCGCACCAGGCGGTACTGCAGTTCGTCGACGTCCTGGTACTCGTCGATGGCGATCCACTGGTGCCGGGTGCGGTACTCGGCGGCCAGGTCGGCGTCCGCCTCGAGCAGCCGCACCGGCAACGAGGTCAGGTCGTCGAAGTCGACCAGCGCGCGTTCCCGCAGCGCGCGGTCGTAGCTCGCCAGCGCGGCCCCCGCATCCGCGTCGGCGCCGAGAGTGGTGGCGGGGGCGCGCTTCACCTCGGACAGGGCGGTCAGACGCCGCCGGGCCTCGCGCTCGGAACCGCCGAGCAGGGCCCTGACCAGTTCGAGACGTTGCGGCTCGTCGGCGACGCGCACGTCGGCGGGCAGCCCAAGCGACTCGTGGTGCTCGCGGATGATCCGCCATCCCAGGCCGTGGAAGGTGGTGACCAGGAGGCGGGAGGCGCGGCCGGGCAGCAGCCCGGCAAGTCGTTGCTCCAACTCCTCGCAGGCACGCCGGGTGAAGGTGATGGCCAGGCAGCGTTCGGGCGGCACGCCGTGGTCGCCGATCAGGTGGGCGAGGCGATGGGTGAGCGTCCGCGTCTTGCCCGTGCCTGGTCCGGCGACGACCAGCAGCGGTCCTTCGGTGATCGCGGCCGCCGCCCGCTGCTGCGGATCCAGCCCGTCGAGCACCGCCGAGCCGGTGAACAGCGGCTGCGCCACGTCAGTCCCCGGGACAGGGGGACTGGCCCCAGACGCCTCGGAGGCGTCCGCGGCAGTGAGCGGCCCGTCCGGCGGCGGTGCCAGGAGGGTGGGCCGGTCCGCTGCCGCCGAACGGCCCTGGCGCGACCCATCCAGGTTCCCGGCTGCGGGCGCCAGATCGTCCAGGGCGAGCGCCACGGTCGCTGGACCGCGCAGCTCGGCCTCCTCGAACATGCGGATGACGCCGTACTCGCCGTCGAAGCCGGCCTCGCGGATCACCTGCCCGCGCCGCAGGCGGTCGATCGCCTCGACCAGCACCGGCGAGTCCGCCTCCCCGATCTCGGCCAGCGGCAACCGCTCCAGCAGAGGCAACTCCGGTCCGAGGCGGTCGATCAGGGCGGTCACCTCACGGGCGACCGTCTTGCTCTTCGGCCCGACGCCACGGATCTCACCGACGATCTCGGCGAGCGGCACCAGGCTGCGGAAGCCCGCCGCGCCCTCCGGGCGTGCGCCCTCCGGGCGGTCCGCCAGGGCCTCGACGCGGTGGAGCACGCCGACGGTGAGGGGTTTGCCGCAGCCGGGGCAGGCGCCGTCGCGCTGCCGTGTCTCGGTCGGCTCCAGGCGGATCCCGCAGGCGCGGTGCCCGTCCAGGTGGTACTTGCCCTCCTCGGGGAAGAATTCGATGCTCCCGCGGTACCCGTCCCCGCTCTGCAGCGCCGCGCGCATCGCGAAGTAGTCCACGTCCGTGCCGAACACGCTCGCCTCGCGCCCCAGCATGGGTGGGGAGTGGGCGTCGGAGTTGCTCACCAGGCGGTAGCGGTCGAGGCCGGACACCCGCCAGTTCATCAGCGGGTCCGACGACAGTCCGGTCTCCACGGCGAAGATGTGGCCGGCCAGGTCGTCGTAGCAGTCCTCGACCGCGTCGAACCCGGACTTGGAGCCCAGCACCGCGAACCAGGGCGTCCAGACGTGCGCCGGCACGAGGTACGCGCCGTCACCGCTCTCAAGGGTCAGCTCCAGCAGGTGCCGCGAGTCCAGACCCAGGATCGGGCGCCCGTCCGAGGCGATGTTGCCGATCGCGCCCAGCTTGCGGTTGATGGCGGCCGCGGTGTCGAAGTCTGGCGCGTACACCAGGTGGTGGACCTTGCGGGTGCGCTCGCCCTTCTTGTAGATCGTGGAGATCTCGACCGACAGCATGAACCGGACCGGTCCACGGCAGGAGGGCGGCAGGCGCCGGTGCACGTCGCGCTCGAGATCCTCGTGCAGGCGGAACAGGCCCGGCTCGGCCGGAACCAGGTGCTCGCCGAGCTCGGCGAACCATGCCGGGTGGGTGAAGTCTCCGGTGCCGACCACCCCGATCCCCTTGCGGCCCGCCCACCACGCCAGATGCTCCAGATCGCAGTCGCGGCTGGTGGCCCGCGAGTACTTCGAGTGGATGTGCAGGTCGGCATAGAACGCCACGACCGAGGCTCTCCTCACATCGATGGGTTGCGACGCCCGCCGCCCGCGATCACGGCCGCTCCGCCGGGTGCGCCACCGGGCATCTCACCCTACGCCGCCACCCCGCCGATCCGGTGGAGGCGCACCCGCCCAGCAGCACAACAGAGCTCGTGACTTCCTACAGACTCACGCGTCAGCCTGAGCCTTGGATGGCTGGCGGCCGAGCGCGGGCCACAGGCGAGCAGGGCGGCCATCACCTGCTGATCGAACGTCGGCAGGCTGCCGGGCAAGGCGTAGACGCCTCGGTGGATCCTTGTCCACCCAAGCCGCCGGGCATGGTCCTGCACGGTCCGTGCCGGCAGCCCGAGCGCCACCGCCTGATGCAGGGTTACCAGCCCTTGCTGCCGACTGGCACGCTTCGCAAGCTGTCTCCACGAGTCCATGCCGCGAGGATTGATCACGAGGCGGCGTGGACGCCTCTTCCGGCCCTCGCCGTCTGTGGAAAACCCGCTGTCCCGAAAGGCAGGCGAGGGCGACCGATCTGCTGCGCACCTCTGGCGCGAGATCCCGCGCTTTCCGTCCGCAGGGCGGGTCCGGCTCGGCGGGCGTGCATGTGAACGGCGGCATGCCGCGCTCAAGGTGCACAGCGGCCTTGGTCGCGAACGTCCAGTCGCTTGAGAACTCCCGCGGGGTCCGCAAGCATCCTGGTGTGGACACCGCCGACCGCCTGGCTGACTGGATCGCGCTGGTCGACGCCCGCTACCCGGAGCGCGACGCCGCCGCGTGGGACCATGTGGGTCTCCAGGTCGGCGACCCCCGCGACGCGGTCACGGCGGTCCTGGTCTGCCTCGACGTCACCGAGGCGACCCTGGAGGAGGCGGGGCGGCTCGGCGCCGATCTGATCCTGGCGCACCACCCGCTGCTGTTCCGGCCGCTGCCGAGCCTGACCCCGAGTACCGCCGCCGGCCGCCTGGCCCTGCGCGCAGCCCGCAGCGGCATTGCGATCCTCGCCGCCCACACCAACCTGGACGCGGCCGTTCCCGGGACCAGCGACCCCGTGGCCGCGATCCTGTCCCTGACCGGTGTCCGCGCGCTGGCGCCCCAGTCCGGTCCTCGCCCGGGCCGGGTCAAGCTGGTGACGTTCATCCCCCATGACGACACCGCCCGGGTGCTGGGCGCGATGGCCGAAGTGGGCGCGGGCGTCATCGGCGAGTACGACCACTGCTCGTTCCGGGTGGCGGGGACCGGTACCTTTCGCCCCTCCGCGGCCGCCGCTCCAGCGGTGGGGGAGCGGCAGCGGCTCAACGAGGTCGCCGAGGACCGCCTGGAGATCGTGGTGACCCGTGATCGCCTCGGTGCGGTCGTCACCGCCCTCACCGGGGAGCACCCCTACGAGGAGGTCGCCTGGGACGCCTATCCCCTCGTCGATCCACCCCCTCCGCCGGAGGCCCGCGACAAGGGGCTGGGGCTGGTCGGCATGCTGCCCGCGCCGTTGACGTTGCGCCAGGTGGCGGCCACCCTGGCCGGTAGGCTGCCCGCCCCGGGGCTGCGGGTGGCCGGGAACCTCGCCGCGACCGTCCGGTGTGTCGCGGTGTGCGGCGGCGCCGGCGACTCGCTGATCCCCAACGCCCTCGCCGCGCAGGCCGACGTATACGTCACTGGGGATCTGCGGCACCATCCCGCGCTTGATGCTCGCACCATGGGACTGGCGCTCATCGATGCGGGCCATTACGCCACCGAAGCCGCGGCGCTGCCAGCGTTTCGTGCCGCCCTGGCGGCCACCGCCGGTGAACGCGGACTGCGGGCTCAACTGCTAGCGTCGGAGGTCAGCACCGATCCCTGGACCACTTACCCCGGCGAGGGGGAGAGCGCAGGAGAGACATCGTGATCGCGGCCACGCCAGCCGAGCAGCGCAGGCTCCTCGACCTTCAGCGGGTCGACACGGCCATCCGCCAGCTCGAGCATCGCCGCGCGCACCTGCCTGAGCAGAAGGCCCTGGGCGAGAACGCCGAACTGCTGGAGAAGATCGCCGGCGAGTACGCCGCCAACCGTGAGCAGTTGGAACGGCTCGCCCGCCAGCAGAAGTGGCACGAGGACGAGATCTCCACGGTCGATGCCCGCCGCAAAGGCGAGGAAGGCCGCATGTACTCGGGACTGATCACCTCCGAGCGCGAGCTTGACGCGCTGCGCTCCGAACTGTCGTCACTGCGCGGGCGCAAGAGAGACCTGGAGGACGCGCTGCTGGAGATCATGGAGCAGCGCGAGGAGTTGGAGTCGGTGGTGGAGGCCCTGCGCGAGCGCCACCGCGAGCTGACCGGGTCGGTCCAGGAGTTGACGGGCGCCCGCGACGCGGCCGCCCAGGGCATCGACACCGACCTGGCGGCGAGCAGGGAGGAGCGCGCGAGGGTTGCCGCTGACCTGCCTCCCGACGTGGTCGCCTACTACGACGAACTCCGCGTCCGCAAGGACGGTGTGGGCGTGGCGGAGTTACGGGGTCAGACCTGCCAGGGTTGCCGGTTGACTCTCACCGCGATCGAGCTTGAGGACGTGCAGGAGCAGTCCGGCGAGGGCTTGGCCCGATGCGAGCAGTGTGGTCGCATCCTGGTACCCACCGGCTGACCGGCAGGCCGGTGTTCGTACGACGGCAGAGTAGGCTGGTCAGGAGGGAGTCGGCCAGGCGACCGCGGCGGGATGACCCGTCGAGGAAAGTCCGGACTCCGCAGGGCAGGACGCTGGGTAACGCCCAGGCGCGGTGACGCGCGGCACAGTGCAACAGAGAGCAGACCGCCAGGGGCCCGCGCAACATGGCGCGGGTACCGGTAAGGGTGAAAGGGTGCGGTAAGAGCGCACCGGCACCGGTGGTGACACCGGTGGCCAGGTAAACCCCGTCCGGAGCAAGGCCAAGCAGGTGCGATGAGGTGGCCCGCCGAGCACCGGGTAGGCCGCACGAGGCCGGCGGCAACGTCGGTCCCAGACAGATGGTCGCCGCTCCCGGCATCGCCGGGACGCACAGAATCCGGCTTACCGGCCGGCTCCCTCCTCCAGAACCGCCTCCGGGCCGAGCCGGTCACGCACCAGTTGCTCCAGTTCGTTGATGCGCGCCTCGTCCCGCTCGCGCTTGCGGCGCAACCTGGTGAGCTCGATGGCGGCCCGGCCCGCCACGTCGGGCCCCTCGCCCTCGAAGGCCGGGCATAGACTGCGAAAGTCGCACCAGTCGCACAGCCGTGACGGGGAGGGTGTGAAGGCCTCGGCGCGGACCCGCTCGGCGACTTCGGAGATCGTCGCCACGGCCGCGTCGGTGTCGATCTCCTCCCGCGGCACCGCCACCCGCACACCGGAGACCACGAAGTCCAGCGCCACCCACTCCGGTTCGTGACCCCACAGCTCCACGGCGGCGAGCGCGTAGATCGCCAGCTGCAGGCTGCCGCGCACATCCTGGCGGGTCTTGGCGCGCTTGCTCGTCTTCCAGTCGACGATGCCGATCCCGCCGCCGTCGGTGCGGGCGACGTGGTCGATCGACCCGACCACCTCGATGTCGGGCCCGAGTTGCAGCGCGAACCACTCCTCGCTGGCGACCGCCGGCACGAAGCTCGGGGCGTGGCGCTCGTGGTGCCGGCGCAGCACGTCCTGGGCGTGCCGGTACCAGGCGATCTTGTCCTCGCGGGCCATGCCCTCGAAGCCGGTGTCGTCCCAGCAGTCGTAGAGCGCCTGCAACAGCACGTCGACCGGGGGGGCGGCGGGCAGTTTCTGGCTCCACCAGGCCTCGATCGCACGGTGCACCGAGGTGCCCCAGGAAAGGTGGGGGCTGGGCTCGGACGGGAGCTTGTCGAGGTAGGCGAAGCGGAAGCGCAGCGGACACTGCTGGTAGGTGTCCACCCGCGAGAACGACAGCCTCATGGGCTGGGCGGCGTCCTCGGCGTGCACCTCGGGGGCGGCCGTGGTGATCGTGGTCATGCTCGGCAGCGTAACGCCGGCGGGCCGGATCGCCGTGCAGCTTCCGCTGCGGCCTGTGGAGAAGTGGCCCCGACGTCGCTCACGTGCCGCTACCCATCGCCAGGCCGCATCCGGGGGAGGGTCTTCATCCGGCCTGCACGCGCCGCTCGATTATCATGACGCAGGACGAAGGCTCGGCGCCTCGCGCAGCTTCCCTGAGGCGGAAGGAGCCGGTCGCTGCAGCGGGCGATTCGACCGTCGAAGAGCCAGGAGCGCTATGACATCCGTCACTCCCACGCACCGGCCGCGCACCGAGCTGGAGGCGGCGCTCTCCACGGCGCTCCAGGGTGAGGTGCGGTTCGACGCCTACACCCGCCATCTGTACTCGACCGACGCCAGCTCGTACGCGATCGAGCCGATCGGCGTCGTGTGCCCGCGTGACGCGGACGACGTGGCGGCCGCCATCGCGGTGGCGACCGAGTTCGAGGTCCCGGTCCTGCCCCGGGGCGGGGGCACGAGCCTGGCCGGCCAGACCGTCGGGGAGGCGGTCGTCCTGGACTTCTCACGGCACATGAGCCGGGTGCTCGCGCTGGAGCCTGAGGCCAGGACCGCGCGCGTGCAACCCGGACTCGTGCAGGACGACCTCAACCGGGCCGCGGCCGCGCACGGGCTCGCGTTCGGCGCGGACACGTCCACCAGCAGTCGGGCCACGCTGGGCGGGATGATCGGCAACAACTCGTGTGGTTCCCAGTCGGTCATCTACGGGAGCACCGCGTCGCACATCCGCGCACTCGACGTGATCCTTTCGGACACCACGCGCGCACGGCTGTCAGCGGTCGACGGGGACGAGGCGACCCGGCGCGGGCGGGCGGACACCCTGGAGGGCCGCCTGTACCGCGACATCCCGGCCCTGGTCGAGCGGCACCGGCAGGACATCGCCGACCGCTATCCCGCGTTCTGGCGGCGCAACAGCGGCTACGCGCTGGACCGCCTGCTGGACCGCCCCCTGGACCTCGCCCAGCTGGTCGTGGGGTCGGAGGGGACATTGGCGGCGGTGGTGGAGGCGGAGGTCGGGCTCGTGCCGCTGCCCGAGGTCCGGGTCATCGCCGTCGGGCACTTCCATTCGACGGGGCAGGCGATCGCGGCGACCGAGGACGCCCTGGCCTTCCAGCCGGCCCAGGTGGAGCTGATGGACCGGACGATCCTGGATCTGGCCAAGTCCAAGCACGAGTTCGCCGAGCTGTCCACCGTCCTGGACGGCGACCCCTCGGCGCTGCTGTTCGTGACCTTCTACGCCGACTCCGAGGTCGAGGCCACCGCCAGTCTCGACGGTCTCCTGGCTCGCTGGCGGCAGCACGGGCACGGCTACGCGGTCGTCCGGGCAGTCACCGCGGCACAGCAGCGGCCGCTGTTGAAAGTCCGCAAGTCCGGGCTGGGGCTGCTGATGGCCGCCAGCCGCGGCGCGGAGCGGCCCCTGGCGTTCGTCGAGGACACTGCGGTCGACCCCCGGCACCTGGCCGAGTACAGCGAGCGCTTCCGCGAGATCCTGGATCGCCACAAGCTCCGCGCCGGGTTCTACGGGCACGCCAGCGTGGGCTGCCTGCACGTCCGGCCCTTCATCGACCTGACCCGGCCGGGCGGCGCCGCGGTCATGCGCGCCGTCGCCGAGGAGATCCGGGACCTGGTCGCCTCCTACGGCGGCGCCAACTCCAGCGAGCACGGCGACGGGCTCGCCCGCAGCGAGTTCAACCGGGGGCTGTTCGGCGACGAGCTCTACGGGGCCCTGCGTGCGGTCAAGGGACTCTTCGACCCGGACAACAGGATGAACCCCGGCAAGATCGTGGACGCCCCCGCGATGACCGAGCACCTCAGGGACCCCGCCCTACCCCCGCCGCAGCCGCTGCGCACCCACCTGGCGTTCGCCGACCAGCCGTCGGCCGACGGGGCGATGCGCGCCGCCGCCGACCGCTGCATGCGCATCGGGGCGTGCCGCAAGACGGGCGACGGCGTGATGTGCCCCTCCTACATGGCCACCAAGGAAGAGGAGCACTCCACCCGCGGGCGCGCGATGGCCCTGGTCAAAGCCCTGTCAGAGCCTGATCCGCGGACCGCGCTCGGCGACGAGCGGCTCCACGAGATCCTCGACCTGTGCCTGGAGTGCAAGGCCTGCAAGTCCGAATGCCCGATGTCGGTGGACATGGCGGCCCTGAAGAGCGAAACCCTTGCCCACTACCACGACCTGCACGGGACACCGCTGCGCGCCCGCATCTTCGCCGGCGTGCGGCGCCTGAGCCGTCTGGGCTCGGCGTTGGCGCCGCTGTCCAACGCCGCGGGCGGGCTCGGCCCGGCCAGAGCCCTGCTGGAGCGGGTGAGCGGCATCGACCGGCGCCGCCCCCTGCCGCGCTTCGAGCGCGTGACCCTATCGCGCTGGTTTGCGCGCCGCCCCGCACCGCAGGGGCCGTTCCCGCGAGGCGACCTGGTGTTCCTCGCAGACTCGTTCACCAGCTTCAGCGAGCCGGCGATCGGCCGGGCGGCCATCGAGCTGCTGGAGCTCGCGGGCTGGCGAGTCCGGCTCGAGGACCGCGGGTGCTGCGGGCGGCCGGCCATCTCCAAGGGCCTGCTCGACGACGCGCGGCGGGCCGCGCACACGATGGTCGGCCGCCTTGCCGCCGAGGCCGAGCGGGGGGTGCCCATCGTCGGCTGCGAGCCCTCCTGCGTGCTCACCCTGGACGATGAGCACCCCAGCCTGCTGCCCGGTGATCCGCGCGCGAAGGCGGTGGGCGCCCAGGCGCGGCTGATCGACGAGGTGCTGTTGGAGGCCCTGGACGACGGGGGGCTGGAGCTGGACCCGGACTCGGCGGTCAGCGGCCGGCGGATCCTCTATCACGGGCACTGTAACCAGAAGGCCCTGCGGGGCACCGCCGCCACCCTCGCGCTGCTCGAGCGCATCCCGGGCGCGCAGGTCGTCGAGGTGGATGCGGGCTGCTGCGGCATGGCCGGCTCGTTCGGGTTCGAGCGGGAGCACTACGACCTGTCGTTGCAGATCGGCGGTCAGCGCCTGTTCCCCGCCGTGCGGGCCGAGCCCCCCGGAACGCTGCTGTCCGCCACCGGGGTCTCGTGCCGCCAGCAGATCGCCCACGGCACCGGGCGCTCGGCCCGCCACCCGGTCGAGCTGCTGCGAGCGGCGCTGCGCTGACCCCGGCGGGTCTCCCGCCGCTACAGGATCCCGACCGCCCACAGGGCGTAGACGGCGGCCATCGTCACGATCCCGCCGACCAGCGTGACGCCGCCGTAGGAGATCAGCGCGGATCGCAAAGGCATCCGCGACAGCGAGGTGCAGACCCAGAAGTAGCTGGAGTTGACGTACTTCACGATGACCGACCCGCTCGCGCCGGCGAGCATCGTCGCCTCGGGGCTCAGCCCCAGGGTGCCCATCATCGGCGCGGCGATGGACGCGGCCGTGATCACACCGACGGTGGTGGACCCGGTGATCATGTTGCCGACGACACCCAGCACGAACGGCAGGAAGATCGATGGCAGTCCAGTGGCCGCGACGCCGTTGGCGATCGCGTCCACCGCCGGCGTGGCCTGCAGGATCTGGCTGAGGGCGCCCCCCAGCCCGGTGACCATGATGATCATGGCGGACATGCGGAGCGCTTCCTCCACCCACCCGCTCGTCCACTCCTTGCGGTGCTCGGCGGAGGTGCTGCGGTAGGCCAGCAGGACGCCGATGCTCAGGGCGACCACCGGCCAGCCCAGGTACAGCATCGCCGCGTTGACCACGTGCCCCTCCGGCAGGGCGAAAGCCGCCACGCTCTGGCCGGCGATCAGCGACAGGGGGATGAGAATCGGCGCGTAGGCCCACCCCAGCGCCGGCAGTTGGGACGCCTCGCCCCGGTCGGCGAACGACTGTCCGGTGAACTCCTCGGACGGCGGCGAGTCGATGCGCGGTCCCACGATCCTGGCGAACATCCAGCCGGCCAGCGATCCCACCAGCGTCACGAGCGACCCGAACAGGATGACCCGGCCGATGTTGGCGTCCACCAGCGCGGCGGCGGCCAGGGGGCCCGGGGTGGGTGGCACGAGGGCATGGGTGAGCTGCATCGCGCCCACCAACCCGGTCGCCATCACGCTCATGTTCGTGCCCACCTGCAGGGCGGAGGCGTGCACCAGCGGGTTGAGGATGACGTAGCCGACGTCGGAGAAGATCGCGATGCCGATCACGAACCCCGAGAGGGTCAGGGCCAGCGGCATGCGCTTGCGACCGACGAAGTTGATCATGGACAGTGTGATCCGCTCGATCCCGCCGGTGTTTCTGAGCGCCTCGGCGATGAGCGAGCCCAGGACGATCACGACGGCGATGCTCTGGATCGTGCTGCCGAAGCCCTGCTCGAAGGCGTCGATGAACACCGCTCGGTCGATGCCGGGCAGCAGCGCGAACAGGATCATCGGCACCAGCAGCGCGATGAAGACGTGCCACTTGAACCTCGTGATCGTCAGGAACAGCAACGCGATGACGGCGATGAAACCCGCCAGCGCGACAAACGCGTTGGTCGTCACTTGCTCTTCCACTGCGACCCCCTTGTCGAGGTTCCGCAAGCGGATGGCCGGCTGTGGCGACCACCCGCCGCCCGCGCGACAAACGAACGCGGCGTGACGAACTTCCCGCATTGCAGAACGCCGTATCCTGGATACGGAACCTTAGGCAGAAGAACTCCAGAGCGTCAACCTGCCGATGTCGTCATCGGAGGTCGTGTGGCCAGTCCCGCGATGGACCGCTGATCGCCCAGGGATATCTGATGCCACCCTTGGGCGAGGGTACGGTTCGGGGCGTGAACGTGGCGTACAGGAAAGGTTTGCCAGGTCCAGGTCCGGACCTCGTGATCGTCGGTGGGGGGACGCTGGGGCTGGCGGTTGCCTGGAAGGCGGCCGGCGCCGGGCTGTCGACCCAGGTGGTCGATCCCACCCCCGGCAAGGGCGCGTCCTGGGCCGCGGCGGGGATGCTCGCGCCCGTCACCGAGGTGCACTACGGCGAGGAGCGGCTGCTCCGGCTCAACCTGTACTCCAGCGAGCTCTGGCCCGACTTCGCCGCGGAGCTGGAGGAGGCCGCGGGCCGGCCGGTCGGTTACCGGCGCAGCGGCACCCTGACGGTGGCCCGCGACACCGACGACAACGCCGCGCTGGAGGAACTGTTCGCCTTCCAGCAGCGCCTCGGGCTCCAGGTCGAGCGGCTGCGCGCTCGCGAGTGCCGGTCCCTGGAGCCGTCGCTGGCGCCTCGGGTGCGCGGGGGGATCCTGGTGCCTGGTGACCATCAGGTGGACAACCGCGCACTGGTGACCGCCCTGCGCGTGGCCGCCGAGCGCGCGGGCGTGCGCTTCCGCCCTGCCGCGGCGACCACGCTGCTCGTGGAGGGGGACCGGGTGCGCGGGGTGCGGCTGGACAGCGGTGAGGAGCTCGGCTGCGGCACCTTGGTCCTGGCGGCCGGGTCGTGGTCCGGGAAGGTGCGGGGGTTGCCACCGGAGGCCGTGCCGCCGGTGCGCCCCGTCAAGGGCCAGTTGCTGCACCTGCGTGGTCCCGCGGATGCGCTGCTGGCCACCCGCAACATCCGCGGCCTGGACGTGTACGTGGTGAACCGGGCCGACGGGCGGCTGGTGGTGGGCGCCAGCGTGGAGGAGCGCGGCTACGACACCACCATGACCGCCGGGGCGGTGCTGGATCTGCTGCGCTACGCCTACGAACTGCTGCCGGGGGTCACCGAGCTGGAAGTGACCGAGTTGACTGCCGGGCTGCGCCCCGGCACGCCTGACAACGCGCCGCTGATCGGGCCCGCCGTTCTCGAGGGGCTGGTCCTGGCCACCGGTCACTACCGCAACGGCGTGCTGCTCACCCCGGCCACGGCCGAGGGCATCGTGGACCTGCTGGCGGGTGGGGGGTTGCCCGAGCGCTTCGCGCCCTTCTCGCCCCGCCGGTTCACGGGCGCCACGGTGCGGGAGCCGATCTCATGAGAGTGGTGGTGAACGGCGGCGTGCAGGAACTGGCTGATGACACGACCGTAGGTGACGTGGTCGCTCAGGTGCGCCCGGTGCCCCCCGAGGCTGACGAGCGCGCGCAGGCAGGTATCGCGGTCGCCCTCAACGGCGAGGTCGTCACACGGCGACACTGGTGGACCACCCGGCTGTCACCCGGCGACCGGGTCGAGGTCCTCGCACCGATCCAGGGAGGCTGACGTTGGACGATCCGCTCATGCTCGGTGGTGAACGCTTCACGTCGCGCCTGATCATTGGGACCGGAGGGGCATCGAGCCTGGATGCTCTGGAGCAGGCCCTGCGGGCCTCGGGTGCGGAGATCGCCACCGTCGCGCTGCGGCGGATCGATCCGGGCGCGCGCGGTTCGATCCTGGACGTCCTGGACCGGGGCGGCGCGCGGCTGCTGCCAAACACCGCCGGCTGCTACACCGCGCGAGATGCGGTGCTGACGGCGCGCCTGGCGCGCGAGGCGTTCGGCACCGACTGGATCAAGCTCGAAGTGATCGGCGACGACCGTACGCTGCTGCCGGATGCGATCGAGCTCATCGATGCCGCCGAGCAACTGGTCGACGACGGCTTCGTGGTCCTGGCCTACACCAACGACGACCCGATCCTCGCCCGCCGCCTGGAGGAGTTGGGGTGCGCCGCGGTCATGCCGCTGGGCTCGCCCATCGGCAGCGGCAGCGGCATCCGCAACCCCTTCAACCTGGCGATCATCCTCGAGGGGGCCGAGGTGCCGGTGATCCTGGACGCGGGCATCGGCACCGCCTCGGACGCGACGATCGCGATGGAGTTGGGCTGCGACGGGGTGATGGTGGCCAGCGCCGTCACCCGCGCGCAGCAGCCCGCCGTCATGGCCGAGGCGATGCGCAAGGCGGTCGAGGCCGGACGGCTGGCCCACCGGGCCGGGCGGATCCCCAGAAGGCTCTACGCCGAGGCGTCGACGCCGGTCGAGGGCATCCCGGATCTGACCAACCACGACCGCCGTTCCTGAACCGCCCTGACCCGCCGACTCGAAGGAGCCTGTCGTTGCCGCCCGTTACGACCACCGAGGGCCTGTGGGACGGGATCGAGGACATCTATCGAGCGATCCTCGCCCACCCGTTCCTGGCCGGACTGACCGACGGCACGCTCGGCCGTGATGTCTTCCGCTACTACGTCACCCAGGACGCCCACTACCTGCGGGACTACGCGCGGGCGCTCAGCGTATGCGCGGGCCGGGCACCGCGCGAGGACGACGTCGCGATGTTCAGCGAACATTCGGCGGGCGCGATCGCGGTCGAGCGCGCGCTGCACGGCAGTTTCTTCGCCGAGTTCGGGATGACGCCCGAGGACATCGACGCCACCCCTGTGGCGCCGACCAACCAGGCGTATATCAGCTACCTGCTGGCGTCGGTCCACAGCGGATCCTTCGCCGAAGCCGTCGGTGCGGTGCTGCCGTGCTACTGGATCTACTGGGAGGTCGGCAAGCACCTGCTCAAGTCAGGGTCGCCCGACCCGCTCTACCAGCGGTGGATCGACACCTACGGCGGTGAGGAGTTCGGCGACATCGTCCAGGCCGTGCTCGACGTGACCGATCGCATCGGAGGCGAACTCGGCGACGCCGAACTCGCGAGGGTCCGCGACCGCTTCGTCACCACCTCCCGCTACGAGTGGATGTTCTGGGACGCCGCCTGGCGCCAGGAATCCTGGCCCATCTGATCCCTTCGCCGCCTCTGGTCGTTCGCGCCTGAGACATCGCGCACCTGAAACGCGGGATACCGCGGTTCACGTGCGCACGCTATGGGCGGGCCGATGCTGTGCACTCGAGGAGCGGGATATCGCAGCTCAGCGCTGGGCGCGGGGAGTGTTGAGGTGCTCAGCGGTGAAGTCGAGGGCCAGCGTCTGCTGGCGGATGACCTCCACGACGGCGTGGGAGCCGTGGCCGGCCTTGAAGACGTCGAGGGTGACGGTCTTGCCTTGCGCGTTCAGCGCGCTGACGTAGTTCTCAACCTGACGTAACGGGCAACGAGTGTCGTTGCGGCCGGTGACGATCAGCACGGGCGCGCGCACCTGCGCCACGTAAGTGATGGGGGAGCGCTCCCTATACAACTCCGGCAACTCCTCCGGCGTGCCGCCGAACAGCGATGCGTCGAACTCCTGCAGTTCGGGGCTCTCGTCGGCGAACGCGCTCAGGTAGTCGGCCACTGGCAGGAAGGCCACGCCCAGTGACCAGGACTCCGGCTGCGTCCCGAGCCCCTGCAAGGTCAGATAGCCACCCCAGGAGGCACCCTCGAGCACGATCCGGGCGGCGTCCGCGACGCCCTCGGCGACCAGGTGGTCGCGCCCGGCCCGCAGGTCGATCAGTTCCGGTCGGCCGGGGTCACCCTCCAGCGCGTCCTGCCAGCGCTTGCCGTAGCCGGTCGACCCGCGGTAGTTGGCCAGCAGGACCGCGAACCCGTGATCGACCCACGCCTGGGTGTAGGGGTCCCAGGTGTCCTCGGCGGCGGCAGTCGGCCCGCCATGGGCCTCGACCACCAGCGGATAAGGGGGCGGGCCGAAGATCGCCGGGTCCGGGGTGGCGAGGAAGGCATGAACCTGCTCGCCCTCGCCGTTGCCGTAGTGCAGCGAGGTGTAGGCGCGGCCGTCGGGAGCGGGATCGCCGGGCGGCTCGAGCAGGGCGCGGTCGCCGCGGACTTCGCGGATCCGGATCCTGGGCGCGGCGACCGAGGAGGTGAAGGCGTACCACAGCGCGCCGTCGTCGCGGATGCTGGCGCCCGCCACGGTGCCTTCCGGCAGGTCCAGGCGTTCCGCCCGGTGGGTGACCAGGTCGTAACGGTACAACTCGGTCCTGCCGAGATGATCGTGGGCCAGCAGCAGGCCGGCGCCGTCCGGCTCCCAGTCAGCCACCCACACCTCACCGGGCAGGTCGAGCGTCAGGGGGGTGCGCTCGCCGGTCGACGGTGTCCAAATCTGGGGCCGGGTCCGCCCGCTGCGGTCGGCGAGGATCGCAATCCGCTCATCCCCGGGCACACGTGACCAGCCGGAGGGCATGACGCTGTTGCCGGCCCCGTCCCACAGTTCGGCCACGACCTCGCCGTCCTGGGCTCGCACGATCTTGAGGGCCGGATGCAGCACGTCGCCGTGCTCGTGGTGGCTGATGGCCAGCAGCCGGCCGTCGCGGCTCAGCCCGCCGACGGCGGCGGGTTTGCGATGCTCGTATACCTGCCGGGTCGCCTCGCGCGTGCCGGTGTGGATGCGGAAGCCGTCCCGCCCGGCGATGCCGATGGCCAGTTGCTGACCGCGCAGCGACAGCCCGGCGCTCCAGCCCTCGCCGAGGTCGGCCACCAGCGGAGCAGGCTCGCCGCCGCCGAACGGGGTGACCACCCAGCGACCGACTTCGTCCCCGTCGTGGTCGTCGAACCAGGTCACCCCTGAGCCGTCGGGCAGCACCCGCCCGCCGGCCACGCCGGTCGGCTTGTCGGTCAGCGGCGTGTGCCGGTCGTTGTCCAGATCCCAGGACATCAGCTGCCACACACCGGTCGCGTTGGTGGCGTAAACGGCCCGTTGGGGCGTGTCCAGTCCCCATGAGGGCAGCCGGACGCGGGCGGCGCGGAAGCGGCGGATCCACGCGGGAGCGGCGGTGGGGCGCTGCGTCTCCGCCTGGGACGGGGCGATCACGTGCGCAACGCGAGGGCGGCGCGCAGGTCCCCGGTCATGCCGTCGCGCGCAGCGTCGGCGGCCGCGCCCCGCAACTGCCGCTTGGTCGCGGCGTAGACGGCGCGGGGCAGGGCGGCCAACTCGCGGGCGCGGGCAACCGCGGTGTCCACCACCACCTCCGGAGCGGCGAGCTCATCCGCGTAGCCCACCGTGACCGCGCGAGCGGGGTCGACGGTCGCGCCCGGGAGCACCAGGTCGTCGAGGTGCTGCGTGGCGACGTTGCCTCGGGCGACGGCCAGGACCCACTGCGGCATCACGAAACCGATGGTGGTCTCGGTCAGCCCCCAGCGGTAGTCGCCCTCGGCGGCCACCGCATGGTCGCAGCACATCGCGAGGATCGTGCCGCCGGCGACCGCATGACCGGTCACGGCGGCGACGACCGGGCGGGGCTCGAGCCAGATGCGCAGCATCGTGCGGCCGAAGGTGGTGAGCAGGTCCTCCATGCCGTCGGCGTCCAATCCGGCCATGACCTTGACGTTGAGGCCGGCGGAGAACATGCCCGGTCGACCGGCTAGCACGATCGCGGAGTCGTCCATACAGCCGTCGAGGGCGCTGTCGAGGGCGTGGAAGAGGTCGAGATCCAGGGCGTTGACGCGGCCGTCGTCCATGGTCAGGACGGTCACACCGTCGGCATGCTCCCTGATGATCGCCATCGGGGCACGCTACCAGCTTGCGCCGGCGTGCAGCCGGCGCAAGCGCTACGTCATGCTGACCAGTTCGGCGCTGCCGATGATGTGGTCCTTGGCGGCCCGGCGCAGCTCGGCGCGGGTCACCCCGGCGGGCAGATCCAGCTCCTCGTCGAGGGCGAAGAGCCTGAAGAACAGCCGGTGACGGCCGCGCTCCTCGTCGGGCTCGGGGCCGCGGTAACCCACCTCGTCGAACTCGTTGAGGCCCTGCACCAGCGACACGGGCTCATCGATGATGGCGTCGTCGGGAAGCGCCTCCGGAAGGCCGTTCACCTCAGGGGCGAGGCCGTAGACCACCCAGTGGGTGAAGACGCCGGCGTCAGCGTCGGGATCGTCGCAGACCAGCACGAGTTCCTTCGTGCCTTCCGGGACGCCCGTCCACGCCAGGGGCGGGGAGACGTCCTCACCATCAGCGGTGTGGCGGAGCGGCAACACCTCATCGTGGGCGAACGCGGGACTCGTCAGGCGCAGGGCGGCCATCGTGCTGCCTACCTCCTCGTTCCGGTTGGTCCTCGATCGACGCCTTGGCATCTTGCCTGTTCCGGGGATGGTTGTGCACGTCCATGTCGCCCGTCTCCAGGCATGTCCTGCCGGAGGCGGGGCTGATTGACCCGCGCGACCCCCGATGTTCGAGTTGTCCGACGGTCTAGCACGTCCAGGCCCACGCGCGCAGGATCTTCAGGCTTGAATCGTGGATCGGCGGGAGACGCTTGAGCGAACTGACAGACGTTCGCACTGAGGTGAGGCTTCATGGCATCGAAATACACCGTTCCAGGACTTGAGCCCGGAAAGGGTCAGAAGGTCGCGGAAACCCTCCAGGGTCGGTTGAACTCCCTGCTCGACCTCCAGCTCACCTTGAAGCACATTCACTGGAATGTCGTGGGCGCCAACTTCATCGGCGTCCACGAGATGCTGGACCCGCAGGTCGACGCGGTCCGGGCGATGAGTGACACGCTCGCTGAGCGCATCGCCACGCTGGGCTTCGAGCCTGTGGGCACGCCCGGTTACATCGCGGCTCACCGCACCTGGGATGACTACAGTCTCAACCGTGCCGGCACCCAGGAGCACCTGGCGGCTCTGGACCTGGTGTACAGCGGAGTGGTCGCCGACCATCGCGCCGCGATCATCCAATTCGACGACCTCGACCTGGTGTCCCAGGACCTGCTTATCGCGCAGAGCGAGCAACTCGAGTTGTTCCAGTGGTTCGTCCGCGCGCACCTGGAGGACCGCTCCGGCCGGATCGCCAGTGAGGGCGCCAGCACCGAGGTGGGGGCCGCCGAGACGGTCAGCTCAGGTCCAGGCTCCGCAGGTACTCGGTGAAGCCGCGAGTGGGCTGGCCCCGCAGACCGAGGTAGGGAACCTCCTGTTCCCACGTGCGCAGCAGCTGCTGCCAGGACAGTTCTCGGAGCACCACCTCGGGCACGCCGCCCCGATGGGGGAGCTCGGCGGCCAGGACGGCAGGATCGCGCAGCCGGTTGAGCCGCTCGGAGACCTCGGCCGCCTCCCGGCCGCCCGAGCGGCGGACCACCGCGACCGCCAGCGCGCAGGACAGCCGCCGGGCGTGGTCGAGCCCCGCGTCGATCAGTTCGATGATGCGGTCGCGACCGCCGACGCCGGCGGGGTAGCGGTCAAGCATCGTGTCCACGAGGACCAGCACGTCCGCGGTCTCGATGCGCACCGGTGCCTCGATCGGCGCCTCCAGCGCCTCGGTTGCTGACGCGTTCCCCCCGGCGCGCTGTGCCCGCGCGCGTGCCGCGGTCACGTAACCGCTGCCGGGGCGCAGCAGCGGCTCGCGGTGCCGGCCGGTCCACAGCGACAGCCGGACCGGCGCGCGGACGCCCGCGCCCCCCAGGGCCTGCAGCTGGTACGCCAGATAGTCGCGGTCCGCGTGGCGGTCCAGCGACGCGAAGACATTCCAGGTGAGCAGATCCGCGTTCGCCGGTTCGCGGAGCATCCGCTCGAGACGGCCGGGCTCATCGCCGAGCAGCAGCCGGAGCTCATCGCCATAGAAGGCAGGGTTCAGCTTTGTCCTCATCGCAAGGTCGATCCTATCGGCCCCCCAATCGGCCGTTCCGGGCGCTATCCGGCGTCCGGCACGGGTCATTCGGGAACGGGGGGCTGGCTGGTGGACATCAGTTCCAGCGGCCAGGCGTCGCCGGGATCCTCGGCGTCGGCGGCCTCGATCTCCTCGCGCGTGATGCCGAGCAGGAACAGGATCGCGTCCAGGTAGGGGACCGTCACCGCCGTGTCGGCCGCCCGGCGGACGACCGGCTTGGCGTTGAAGGCGATCCCGAGGCCCGCGCGGTTGAGCATGTCCAGGTCGTTGGCCCCGTCCCCGATCGCCACGGTCTGGCTGATCGGCACGCCGGCGGCCGCGGCGAAGCGTTCCAGGGCCGTGGCCTTGCCGGGGCGGTCGATCACCGGCTCGATCAGGTTGCCGGTGAGGCGCCCGTGCTCGATCTCGAGGGTGTTGGCCGCGGCGTAGTCGATGCCGAGCCGGGCGACCAGCGGGTCGATGATCTGGGCGAACCCGCCGCTGACGACCGCAAGGACGTAGCCCAGCCGCTTGAGCGTGCGCACCAGGGTGCGGGCCCCAGGGGTGAGCCGCAGGTTCGCCAGCACGGCGTCCAGCACCGACGCGTCGAGGCCCTTGAGCAGCGCGACCCTGCGGCGCAACGCCTCCTCGAAGTCGAGTTCGCCGGCCATCGCCGCCCGCGTGACCGCCGCGATCTCCTCGCCGTGGCCCGCGTGCGTGGAGAGCAGTTCGATGACCTCCCCCTGGACCAGGGTGGAGTCGACATCCATGACGATCAGGCGCTTAGCGCGGCGGTAGAGCGTGGCGCGCTGCACGGCCACGTCGACGTGCTGCACCGCCGCCTCGGCGGCCAGTTCGCCGCGGAGGCGTCCTGACGCGCCGCCGGAGACCAGCAGCTCCAGGCAGGTGATCGGGTAACGGGACAGCCTGGTGATGCGGTCGATGTTGGAGCCGCAGGCGGCGATCCGCGCGGCTATCCCGGCGATCGCGGCCGCGCGCAGCGGCTGGCCGAGGACCGTGACGTAGTACCGCGGCACGTCGACCTGAGGCCGGCGGGCGGCCATGGTCTCGAACTCGACGTCGACGCCCAGCTCAGCGGCGCGCTCGGTCAACCTCGCGCGGGTGGTGTCCTCGTCGTCGCCGAGCGATACCAGGATCCCCAGCACCAGCCGATCGCGGATGGTCACCTGCTCCATGTCCACGACCCGAGCGCCCAGCGGGGCGAGCACCTCGAACAGGCCGGAGGTGACACCGGGCCGGTCGCGGCCGGTCACGGTGATCAGGAGTGCCGTCGCATCGTCCATTGAACCGCAACGGTATACCGTTGCGGTTCAATGGAGGAGATACCGAAGCCCAGGGAACTGCTGGCCGCCCGGACGTCGGCCGAGGCGCTGTTCACACTTCTGCGTGATTGGTTCGAGGTTCCGCTGCACGTGACGCTGGACCTGCGCGGGGTCGACACGGCCGTGGCTGAGCTCGGCGACCCGCAGCTGATCATGGCGATGGCCATGCGCAAGCTGCAGGCCCTTCACCTGCTCACCACGCCGGGGGTGCGGACCACCACCGATGTGGTGGTGACGGTGATCCAGGATCTGGAGCGGGCGCTGAAACAGGCGCCGGCGATGCACCTCAAGGACGAGGCCGCGGACACCGACTGGGACGCCGAGCTCGCCGCGCTCGAGGACCAGCCGGTCAACGGCTCGCCCGAGGCCGAGGCCTTCGACGAGATCGAGCAGTTCAAGCGGCACCACAGCGCTCTGCGGGTCGCCGCGCGGGCTGTGCTCCACGCCAGCGACGGCCAGATCTGCGCGCTGATATAGATGGGCTTCCCGGGAACGTGCGGGATCCCGTCCGTTTAGCCGTCGCGGCGCGCGCTGGATATCGTCCAGGGTGACCAGGTCGGACCGCATGGCCCGCGCTGGTCATGGGTGTCCGCCGAGCGAGGCGGCGATCAGGAGAGGCCAGCGAAATGGCGCGGGCACGAGGAGCGTCCGGCTCATGACGTACAACCTGCTTGACGTTCTCCTGCTGGTCGCGCTGGTCTCCGCGGCGATCCGCGGTTACCGCCAGGGTGCCCTGGCGCAGGTTGCGACCTTCGGTGGAGCGGCCGCGGGACTGCTGTTCGGTGCGACGCTGGCGCCGCGCATCTCCGCGGAGTTCGTCGACCAGCCGGGTACGGACCTCGCGCTGATCACGTTCGTGGTCCTGCTGGCCTTCATCCTGCTGGGGCAGACGATCGGCGTGGCCGTGGGCAACCGCATGCAGGCGGCGGCTCACAGCGCCGGAGTCGGCGGAGTTGACCGCGGTGCCGGCATCGCGGTCGGGTTGATCTCGCTGCTGCTCGTGGTCTGGCTGCTCGCCTCGGCCCTGGTGCAGGGGCCGGTCCCGGTGATCGCCCAGCAGGTGCGGGAGTCACGCATCGTGACCGCGCTTGGGCAGTCGCTGCCCCAGGCGCCGAACCTGTTCGGCCAGGTGGGCAACTACCTGCAGGAGCAGGGCTTCCCCCAGGTGTTCAGCGGCATCGGCGGCGGCGCGACCGCACCGCCAGTCGACCCGCCCAGTGACGCGGCGGTGGCGGCGGCGCAACAGGCGGCGGCCGGCAGCACGGTGCAGGTGCAGTCGTTGGGATGCGATGGCATCTCCTCGGGCAGCGGGTTCGTGACCGCTCCGGGGTTCGTCGTCACCAACGCCCACGTGATCGCCGGGGGAGAGGTGCTGAACGTGCGTGACCAGGCGGGGACGCACGACGCCACCGCGATCCTGTTCGACCCCGAGCTGGATCTCGCCGTGCTCTCGGCGCCTGGCGCCGCCGCCCCGCCGATCGGCTTCGTGAGCACGCCGGCGGAGCGCGGGACGGCGGGCGCGACGCTCGGCTATCCCGGCGGACAGCAGCAGCAGGTCGTCAAGCCCGCCGCCGTGCGCGCCCGGGGCGAGGCCGTCGGGCGGGACATCTATGGCCGGGGACTGGTGCCTCGGGACATCCTCACGCTGTCGGCACCGGTGCAGCAGGGCGACTCCGGCGGCCCCTTCGTCACCAGCGACGGCCTGGTCGGGGGCTTGGTATTCGCTGCCGCCTCCGCCGAACCGGGAACCGGGTACGCGCTCACCGCCGAGCGGGTCGCGCCTGACGTCCAGACCGCGATCGCCGCCAACAGCCCGGTCGGCACGGGGGAGTGCCGCTTCTGAGCCGCGTCCAGCTCGACGTCCGGTTCACGCGCGGAGCATTTCGGCCATCTGGAACGCCAGTTCCAGGGCCTGCCCGTTGTTGAGCCGCGGGTCGCAGGCCGTCTCGTAGCGGGTGGACAGGTCGAGGTCGGCGATCTCGTGCGCCCCCCCGAGGCATTCGGTGACATCCTCGCCGGTGAGCTCGAAGTGGACGCCCCCCGGGGTGGTGCCCTCCTGAGCGTGGACGGCGAAGAACACGCGCAGCTCATCCAGGATGTCGGTGAAGCGGCGGGTCTTGTAGCCGCCGTTGCTGGTGAACGTGTTGCCGTGCATCGGGTCGCATGACCAGACGACGGGGATCCCGAGGTCCGCGACGTCGCGCACCAGCGACGGCAGGCGGTCCGCCACCTGGCCGACACCCATGCGCGTGATCAGCGTCAGCTTGCCGGGGACGCGCTCCGGGTTGAGCCGCTGGGCAAGTGCGACGACCTCGTCGACATTGGCCGACGGCCCCAGTTTCACGCCGACCGGGTTCTGCACGCCGGACAGGAACCGCACATGAGCCCCGTCCGGATCCCGGGTGCGCTCCCCGACCCACAGCATGTGGGCGCTGCAGTCGAACCATTCCCCGGTCAGCGAGTCCTGGCGGGTCAACGCCTCCTCGTAGCCGAGCAGCAGCGCTTCGTGGGAGGTCCAGAAGTCCACGGTGTGGAAGGTCGGGTCGTTGGCGACGTCCACCCCGCAGGCGGTGAGAAACCGCAGCGCGCGGGTGATCTCCTCCGCCAGGGCGCTGTAGCGCTGGCCCTGGGGCGAGGCGGCCACGAACTCCTGGTTCCAGACGTGGACCTTCTCCAGGTCGGCGAAGCCGCCACGGGTGAAGGCGCGCAGCAGGTTCAGCGTGGCCGCCGACTGGTTGTAGACGCGGATCAGCCGATCCGGATCCGGCACCCGCGCCTCGGACGCGAAGTCCAGCCCGTTGACCGCGTCGCCCCGGTAGGCCGGCAGGGTCACGCGGTCGACCGTCTCGGTGTCCGACGACCTCGGCTTGGCGAACTGCCCGGCGATCCGCCCGACCTTGACGATGGGCATCTGCGCACCGTAGGTGAGCACGATCGCCATCTGCAGCAGCACCTTGAGCTTGTCGCGGATCGCGTCGGCGCTGAACGCCGCAAACGTCTCCGCGCAGTCCCCGCCCTGCAGCAGAAACGCTTCACCTCGGGACGCCAGGGCGAGGTGCTCGCGCAGCGCGCGCGCCTCACCGGCGAACACCAGCGGCGGCTGCCCGGCGAGCACCTGCAGCGCGGACTCCAGCGCGCCCGTATCCGGCCAGTCCGGCTGCTGGGCCGCGGGGAGGCCGCGCCAGGACCCCGGGCTCCAGGAGGCCGGGGTGTCGACATGTGGAGATGGCGTGGCTGCAGTCGTCATAGGGTTCATCGTCACATCCGGACCGCGGTGTTGCAAAGCCGGCCGTGAAATCTGCCGGGCGCCGGCTCCGTGGTTCTACGCTGACACACCGGGAACCGGACACGAACGGAGGTTGGCGGATGGAGATCGTGGGCAAGGTGGCCCTGGTCACCGGTGGCGCGTCGGGGCTGGGCCGGGCCACGGCGGAGGCGCTGGCGGCCGACGGCGCGAAGGTCGTCGTCTGCGACCTCCCGTCCTCGGACGGCAGGGCCGTGGCCGAACGGCTGGGTGCGGGTGCGCGCTTTGCCGCCGCCGACGTCACCAGCGAGCCCGACGTCGCCGCCGCGGTGGCGGTCGCCGCGGACCTGGGCGGCCTGCACATCGTGGTAAACTGCGCCGGGATCGGCACGCCCGGCCGAGTGCTCGGCCGCGACGGGGTGCTCCCGCTCGCGCAGTTCACCCAGGTCGTCACGGTCAACCTGATCGGGACGTTCAACGTCATCCGCCTGGCCGCCCAGCAGATCGTCAAGGCCGACCCGGAGGGCGAGGAGCGCGGCGTGATCGTCAACACCGCCTCGGTCGCCGCATTCGACGGGCAGATCGGCCAGGCCGCCTACTCCGCGTCCAAGGGCGGCGTGGTCGGCATGACCCTGCCGATCGCCCGCGACCTGGCCGGCAAGAAGATCCGCGTCTGCACGATCGCCCCGGGCATCTTCGCCACCCCGATGATGGCCGGGCTGCCGCAGAAGGCCCAGGACTCTCTGGCCCAGCAGATCCCGCACCCCAGCCGCCTCGGGCAGCCCGGCGAGTATGCCGCCCTGGTCCGCCACATCGTCGAGAACCCGATCCTCAACGGCGAGACCATCCGCCTCGACGGCGCCATCCGCATGGCCCCACGCTAGCCCTACCCAGCACCTTCAATACCGTTTTCTCACGCTGCCCCTTCGGGCATAGCTGAACGGCTATACTCCCGGCGATGGAACAGGGGAAGAGCCGGCCACAGAGCCGAACCGGAGCCCGCCTGCTTCGAGCCGCAAGGAACAGCGCTGGACTGTCGCAGGCGGAGCTCGCCCGTCGGGCGGGAACCACACAGTCAAGCGTGTCGGCCTATGAATCCGGGGCGAAGGACTTGAACGTCGAGACGCTGGCCCGGCTGATTGCGGCTGCGGACATGCGGATCCTGGCCGTCCCTTCCGAACGAGGAGAGCAGGGGCCACCGAGGGCGCCAATTGAAGGACGTCTCCTCGGACTCCTCGCAGATCGCCGGGAGCAGATTCTCAGGGTTGCGGAAAGGCATGGGGCGTCCGGCGTTCGCGTCTTCGGCTCGGTAGTGCGAGGAGAAGAGAACGCGGATAGCGACATCGATCTGCTTGTTGATATGGCCCCAGGCCGGAGCTTGCTCGACGAAGTCCGGCTTGTCCGGGAACTCACGCAACTGCTTGGCGTCCGCGTCGACGTCGTCACCTCAGGAGGGCTGCTCGACCGTGACCAGCACGTGCTCGCGGACGCCGTGTCGCTGTGAGCGGTCGCGAGCGTCGGCCCGTCGGGGCGCTGATCGCCGATCTGCTCGACGCCTGCGATGCGGCTGCCGACATCGTTGAGCGAGGCAAGACGGCGTGGAACGAGGACAGACTGCACCCCCTCGCGGGGGAGGCCGTGGTCGGAAGGCTTGGGGACGCTGCGGCGAAACTGCCCACTCAGGTGACCGACGCCATCCCTGAAGTCCCTTGGTCGGACGTGATCGGGCTGCGGATCCGGGTGGACCACGTCTACCACCGCCTTGATTACGACACGATGTGGGAGACCCTGTACAGAGACGTGCCGGCGCTGCGGGCTGCCGTCTCATCGTGGCGGACCCGCGATTCGCAGTAGGTCGCAGCCTTCCCGGAGGCATCATGATGCTCCATTCGCGGTGCGCCGGCCTGACTTCTCGCAAGCGCCGAGTCAGCCGCCGAGCAGTTGCCAGGCGCCGGGAACGACCCGGTACTCCAGGCTGCGGCGGGCCTGGATGACCTCGCCGTCCATGTCGTGGGGGACCGGATCGCCAGCGATCCGCACCCGGGTCCCACGGCGGTGGAGCACGTCGTCGCGCTCCAGGTGGCGGCCGTTGCGCAGCGCCGCGGCGAAAGCGATGCGCGCCATGGGAGCGACCGCCGTCGACACGACCACGTCGAACAGTCCGTCATCGGGTTGGGCATCGGGCGCGAGGGCCGCGCCGCCGCCGATGAACGGCCCGTTGGCGATCCCGACCATCAGCGTCGGCCCCTGGGAAAGCACCTGCCCGTCGACGGTCACGGTGAGGTCGCCGGCCTCACCCGCACCGGCGATCAATGCTCCCAGGGGGTAGGCGGCGGGGCCCAGCCTCGGCTTCAAGCCCTCGGCCTGCTCCGCGGCCAGTGCTCCCAGCCCGGCATGGCTGGCGTTGACCACGACCTGACCGTCGTCGGTGATGAGCAGGTCCAGGCGGCGCGACCCTCCCTGCAGGCACCGCTTGGCGGCCTCGGTTGGATCCAGCGGCAGGCCGAGCCCTCGGGCGAAGTCGTTGCCGGTGCCCAGGGGGATCAGCCCGATCGGGGTGCTGGCCAGCTCCTCGGGGTCGATGGCCTGCAGGCGCTGGACCGCGAGATGCAGGCTGCCGTCGCCGCCGGCCACCACCAGGGTCCGGCCCTCGAGCCCCCCAAGGGCCTTGTCGAGATCGTCGGGGCTCCCGCACGCGACGACCGCGACCGGTCCGGCGGCACGTAGCGCACCCTGTGCCGCCTCGACCTTGGCTTCGTCGCTGGACCCTGCCTCCGAGTTGGCGACGATGACGAAGGCGCGGCTCACGTCGCCCCCGCCGTCACCGGGCGGGTTCCGCCGCGAGATGCGGGTACCGCCAGTCGGTCGGGGACACGAAGGTCTCCTTGATCGCGCGTGGGGACACCCAGCGGACCAGGTTGAGCACCGACCCCGCCTTGTCGTTGGTTCCCGACGCGCGGGACCCGCCGAAGGGCTGCTGGCCCACGATCGACCCGGTCGGCTTGTCGTTGATGGAGAAGTTGCCCGCCGCACCCCGCAGCGCGGTGAGCGCGTCGTCGATCGCGGCGCGGTCGGTGGCGAACACCCCGCCGGTCAGCGCGTAGGGGCTGGTCGAGTCCACCAGCCGCAGCATCGGCTCCCAGTCTGCGTCGTCATAGACATAGACACTGAGCACCGGCCCGAACAACTCCCGGGTCATGGTGTCCGAGCGCGGGTCGTCGCTGACCAGCACGGTGGGGGGGACGAACCACCCGACGCTGTCGTCGGCCTCGCCGCCGACCAGCAGGTCCGCGCCCTCGTCGACCGCGCCCCGCACGGCCTTGACCTGCCGGCGGAACGCATCGGCGGAGATCACCGCGCCCATGAACATCGACGGGTCGGCGGGGTCGCCCATCGGCAGGGAGCGCGCCAGGTCGGCGATGCCGTCGCGGATCTGCGGCCACCGGGAGCGCGGCACGTAGGCGCGCGACACCGCCGAGCACTTCTGCCCCTGGTACTCGAAGGAGCCGCGCCCGAGCGCGACCACGAGCGCGTCGATCTCGGCCGAGGGGTGCGCGACCACGAAGTCCTTGCCGCCACTCTCCCCGACGATCCGGGGATAGGAGCGCAGGTTGTCCAGGTTGGCCGCCGCCTTGCGCCACAATGACCGCAGGACCGTCGTGGACCCGGTGTAATGCAGCCCGGCGAAGTCCGGGTCGGCCATGGCCACGTCGCTGACCAGCGCCCCGTCGCCGTGCACGAGGTTGATCACGCCGTCGGGCAGGCCGGCGGCGAGCAGCAGTTCCATGGTCGCCTGGGCGGCGAACGCCTGCTTCTCCGAGGGCTTCCAGATCACGGCGTTGCCCATGAGCGCGGGGGCGGTGGGCAGGTTGCCGGCGATGGCGGTGAAGTTGAACGGGGTGAGCGCCAGGACGAACCCGTCCAGCGGCCGGTAGTCAAGCCGGTTCCAGGTCCCCGGCGCCGACTGCGGCTGCTCGGCGTGGAGCGTCTCGGCGTAGGCGCAGTTGAAGCGCAGGAAGTCGATCAGCTCGCAGGCCGCGTCGATCTCGGCTTGCTGGAACGACTTGGACTGGCCCAGGATCGTCGCGGCGTTCAGCCGGTCGCGCCAGGGGCCGGACAGCAGGTCGGCGGCGCGCAGGAACACCGCCGAGCGCTGGTCCTGCGGCAGCGCGCCCCATCCGGGCGCGGCGGCGCGGGCGGCCCTGATCGCGTCGGTCACGTGCCGCTCGGCAGCGGCGTGGACGTCCGCGAGCACCTGCTGGTGGCGGTGGGGTGCGACCACCGGGAAGGTCTGATCGCCGTGCACCCAGGCGTCGCCGATGCGCATGGGCGCCTCGATGCGCTCCTTGCCCATGGCGGTCAGGGTCTCGATCAGACAGCTGCGCTCCGGGCTGCCGGGCGCGTAGGTGCGCACCGGCTCGTTGCGCGGCGGCGGGACGCGCGTCCGTCCCGCGAGTGGTGTGCTGGCCGTCGGCATGGCGGCTCCTTGGACGTTCCCGGGGCTGCGCGGGATCCGCCGCGTCGGCTCACCGGAGCGGGCATGGCGGCGGCTTGACCACCGCCGGCACACCCTACTTTGGAGGGACCAGGCGTGTGGTGCGCCATGATGGAGTCATGCCGGAGCTGCCCGAGGTCGAAAGCGTCCGCCGCCAACTGGACGTCCGGTTGCGCGGGCGACTGGTACGGGCGGTCACCGTGGACCCGCAGGCACGCTTCGGCGCGGTCGAGAAGGTCACCGGTCATCGCATCCAGGGCGTCGGCCGGCGCGGCAAGTACCTGCTCGCGCCGCTGGACGGCGGGCTGGAGCTGGTGATGCACCTCGGGATGACCGGGTCGTTCCGGTTCCGCGACGCCGACCGCTGGCACCCGGACGCCTACGTCCGCGCCACCTTCGAACTCGACGACAGCGTGATGGACTTCCGCGACGTCCGCCGCTTCGGCCGCCTGACCGTGGTCACCGCGGGGGACTACTCGGGGATCGCCACCCTCGATCGGCTCGGGCCGGAACCGCTGTCCCACGACTTCGACCCCGCCGCCTTCCACCGCGACCTCGCCCGCAGCCGAATGGCCGTCAAGCCGGCGCTGCTCACCCAGCGCCTGGTCGCCGGGGTGGGCAACATCTACGCCGACGAGGCGCTGTGGCGCGCCCGCATCAACCCCCGCGCCCGCCGCCTGTCCCGGGTGCGCACGGACCGGCTCTGGCAGGCGATCCGTGAGGTGCTCGCCGAGGCGATCGAGCGGGAGGGAACCACCTTCCGCGACTATCGGATGGTCAACGGCCAGCCCGGCCGCAACGGCGACTTCCTGATCGCCTACGGGCAGGCCGGCCGGCCCTGCCCGCGCGATGGCACCCCGCTGCGCAGGATCGTGCTCGGGGGACGGGGCACCACCTACTGCCCCCGCTGTCAGCGGTAGGCGACCCGCGCGGTCGCCGGCGTGGCCGCGGCGTTCAGATGCCGCGCGCCTTTTCGCGTACTTCGTCGATCAGGCCGTAGTCGACGGCGTCCTCGGCGGACAGCCAGAAGTCCCGATCGGTGTCCCTGGCGATCTGCTCGACCGGCTTGCCGGTGCGCTCGGCGAGGATCTCGTTGAGGCGTTCGCGCAGGAACACGATCTGTTTGGCCTGGATCTGAATGTCCACGGCCTGTCCCCGTGCGCCGCCCAGGGGCTGGTGGATCATGATCCGCGCGTTCTGGGTGGCCGCGCGGACGCCCGTCCCGGTACCCAGCAGGAACGCCGCGGCCGAGGCGGCAACCCCGACGCACACCGTGTTGACCTTCGCCCGCATCAGGTTGATGACGTCGTAGACGGCGAACATGCCGCTCACCAGTCCGCCCGGCGAGTTGATGTAGAGCGTCACGTCCTTGTCGCTCTCGGCGTCCAGGGACATCAACTGCGCGACGAGCGTGTCGGCCACGGTGTCCTCGATCGGGCCGCGCAGATAGAGCGTGCGGTTCTCGTACAGCTTCCTCCAGACGGAGGCTTCGACCATCGACTCGAAGGGGTTGGCCTGAATGTCCTCAGCCCTCACGGTGACTCCTGTTCGGCATGGGAGCGAAGGGTAGCAGCGGCCCTCTGGCGAGCGCGCATCGCCAGCACACCCGGCCGGGTACTCAGCAGCGCGAAGGGGTCTACCGGAGGGCGGTCACGGCCATCAGCAGGACCATGGATCGCAGGGTCCCGCCGCGCAGCCGCAGCAGCAGGCCGCCGGAGCGGCGGTTGCGCTGCCAACTGCCCCGCGCCAGCCCCCGGCTGGTGAGAATGCCCGGCCCGGCCGCGGGATCCCCTCCCGCCGACCTCTGGCCGGGCCGGGCATCCGGCCGCTGCGCTCCCTCGGTCCCGGCTGGGGTGCCGTCGTCGGCCGCCGCGTCCTCGACGCCGCCGGCGTCGGCGGCTTCCTCGCCGGGGGGCTCGCGGCGCTCGGCCTCGACCGGACCGTGGTCCGCGTCCTGCGGACCGCCGGTGTCCGGGATCTGCGGACCGCCGGTGTCCGGGTCCTGCGGACCGCCGGTGTCCGGGTCCTGCGGACCGCCGGTGTCCGGGACCTGCGGACCGCCGGTGTCCGCGTCCTGCGTGCCGTCCTGCGCCTGGGAGGCGGTGCTGCCCGGGGGCGTGTCGGCCAGCACTGCGACCAGGATGCGCTGGCCCATGTCGGAGGGCGGGGGCAGGCCCTCCAGTCGGCGGCGGCCGCGACGCAGCAGACGCGCCCTCGCCGCCCGGTCCGGGTGCTCGGCGACCACCCCGGCGACCTCCGCGGCAACAGGTGGCGCCAGCAGCCCGAGGGTCCAGTCGGCCAGGAGTGGAATCAGCCCTCCGGGCTGCTGCCCGTCCTCCTCGTCGTCGCCCGCAATCGCCGCCAGCCCACGATCCAGAGCCCCGG
>WHTC01000110.1 GCA_009379795.1 Nitriliruptorales bacterium | reverse complement strand
TCCAGGAGCAGGCGGCTGATCGCGACGGCAAGCGCATCGGCGTCTCCCGGCGGGACGAGCAACCCGTTGACCTCATCGACGATCGCCTCGTCCAGGCCCGGCAGGCGGGACGCCACGATCGCACAACCAGCGGCCATGCCCTCGACGAGGACGACCGGCCTGCCGTCCTGGTCGCCGGAGGCAGCGGGCACCGAGGGCAGCACGATGATCTCGCTGGCGGCCATGGCCTTGGCCAAGCGCTCGCGATCCAGGGTCCCCCGGAACCGCACCCGGTCTCCAAGGGGTGCACTGGCGGCCTCCAGCCCGCCTCGCAGCGGACCGTCCCCCACGACCTCCAGCGACCATGGCACTTCGGGATCCAGCTTGGCCAGGGCTCGCAGCAGGACCGCCACGCCCTTCTTCTCGACCAGACGTCCGGCGAACAGCAGCCGGCCCCGGACGCGCTCGACCCCCGCCATCGCGGCGCGCAGGTCGGCGACGGCGGCGCCCATCGGCAGCACGCGAGCGGTCCCCGACCCCGAGCCGAGCTCGTCCACCCGCTGCCGCATGTCGGCGTTCATGACGGTGATGGCGCTCGCGTCGCGCAGCGCCCAGCGCTTCAGCATCCGCGGGAGTCGCCCGTTCAGCGCGTACAGGTCACCCCCGTGGAGCGTGAGCAGTCGTGGCGTGCCATTGGCTACCAGGCGGGCGATGACGCCTTGCGGGAGCAGCCAGTGAACGTGCAGCACGTGCGGCTGGAACCGCCGGATCATCCGGCGCACGGCAATGGCTTGACAGATGAGGAACGGGATCACCTGCAGCCAGCGGCTCGGTCGCCGGCGCAGGTTCTCGAGGATGGCCCCCTCGGCGAGGTCCTCCCACCGTGACGGGAAGTAGCGGAAGCGGCGGACCTCGAGCGCGCCGTCCCGCTCGGCCGAGGGGGCGCCGGGGACCCGCGGAACCAGGACGACGGTCGTCAGGTGCCGCGCTTCGCCGGCTGCCAGATCGCGCACGAAACCCGGCGTCCCGTCGCCCGCGTTCGCTGGGTAGGTCGAGGCAATGACCAGAAGACGGAGCTCTTCAGGAGGCACAGCGGTACTCCTTCCCTGCGACTTCTACTCAGCGTCGTCACTTTGGACCGTTGTAACACTGCGTTAACCGCATACAGTCCTGGCACATTGCACAGGTCGGACACCCTGGACGGCGTCGCGCGGTGCCGAGAATCGACCGCAGTGACGCCTGCGGGCGCCCGACCCCGGAGAGGTTGAGTGAACGGCCACTCGGAGGGAACGCCTCCCACTGCTGCGATGACGGCTTCTCGACAGGACCAGGCGCCCCTGCGGCGCGCCAAAGGGCGCCCCAGCCCTCGCGCCGTGCTGCGCACCGTGCTCCTGCTGGCACTGCTGGTGTTCCTCGGGATGGCGCTCGCAGATCGCTGGCAGGAGGTCCGCCCGCAACTGGGGCGCCTGTCTCCGGTCGCGGTCGGTGGCGCGGCGCTGGCCGTCTTGAGCGGACTGTGGTGCACCTTCCTGACCTGGCGGGCGCTGCTCGCCGACCTGGGCTTCCCGCTCTCGCCCGCCGGTGGGGCGCGCGTGTTCTTTCTGGGCCAACTCGGAAAGTACGTGCCAGGCAGCGTATGGCCAGCGCTGGCCCAGATGGAGCTCGGCCGTGACTACCGGGTGCCGGCCCGCGCCTCCGGGGCGGCGGTGATCGTGTTCATGATGCTGACCACCGGCGTCGGCCTGCTCGTCGCGGTGGTCACCATCCCGCTGCTCGGCGCCGCCGCGTACGGCCGGTACCTGTGGGTGCTTGCGATGCTGCCGGCGCTGCTGGTGGTGTTGCACCCGCGCGTGCTCAACCGCCTGCTGGCCATCACCCTGCGGGTGATCCGGCGTGACCCGCTGCCCGCGTCGCTGACCGGGCGGGGCATCGTCCACGCCACGGGCTGGGCGGCCGGCTCCTGGGTGCTGTTCGGCCTGCACGCCTGGCTGCTGGCCCGTGACCTCGGGTCGACCGCGTCCTACCTGGCGGTCACCGGCGCGTTCGCCGGGGCGCTGACCGTCGGGTTCCTGCTGGTCCTGGCTCCTGCGGGCGCCGGCGTCCGCGAGGCCGTCCTGGTGCTGCTGCTGTCACCGAGCATGCCTGCCGGCGCTGCGGTGGCGGTGGCGATCACGTCGCGCCTGCTGTTCACCGCGGGGGATGCGGCGTGGGCCGCTCTGGGCGCAACGGCGGGGCGGGCGGCGCTGCCGCACGGCCGGTCAGGAACCCCAGCCCCCAGGCCAGATGCATGACCGCCAGCGCGAGCGCGGTGCCCGGGACACGGCCGGCGCGGCCTGCGGCGGCGGCCCCGGCGGCGGTGATGCCGGCGGCGTAGGCTGCCGGCAGCGTCATGGGCCAGCGGCAGCGCAGGCGCAGGCTCGCCGCCACCGACCCGGCGAGAGCCAGCACGATCGCCGGCGCCGCCAGTTGCCGGAGCCGGACGGAGCGGGGTTGGCGCACGAGCATTCGCCGCTTCCAGCGCCCGTAGTCGTAGTACTGGCGCCACAGACCCCTGACGCTGTCCCGTGGCGTGTAAGCGACCGCCAGGTCGGGGTGGAACCAGACGGTGTGCCCAGCGTCGCGAAGCCGCCAGTTGAGGTCGTAGTCCTGGTTGCGCGGCAACGCCTCGTCGAAGCCCCCCACCGCCTCCAGGGCGTCACGGCGGAACGCCCCCAGGTACACCGTGTCCGCGGGGCCGGGCCGGGTGCCGACTCTGTAGGTTGCGCCTCCCGAGCCCGCACGGGAACGCATGGCGTCCGCCACGCACGCGGCGAACCCCCCGGTGGTCTGGGCCGCCTGCGGCCCGCCGACGTTGGCCACGCCCGTCTCCGCGAGCAGTTCGACCGCCCGGTGGACGTGCCCAGGAGCCAGCCGGCTATGCGCGTCCAGGCGCACGATCACCTCGCCCGAGGCGGCAGCCACCGCCCGGTTCAGCCCGGCCGGCGTGGTCCCGTCCGGGTTCGCGACGACGACCAGTCCACCTTCGCCGGACAGGCGATGGGCGACGGCTGCGGTCGCGTCCCCCGACGGGGCGAGGGCGACGACGGTCTCCAGCGGTCCGGCATAGTCCTGAGCCCGCACGGAGGCGACCGCGGCCTCGAGGCCGGCCGCGGCCTCCCGGGCCGCGATCACCACGGAGACCGGCGGGAGGGGCGGGCAGGAGATCCCTTGTGCCGGGGGCCGCTGCACGGCGCGGCTCACGGCAGGCCCGCCCAGGCTTCCAACTGCGCCACGAACGCCCGGCCACTGCAGCGCCAGTCATAGTCGCGCTGCGCCGCCCGGTGCCCGCGGCGGCCCAGGTCGCGCCGCAGGCCAGGATCCCCGTGCAGGCGCCGCAGCGCGGCGGCGACGGCTGCAGGATCGTCAAAGGGCACGACCAGCCCGCAGCCATGCCGGCTCACAAGATCCGCGGCGACCGGGTTGGGGGTGGTGATCGCCGGCACACCGCACGCCATGTACTCCACGATCTTGGTCGGACGGGAATGGCGGTAGTTCGCCTCGTCGCACAGCAGGGACAGTCCGGCGAGGGCCCCTTGCAGGGCGGGAACGGCCCGATCGTTGGGGACGATCCCGTGCCAGCGCAGCAGCCCCCGCTTGTGCGCGGCGGCGACGTCCGCGGCGACCGTGTCATCCGCCGGGCCGAACAGTTCCAGGCGCACGCCCGAAGGCAGCAGGGCAGGCAGGGCCAGCAGTTCCCCAGCGCCACGGCCCACCGAGAGCCGCCCCAGGTAGACGACCCGGTCGGCCCCAGGGCCGGCGACGGTATCGGGCACGGTGGTCTCGTTGGGAACCACCGGGTGGGGCCTGCGGAAGCGCTCCTGGTAGTGGGTCTCGGCGAGCAGCAGGCGCAGGCGGCGCTCGGCGGCCCGCTCGGCGCAGCGCACCAGGCGGCGGGCGGGACGGCGGGCGGGCGGTGGCAGCCACGGCTTGTCGCTCAGCGCGGCGGCGGTGTCCTCATGGACGTCCCAGACCGTCACGGGCAGGCGCAACCCCGCCACCGCGGCGAGCAGTTCTGGGTCGTGCAGCAGGATCAGGTCCGCCTCCCTGCCCAGGCGCCGGATCAGCGCGCGGGCCGCCCGCAGCGCCCGGACCCGCCGCCGGCCACGGGCACAGGGCAGATCCACCACCTGAAGCCCTTCGGCGGCCGCGGGCTCGGCGCCCGTGTCCAACCAAGGGGCGGCGTAGGTGATGGTGTGCCCTGCCTCCCGCAGCGCGCGGATCTGGCGGTGCAGGATGCGCGCGTCCTGCGGGTGGTGCACCACGGTGACGACCAGGACGTGCATCGCTTGCGCTCCCCAGGCCGGAACTGGACGGATGCTACCGGCAGCCCGGTCCGGATCACTCCAGGCGCGGGGGGAGCGCGACGCCGAGCGCGGCATAGAGCGCACGGTAGCGCTGGCCGTTGCCCCGCCAGGTGCGGTGCTCTACCGTCCAGGCGCGGGCGTTGCGGCCGAGTTCCCGGCGTAGGTCGGCGTCCTCGCACAGCCCGCCGAGCGCCTCGGCCAGCGCGCCGGGATGTTCTGGATCGACCGTCAGCCCGGTGACGCCGTGGCGGACCAGTTCGGTCAGTGCGGGCAACCGCGAGACGACCACCGCTCGCCCGGCGGCCATGGCCTCGACCGGTTTCAGGGGGGTCACCAGGTGGCACACCCGCGCCGCCGTGCGGGGAGCGGCGAACACGTCGATGGCTGCGTGGTACCCGAGGACCTCGGCATGGGGGACGCGCCCCGTGAAGGCGATCCGGTCACGGACCCCAAGCTGCTCCGCCAGGCGCTCCAGGCCGCACCGTGAGGGACCGTCGCCCACCAGCAGCAACCGGGCGGGCAGTCTCCGGCGGGTGAGCAGGGCCAGGGCCCGCACGAGGTCGTCGAGCCCCTCGTAGGCGTTGAGGGTCGATACCGACCCGATCAGCACGTCCCCGGGGGTCGCGCCCAGGCGGTCGCGCAACACGCGCACATCCGGCAGGTGGCCGAGGAAGGTGTCGTCGGCGGCGTTGGGGATGACGGTCACCCGCTCCGCGGGAACCCCACGGGTCACGATCTCGTCGCGCATGGCCTCACCAAGCGTGACGACGTGGTCCGCGCGGCACATGCACGCGGTCTCGGCGGCGCGGCTGCGATGGTAGACGTCCGGCTCGGCAGCGCCGTCAGGCTGGCGGGTGCGTCTGGTCTCCTCCAGGAAGCCGCGTACCTCGTAGACGACCGGCACGGCGAGGCGTTCCCGGAGCGCGAGCGCCACCCGGGCGTTGCGATGGTCGCTGGCCGGGTGCAGCACCGCTGGGCGCAGCCGATCGGCGAGGGCCCAAGCGGCGTCGACGTGGTGCTGCAGGATCGCGTCGGGGCTGACCGGGACCGCGGGGGGTCCCAGCAGCCAGTGAGCCGGCACACCCATCACCTGTTGGGATCTGCTCGCCGGCAGATGCCCGGCGAGCAGCGGGAACCCGGGGCGAGTCACCAGGTGCGGATCCAGCCCGGCGGCCTGCTGGGCGCGGGCCAGGCGCTGGGAGCGGATGGTGTAGCCGGCCTGAGTGAAGGGCAAGGCGTTGGTGACCAGGTGCAGCGCCCGGCCCGGCACGGGCGCGCCGACCCTCCGCCACGCACCCGCGATCCGGGGCTGCCAGTTCGGATCGAGCAGTCGCATCTCTCCCTCGACGCGGGCCCGCCAACCGGACACCCGCCGGGCATCCGGGTACCGTGCGGCGGCTCGCGCCAGGACGGCGGCGGCCTGCCCGAGCGCCCCTGCTGCCGCCAGGGCGCGCCCTTCGAGTTCCACCCGCTCGGGTCCGGGCGGCAGGCCAGCGGCCAGGCGCATGGCCAGCGCCGGGTCGGCCGCCAAGCACGCCTTGCCCGTCCAGTGGCGCGCCCGGACGGAGCCGGAGACCTCAACTTCGGCGACCAGATCGGACAGGAGGCTGCGCTGGCCCAGCGCGTCCAGTGCCAGCGCTCGCAGCACCCACACCGCCGTCCGCTGGCGGCGCCACAACGGCCACTCGCTCAATGTGAGGGCCAGGGCCCACAGGCGCTCCGCCCAGGCGGAGGGCAGCCGGGCGGAGCCCCAGCGCAGGACGCGAAGCGGGTCGTCGCGCACGCGCGGCAACACCGACCACGCCGCCGACCAGGCCCACAACGGGGGCCCGAACCGCTCACGCATGGACCGCCAGCCAGTCCCGCAGGATCTCGGCGATGCGCTCCCCCGCTCGCCCGTCCCACAGCGGTGGTCGTTCGCCAGCGGTGACGCGGCCACCGTCACCCCGCATGATCTCGGCCGCTCGCGCAGCCAGGCCCTCGGGAGTCACCAACTCGTTGGTGCCGTGCGTGAGGGTGACCGGTCGCTCGGTATTGGGGCGGACCGTCAGGCACGGCACGCCGAGCACGGTCGCCTCCTCCTGCAGCCCGCCGGAGTCGGTCACCACCAGCGCCGCGCCGCGCACGAGGGACAGGAATGCGCGGTACCCCATCGGGGGCAGCACGCGCAGGCGCCGCCCGGAGGTCAGCCCCTTCTCCGCCAGGGCTGCCCGACCGCGGGGGTGCAGAGGGATCACCACGTGGATCGTGCGCGCGACGTCGTGCAGCGCGCCGACCAAGCGCCGCGCGGAGGCCGGGTCATCGACGTTGGAGGGCCGGTGGACGGTGGCGACGGCATAGCGCTCGGGAAGGCCGACCTCGGCACGGGCGGCGGCGGGGTCCAGGCGCTCCAGATTGGCCAGCAGCGTGTCGATCATCGGATTGCCCACCAGGTGGATCCGCTTGGGATCCACCCCCTCGGCGGCGAGATGGGCGATCGCCTCGGGGCTGGTCACGAAATGCAGGTCAGCCAGCACATCGGTCACCCGCCGGTTGATCTCCTCGGGCATGGAGCGGTCAAAACTGCGCAGTCCCGCCTCCACGTGCGCCAGGGGCAGTCGCAGCTTCGCGGCGACCAGCGCTGCGGCCAGCGTCGAGTTGACGTCCCCGTAGACCAGGGCCACCCGGGGCGGCACCGCCAGGAACTCCTGCTCCAACCCGACCAGCAGCGCGGCCGTCTGCGCGGCGTGTGATCCGGAGCCGGCCGCCAGGTTCACCTCGGGCCGGGGCAGGCCCAGTTCAGCGAAGAACACCTCGGACAGCGCCGGGTCGTAGTGCTGTCCGGTGTGCACGAGGCGCTGGCGCTGCCCGGCGCGGGCCAGCGCGGCCACGACCGGCGCGGCCTTGACGAAGTTGGGCCGCGTTCCAAGCACGTGGACGATCGGCACGCCGGGCGCGCCAGTCGGATGCTCCACCATGATCCTCGCAGCCTGCCACACGCGGCCGGCCAGTTCGCCTCCCGCCGGCATCGTGCAGACTGTCGGACCTTGCCGCTGTTCGCCAGGAAGGAGTCCCGGGCGTGGCCAACTCCGACCGCGTCGCTGAGTTCTCCACGGGCGAGATCGGCTCCGCGCCGCTGCGGCGCCGCGCACGCGAGCGCATCCATTGGCTGGTGGACCACGCCCACGGCCGGACCCTCGACCTCGGCTGCGGCCAGAGCATCGCATCGATCCTGGCGGGGCGGCGGGGCTGCGATGTCGTGAGAGTCGATCGGGAGTTCGACCGGTTGGAGAGCGCCGCCACGGATCGCCGGGCCGAGACCGCCGGCGTGGCTCGCCGCATCGCCTTCGTCAACGCGTCCGGCGCCGCGCTGCCGTTCCGTGACGGCGCCTTCGACCGGGCCCTGCTCGGCGAGGTCCTGGAGCGCCTGCTCGAGCCCGAGAAGGTGCTGGCGGAGGTCGCACGGGTGCTGCGTCCCGACGGTCTCGCGGCGATCACGGTGCCCCTCGGCCACACGCCCGATCATGACCAGGTCTGCACCTTCTACCCGGCCTCCGCCGCTGATCTGATCAGCCCTTTCCTCCCGGTCACCTCGCTGGCGATCGTGGACACCCACCTGCGCATCGTCGCCCGCCCCCCGGATGCCCCTCCAACCGGCGATGAGGGCGACGCAATGGCGCTGGTACACGCCCAGCAACCCGTGCTCGAGCAGCACCTCCACGACACCGAGGTGGCGTTGCAGGAGGCCCGCCACCGCCTGGCCGAGGTGGAGGAGGAGTCGCGCTCCACGGTGGAGGCGCTGCGGCGAGACGTCGAAGAGCTGCGTGGCGACCTGGCCGAGGCCCGCTGGCGGGTGGCGGCGATGCGGGCGCAGCGCTGGTGGCGGCTCGGCGCCGCGCTGGGCAGGGCGCGCAGGGAGCCCACCCGCGCCTGGCGCCTGCCCCGCGAGGTGCTGCAGATCGTGCGGCGGCCCAGCCAGTGGCACGATCCACCGCGACGCGTCGGACCCACCACCCTCGGCTCCCGCGTATCGATCCCGTCGCTGAGCCCTCCTCAGGGCCCCATCGTCCGGCCGGACCTGAAGGTCGCCACGATCCTGGATCCCTTCTCGGCGCTGTGCTTCCGCTACGAATTCCAGTGCGTGAGCTTCGGCCAGAGCGACTGGCGACGCGTGCTGGAACGCCAGCGCCCCGACCTGCTGCTGGTCGAGTCGGCCTGGGCCGGCAACGACGGCCGCTGGAGTCACACCATGACGGCCGGGGGCGGCCCCCGGGCGCCGCTGGTGGAACTCGTGGGCTGGTGTCGCCGGCGGGGCATTCCCACCGTGTTCTGGAACAAGGAGGACCCCGCGAGTCACGATCTGTTCCTCGCGACGGCGCGGCAGTTTGACCACGTGTTCACCGTGGACGAGCAATGCCTTCTCCGTTACCGCGCCCGCCTTGGGCATGACCGGGTCCATGTGCTGCCCTTCGCCGCCCAGCCGCGCATCCACAACCCGGTGCGGGTCGGTGATGGCCGCGTCTACGACGTGGCCTTCGCCGGGATGTACTTCGCGGAGAAGCACGAGAAACGACGCGAGCAGATGCAGACGATTCTCGACCCGGCGCGCGACTTCGGCCTGCACATCTACTCACGCCAGGACGGCAGCGATCCCCGCTACCGCTTCCCCGACAAGTACGCCCGGCACATCGTCGGTACGGTGCCCTACGAGACGATGCTGGCCGTCTACAAGCTCTACCGGGTGTTCCTCAACGTGAACACCGTGACGGCATCCCCGACCATGTGCGCGCGCCGCCTCTTCGAACTGTCGGCCTGCGGCACAACGGTGCTGAGCGGCGCCTCCAACGCCATCGAGCAGTTCTTCGATCCCGGGCTCATCGCCGTCAGTGACGCGCCTGCCCAGACGCGCCGGCTGCTGGCCAGCCTGCTCGGCAATGCCGAGTTGCGTGACCGCCGGGGGCTGAGGGCGCAGCGGACGGTCATGGGCGCGCACACCTTCGGTCACCGGGTGGATGCCCTGCTGGAGACGGTCGGGCTGGGTACCGCCCGCCCGGTGCCGCTGGTCTCCGCGATCGTGCCGACCAACCGGGCGGGGCAACTGGACCATGCGATCGCGAGCATCGCTCGACAGCGCTACCGGCCGCTGGAACTGGTGCTCATCCTGCACGGGCTGGAGGTCGATCCGGGCGCGGTGGAACGGCAGGCGCGGGCTGCCGGCATCGGGCAGGTGACCGTGGTGCCCGCACCGGCCTCGCTCAGCCTCGGTCACTGCCTCAACCTCGGGATCGACCTGGCCCGGGGCGACTACCTGGCCAAGATGGACGACGACAACGTCTACGCCGAGGACTACCTGACCGACCTGGTCAGCGCGTTCACCTACACCGACGCCGGCGTCGTCGGCAAGCTCGCCCACTACGCGCACCTGGCATCGCGGAACGTGACGTTGCTGCGCTTCGCTGACGAGGAGCACCGCTACGCCGACCTGGTCCAGGGCGGCACGATGGTGATCGACTCCCGTATCGCCCGGCGGCTGCGGTTCCGTGACCTGGCCACCGGCGAGGACACCGACTTCCTGCGCCGCTGCCGGCGGGAAGGCGTGCGCATCTACGCCGCCGACCGCTTCAATTTCGTGAGCGTGCGCCAGGCCGACCCGAGCATGCACACCTGGAAGGTGAGTGACGACGACCTCCTGACCGGCTCGACCGTGGAGTTCTACGGCCCGGCCCCCGAGCACGTCACGGTATGACAGGCGGTCCCAGGTTCCAGTGAGCCAGGGCCCGGCGTCCGTGGTACCAGCCGAGCTCACCGCTCGCCGCGGTGTCCAGGAGCAGTCGCCGCCCCTCGGTCACGGGAAGCTCGATCCATCGGGCCGCAAGCGCGCGCAGCAGGTGCCCGTGGCCGAAGATCAGCACGCGGTCGTCCAGGCTGAGCAGCCGGCCGACCAGCCGGTCCACGCGCCGCTGGACCGCGGCAACCGTCTCGCCGCCGGGGGCGCCATGGGTCCACACCTGCCAGCCGGGCTGCTCGGCGACGATCTCGGCGTTGGTGCGCCCCTCGAGCTCACCGTAGTCCCACTCGACGAGGTCCTCGATCACCTCGGCATGATCGCCGTAGCCCGCCAGCGCGCAGGTGTCGGCGGCGCGGCGCAGCGGGCTGGTCCACACCGTG
>WHTC01000170.1 GCA_009379795.1 Nitriliruptorales bacterium | reverse complement strand
CAGGACATAACGGCCCTGTACACCGTTGTGGAACCCGGTTGCCTGGTAGGACTCCCACCCGCCGGCCAGCACTATGCCGAGGATCGCCACGGTGGGCAGCACGAGCAGCAGGATGTCAACGCGCCAGGACGGGTCGCTGCGGCGGCGAAACAGGAGCGCGGCGAGCAGGCCGACCAGCACGACGGCGGCAGCCGCGACCACCACGGCCCACGGCAGGGATACCTCCAGCCAGCCGAACGATCCCCAGAACCTGTGCGTGAAGTGCCGCGCGAAGAAATCGAGGTACTCCGCAAAGGGTTGGGGGGAGAAGTCGGGCGGGGCGGGGTCCCGAGGCCTCCCGGCAGGCTGCGGTGTGCCGTACACGATCTGGTTCCGTATCCACCACCAGCCCCCGACCGCAGTGGCAACCGCCAGCGCGATGACGCCCGCCGCCATCCCCTGCCGATACCGGCGGGTCCGAGCGACGCCCAGCACGTAGGCCGCCGGCAACCAGGCGTACGCGGCGAGCGCGAAGCCCTTGGTCAGCAGGGCCAGGCCAGCTGCGAGGCCGGCCACGACAGCCGTTCGCCAACGCAGATCACCGGTGGAGGCGAGCGCCACCGGCACCGTCAGCAGTCCGAAGAGGGCGATCAGCAGGCTGTCGTTGCTGGCAACCGAGCCGATATGCAGCAGTTGCGGGACCGCCAACGGGAGCATAGCAGCGGCCAGGGCCACACGCTCGTCACGGCACAGACGCCGTGCGGTGAGGTAGGCGAACAGGGGCAGGGGGGCAACCAGGACCACGCTGAGCAGCCGCTGCCACCCGGCCACCAGGTCGAACGGCTGCGTCTCGAAGACCCCGGCGTTCAGCCACGCCCCCGCGAGGTAGTAGTACAGCGGCGGGTGCTGAGCCATCTGGTTCGGCTCGCCCGAGGGGATGTCCGGAGCGATCTCGGCAAAGGCGGGCCGCTGCGCCCGGGGCGGAGCCTCCACCCAGCGTGTCGACCACCACTGGTCCCACTGAGTGCCCGCCTCGTACGGCCGCAGCGAGCGCTGCACCTGCAGGCTGTTCTCGCGCCCGGTGGGCTCCGGCCACGGGAAAACCTGGCCGCGAGCCGCGGCCATCGCCATGTCGACATGGTGCGGCTCGTCAGGCGCCTGATAGGTCGGAGCAAGCGTGCTGTACAGGATCAGCAGCGCCACGAACAGCGCCTGGACCAGCCAGAGGGTTCGCGGGAGGCGGCGCAGTGCGGCACGGGCACCGGTGGGCAGACCGCCAGTCCCCTGCTCCTGCGCCTGCTGCTCCTTCACCGGTACGGAAACCATCGCCACTCATTCCACGGAAGCTCGTTCGCTGCCAACCCTGGGCGCCCCGTCTTCGTTGTCCGCGTGCGGGTCGGGCGAGGAGGCGACCCGGGCTCTGGCCCACCCGGCCTCCCCCGCAGGCCGATCGGAGCGCCATGGCAGCGTCAGGAAGTACGCACCCACCGCAATGCCCGCGACCAGGGCGGTGATCGCCGCGGACACGACCACGGCCGCCGGCCAGGGCGACCAGGACAGCACGGCAGCGACCGCGTCTGCGGGGCCTTGGCCGGCCGGAGCCATCCAGAAGCCGTGCAGCAGCGCCGAGGTGCCGGCGACCTGGGCCGCCCCCGCCGCCAGCAGCAGCAGGAGCGGCAGCCAGCGCCGATTCCGACCGAGCAGCGCGGCATAGCCGGTTGAGGCGACGGCCGCGAGCCCGACGGCTGCCGGGAACAGGTAACGGCCCTGGACGCCGGCGAAGCTGCCGTGGTCGATGTACACGCGCAGGCTGCCGGACAGGACGATGGCGATGATGGCCGGGACCGGGAGCAGCAGCACGGCCAGGTGCATCCGCGAGGCCCGCGCCCGGCTCCGAGTGAGGAGAAATGCCAGCGCCATGCCGGTGAGCAGCACAGACGTCGCCGTCCACACGATCCACCAGTCGAGCGGTACCTGGACCCAGCCGAACGAACCCCAGAAACGCTGGTTCATGAAACGCCAGAAGTGGTCGGCGTAGGCACCGAGGTCCGGGGTGAACTCGGGCCTCGCCGGCGGGCGGGACGCGGTGGTCGGCTGCACGTCACCGTACCGCACCAGGTTGCGCAGCCACCACCACCCGCCGGTCGCCGCCGCCAGGGCGAGGGCGGCGGCACCGGCAAGCACGGTCTGCGCCCGTTCCCGCGCCCTGATCGCGGCTGCGGCGTACGCCAGGAAGATCCAGCCGTAGACCGCTAATGCGAAGCCCTTCGTCAACAGTGCCAGGCCCGACACCAGGCCCAGACCCATCGCCGTCCACCAGCCGTCGTCGTCGGTGAGGACGCGCGCGATCAACACGGTGATCACGCCGAACAGGCTGATCAGCAGTGCGTCGTTGTTGACCACTGAGCCGATGTGCAGCAACTGCGGGACCGCGAGCGCGAGCGCCGCGGCGCCGAGCGCGGTCGGGCCGTCACCGGTCAAGCGGCGTGCCGTCAGGTACGCGTACAGCGGCAGTGGTGCGACCAGAGCGATGCTCAGCAAGCGCAGCGCGCCGATCATGCGGTCAAACGACCAAGCCTCCGCGCCGAGGGCAGTCAGCATCCCACCACCGAGCAGGTAGTATGCGGGCGGATGCTGCGGCATCTGGTTACGCAGGTCCGTCGGGTTGGGCGGGGCGATCTCGGCAACCGACGGCCGCTCGTCACGTGGGAGCGCCTCCGAGGCGCGGAAGGCGCTGGGCGCGCCCTCCATCAGGTTCGTGGGATCAGCGAAGTTCGCATCCTCCAGGGAGCGCAGGATCTGCTCGTTGAGCCTGCGGCCGTCGGGATCCGGCCAAGGCCAGGCCTCGCCACGGCTCACCGCCAGCGCCATGTCGACGTGCATCAACTCGTCTGGTGCCCGGTACGTGGGTGCGAGGACCGAGTAGCCGATGAGCAGCGCGGCGCACAGCGCCACCAGCAGGCCGACCGCGACCTGCTCCCCACGAGCCGCGCCGGCGCCCGTGCGCCGGTCCGGGAGCGGCTCGTCGGCGCGCTCGGCCGTCTCAGCGCTGCCCATGGTCATCAGCGAAAGATCGACACCTGCTCGCGGCTGACCTCCTTGCGGACACCAAGCAGGCTCTTGACCCGCAGAATACGCACGAAAAACCAGTTGAGGTAGCGCTTGGCCAGCTTGGGGAACTCCACGGTGGCTTTGCGCACCCACAGATAGCGATAGCGGCGCTGCCCCTGGAGCTCGAGCTTGCGCACGAGATCCTTGTGGAACTCCTCGACCGTCCGCCGTCCCGTCAGTTGCGCCGCTGAGCGGTTGGGCCCCACCATCTGCGGTGTGTGCAGGCCCTGTTCCATGCGGTACTCGGCGTAGGCGTAGGCGAAGTCGCCGAAGACGACCTGTCGCTTCTGGGACTCCTTGATGTCGTCGACGGTGACGTCGGTGGTGCGCAACCTGCCGTCTTTCCGCATGCGGCGCACCAACTCGGTCGTGTCCGGGTTGCGGCAGATCAGAAGGCTGATGCCGGTGCGGGTCTTGACCGTGCTCGGCAGCCATGCATCACCGACGACGATGTCGGCGAGAAAGTTGCTGTGGTTGATGCACAGGTGGCAACGGGGGCTGTTGAACGAGCGATCGAAGGCGACCTGGTAGGAGAAGTCGATACGGCGACTGACCTTCGCCAGCCCGTCGGGTGTGCGGATCTGGAGCGATCCGACGGGTCCGCCGCCGCGGAAGGAGATCTCCTCGATCTGGTCGAAGTCGACGCCTTTGAAGCGGCAGATGGCCCGGAGCGCATGGTGGCTGTACAGCCATCCGCACAGCAGGCCGATGGTGGTGTGAATCTTGCTGACCAGCAGCGGCTCGTGGGTGTAGATGTAGCTGTAGATTCCCTCGAGCTGGCAGGGGATGGCGACCAGCACGAACCGCCCATCATGCTCTCGAAGCAGCTGCAACGCCTTGTCGAGCGGCACGGCGTGGTAGATGGAGCCCGGCAGCATGTCGATCTCGTCCGGGTCGCGGACCAGCCGCGGCTCGAATCGCAGGCCCTCGACATGGTCGAGGCAGATGGCGCCATCGACGTCGTCGCGTGCGAGCAACTCGAGCAGCAACTCCTTGATGAGCCCGCCTGAACTGGCCTTCACGTTGCGGTCGTAGTCGGTGCTCTGGGCCAGCATCACCGTGTCCACCACGCCGTAGGGCGTGCTCTGCTGCCCGGGAAACACCTGCTCCTCGAGCCCATGGAAGTCGACTTGCACCGCGGGACAGACCGCCGCCGCTGCCGCGTTGCTGGCATGCGAAGGTCGGTAGAGGAGCCGCTCAGGATCGAGTTCGAGCGTCAGGCTTGGGTCGGCGGCCGCGCAAGCGCCGCAGCCGATGCACATGCCATTCTCGATCACGGCGCTCAGGTCAGGTGTCGTCAAGAAGACCCCCAGCTCTCGGAGCCGCCGACCGAAGCGCGATGTGCGTGACGGGGAGGGGCAGCGAACGGTTCACGTTCAGCGCCCTGGGGATCGGCGGCGACGCTCTTGAGATCGCGAGCACTGCGACGGGACATCGCGAAGGCGAGGCCGATCACGGCGCCCTCTCCCAAGGTGACCCACACCCGGGAGACCACGGCCAGCAGCGCCGCGACCGGCGCGGCCATCAACTCGATGAGCAGCAGGGTGAGCACGCCCTCCCGGATCCCGATGCCGGAGGGGGCAACCAGCGCCAGGATTCCCAGCAGGCTCGCCATGGAGATCGCGCCGGCGAGGTAGACGACATGGCGCGGCTCCACCGTGTGCACGGCATTGATCAGCACGTAGAAGCCGAGACCGAACACCAGCCAGTTGGCGGTGCTGAGCGCCACGATGCGCACCATGCCCCCGTACGTGACCCCGAGCCGCACGACCGGCCGCTTGAGCTTGCGCAGCAGCAGGTTGAGCGCTGGTTCGAGCAGGCGGGGATGCAGCGATGCGGCGAACACGACCAACCCGACAAGGAGCAGGGTCCGCAACTGCCCCGGCAGGTCGATGTCGCTGAGCAGCAGGGCCACCAGGATCGTCAGCACGGACGCCAGCATCGTTGAGACCGCCTCGACCATGAACGCCATGGTGGTGCGTCCCTTGCTCTTGCCGGCTTCCGCGTAGAAGTACACGCGCCCAAGCAGGTAGAAGACCTTCCCGGGGATGTACTTGCCGAGCTGTGAGATGCCCCAGGACACCGCGGCCCGCCGCAGAGGGATCGCGACCCCGAACTTGACGGTGATGTACTGCCAGGTCAGCACGCGGCCCGCCAGGTAGGCGAGCATCAGCACGAATGACAACGCCGCCTGCGGCCAGCGCACGTGCAGATCGGCATGGCGCAGTTCTTCGATGTTGGTGTACAGGTAGGAGCCGAACCCTGCCACCGCGACCAGTACCACGATCGCCCGGATCACCCGCAGGATCCGGGTTCGGCGCTGCCCGCCGGCGAGGTTCCGCCGCGGTGGCCGGTCAGGTGGGTCGCCCCACTCCTCGGCGGTCATGAACCCGCGGGAACCGGTGGAAGGGCAGCGGCGATACGCTCGAGGCTGCGTTCGGATGAGGCTTGCGCCGCCGGCAGGGCCTCGGCGATCCGTGCCCGCATCTTGTCGGTCTCAGCGAGCGTTCGCTCGATGGCGGCTACCAGCGAGTCAACGCTCAACGCCTCGTAGGACAGCGCCTGCTCGTCCATGCCGAACGGCTCGAGGACCTCCCGGTACTTGTGGCTCCAACCGACCACCACCGGAGGTGTCCCCGTACACAGCGCGGACACCATCCCGTGGAACCGCGATGTCACGGCGAGGTCCGCGAGGCTGATGAGCGCCCGCAGGTCGTGCGGTGAGAGATCCGCATCGATCAGGGTGACACGATCGCGGGCGGTCACGCGCTCGTACACCGCGGCGCACAGGGGCCGGTCGTTCATCCGGCTCGGCTGGGTCGAAGGGCGCCAGGCATGGGGAAACAGCAGCACCCGGGCCTGGCGCCGCTCCACCAGAGCATCCACCGTCTTGGCCATGAGGTCCGGGTAATCGACACCCAGACGTGCGCAGTAGGAGGCCACCACCTGGCTCGGCATCACGGCCACGGTCAGGTCGTCATCCCCGATCGCGGCTCCGGCGACCGCGGCTGCGCGCTGACGGGCGCTCTCCGGCAGGTCAAGCAGGAAGGCGAGATCGGCGGCGGGCGTGACGTTGTCCAGGCCGAGGTCGGCAAGATTGCGCTCGGTTCCGCCGCCCCGGGCGCAGACCGCCGCGAGATGCGGCAGCACCGCTCGCGCGGCGAGCCGGTTCAGACGCGTGCGGAAGGACCCGAGCGCCTGAGACGCCTTGACCGTGGGACGCCCGAGGAGCAGCGAGGTCGACGTGATCAGCAGGTTGTAGACCAGCGTGACAAAGCCACGTCCGTCAGCGAAGCTGATACCCGAGACGTCGACCACGACGTCGGCGTCGTGCAGGGCCCGCAGCGCCCGCATCCGGCAGAACGGGCGCGCCGGCAGCCCGGCCCGCCGCGCCAGAAAGGCCAGCAGCGCCAACGGGTAGCCCAGCACCATGGAGACAGGCGGCCATGGCACCATCCGAACTCCGGCCCGCGAGGCCCAGGCCCGATCCTCACGAGGGTAGGCGGAAAGGACGTCGATCTCGCAGGGGCCGAGATGGCCGGACGCCTTGTCGATGACCGCCTGCAGCATCGAGGCGGCACCCTTGTTCGCGGCGAACGCCGCACCGACGGTCGTGAGCCGCACGGGCCTGCGAGGAGCCGGGGTGCCCGCTTCGGGCTGCATGTACGTCAGTCCTTCCGGTGGCCGGGCGGCGCTCGCGGCAGGCGGTGCTCAACCCACGCGCAAGCAGACGGAGGCGATGCCGACGCGAGCGTAGGTGTGACGGGGTTCAGGCGGGTGTCACCCGCACCGTCCAGCAGTCCGGGTACCGGAAACCCAGCTGACCGCCGTCAGGCCTCCCAGATCACTGACCGGAGATGAACATGTTGGCCAAGCACGCAGACGTCGAGACGCCCGATGTGGTGATCGGCAACTACTGCCACAAGTACACCAGCAGGAACCCCGCGATCCGCTGGCTGACCAACCGCTTCCTCAGACAGTTGGACGCGACACTCGACGCCGTCGGAGCCGCCGATCCTCCCGATTCGGTCCTGGAGGTGGGCTGCGGCGAGGGCGAGATCACGGGACGCCTGCACGAGCGTTT
>WHTC01000149.1 GCA_009379795.1 Nitriliruptorales bacterium | reverse complement strand
GCTGGGCTACTACGCCTTCGCTCCCTCAAGCGGCCAGGGCCTCATGACCGAGGGGATCGAGGCCATGGTGGCCCACGCGTTCGAGGTGCTGGGCCTGCACCGCGTGGAGGTCAACATCCAGCCCGAGAACAAGCGCTCGATCGCCCTGGCCCAGCGCTGCGGGTTTTTCCGCGAGGGCTTCTCGCCCCGCTACCTCAAGGTCGGCGGCCGCTGGCGTGACCACGAGCGTTGGGCGCTGCTCACGGATGAGTGGAACGGCTCCTACCGGCGCTCCTGACCGGCGGGGGGCACCGCTCCCAGGCGGGTCAGGGGCTGGGCTCGCCGCCCTCGCCGCGCTCGATGATCTCGGGGCGGGCGACGTAACGGGTAAAGAACTCCTCCTCCTCAGCCCGCCCGTCCGGGTAGCGGAGCTCGCGCACCACGCGCACGTCGAAGCCCTCGCCTTCCGCCTCCTGCACCACCCGCTCCTCCCCGGGCGGAAGTTCGTCGGTGGTGCGGACGATGGTCTCGGGTTCGGTGACATCGGTCCGGGAGCCGGTGCGCGTGTCGACCTCCACCCACGGTGTCCCGTAGAAGGTCACGGTGATGGACTCGTCGGTGTAGGCGGTGTCGATGTAAATGCCGTGCGGCGAGTTGTTGCGCACCTTCAGGTCCACGTTGGGGTAGTTCAGCGTCGCCTCGCGACCCTCCGGGTACCGGCTGATGTACTGCGAGTGGGGCTTGTGCTCCGGGATCGCGTACCCCCCCAAGAAGGCGGCGTTGAACATCGTGGTCGCGAACTGGCTGACGCCGCCGCCGACCTCCTCGACGAACTCGCCCTCGAAGATCGCACCGCCGGGCAGAAAGCCCTTCTCCTCGGTCCGCGGACCCACGAACTCGTTCAGGGAGAACGTCTCGCCAGGCACGATCACGACACCACGGAGCAGGTCGGCGACGCGGTGGATGTTGTGCACCCGGCTGGCGCAGCAGGGATGCCCGGTCGTGAAGGTGGAGACCTGCTGGGTGATGCTCAGCGCCTCGGCGTCCTCGGTAGTGCGCTCGGGCGCTACCTCGGTGCCCTCGATCGCAGCGCTGCGCTCGCCCTCGCTGGTCGCCAGTTCCAGCACCTGGGCCGCGGCCTTCTCCGCATCGAAGACGAACCCGGGCCTGCCTTCGACCACCTGCACGCTGCCGCCCTCCAGGCGGAACGTGGCGTCCACCGGAGCCGCCTCGACCGGGGAGGGGTCCACCCGGTCGTCCAACGCTGCAGGATCGACCGTGAGGTCCGGAGCGCCGCCATCGCCGGGCGGCTCCACCTGGAGCACGGCGCCGAGATCCTCCGGCGACAGTGTCAGGGCCGCGTCGCCACGCGCCAGGCTCACCGGTGCTGACACCGCCAACTGTGCTTTCGCATAGAGGGCGTCGAGGTGTTCGGCGGTGATCTGCGACTCCACCGGCGCTGTCCGGATGGTCAGCGTCGCGTCGCCCTGGGCGGTGGCGGCCTGCGCCGCGTCGCTCGCAAGCTGCTCGGCATCCACGCGAATGCCCGGGACTGGCTCCACCCGCTGGACTGTGGCGCCCTCGAATTCCACCGTGCCCTCACGAGGCGGCAGTTCCAGCTCGGTGATGGTCTGCTCGACCCACGCGTCCAGGGTTTCTGGGTCCACCTCTTCGACCGGGTCGACACGGATGGTTCCGCCGAAGGCGCGGAAGTGGTCGGCCAGCGCCGCGAAGGGGTTGGCCTGCCGGCCGCGCGCGAGGACGGCCTCGGCGACGGCCTCGACGTCGAGGCTGTAGCCAAGGTCCGCGGCGGTCGCCTGGAGTGCGGCCTCGCCGCGAGGGTCGTCCGGGGTCGCGGGCCGGATGACGGTCACTGCCTGGCTGCCGCGGCGGGCCTCGTAGCTCTCCAGGGCCGAGGTCAGCTCGGCTTCGTCGAGCCCACCGACCCGCAGTTCGCCCACCCGCATGCCCGGCAGCGCCCCCGCACGCGCCACCCGGAAACCGACAAGCAGCGCGGCGAACCCCGCGATGACCAGGACCACGGCGACGACGGTCAGCACCGCGCCACGGCGCGCGATCGACGGGGTGAGGTCGTCTTCAGGCTCCCCCGCCGGAGCGAACCCCGGGGGAGGCGACGTAGTGGTATCCATGGCCGGGTGGAGCGTACCCGCGGCGCCGTGCGGACGCTCCGGGCCGCACGGCGAGTTTGACCGTGTCGAGTTGCCACCTTAACCTTCCGCAATCTTCCCTGGCCTTCCCCTTTGGGCTGTCTGGCTGCGGGCCGGCGGTGAGTGCGCTCCCGGAGCATGGTCCGGACAGCCCGGGACGAATACGGAGCGGAATGCTGATCCGCCGCAGTGCGAGATGCGTGGCGTTGCTGGTGGCCCTGCCGTTGATGGGCAGCGCAACGCTGACGTCCCGTGACCCCGCTTACGCTGCCGAGAACCTGGCGGAGAAAGCCGCCGAACTTGCCGAGGTGCGCGAACGCATCCAGGCGACCTCCGAGCAGGTGGCTGCTGGTTCGGCCGTCCTCGCCGACGTCGAGGCCGATATCGCCACCATCCTGCAGGCGGTCAACACCGCCGGTGAGGCGGTGGAGCGCCGGCAGCAGGCTGTCGATGATGCCGAGGACCAGCTCGAGGCGGCCCAGCAGGAGGTCGACGCCGAACTCAAGATCGCGCGCGGGCGCGCGGTGGAACTGTTCAAGCACGGCAGCGGCGTCCCCCTGGCCTCCATGCTGACCGCGGAGGACATCAACGACGCGCTCAACCGCTCGGCCTACGTGAGCGTGGTGAGCCTGTCCGACCGTCGCGCGATCGAGCAGGTCGAGGCGGCGCTGGCCCGGGTTGACGCCCAACGCCAGCGTGTGCAGGAGGAACAGGATTCACTGCAGCGCGTCGTCGAGCACGAGCGCACGATCCTCGCCGAGGCCGAGGCGCTGCGCAACGAGCAGGGGCTCGTGCTGGCGGCCAGCAAGGAGCAGTTACAGGAACTGCAGACGCAGGAACAGCACCTGGAGGCCGACACCAGGCAGCTTGCGGCGCTCGCTCGGCGTTCGGGCGCAGGGGCCGCCGTGTCCGGCCCCGGCCCCAGCGCGGGGGGCTGGATGTTCCCGGCCACAGGCCCCATCACCAGCGAGTTCGGGCGCCGCTGGGGGCGCATGCATCAGGGGATCGACATCGGCGCGCCGACCGGGACCCCCATCTACGCGGCCCAGCCGGGCTGCGTCACGTTCGCGGGACGCCAGGGCGGCTACGGCAACCTGATCCTCCTCGACCACGGTGGCGGGATCGTGACGGCGTACGCCCACCAGAGCCGCTTCCGCGTCTCCGCCGGGGAGTGCGTACAGGCCGGCCAGCAGATCGGTGAGGTCGGGTCGACCGGCAACTCCACCGGTCCGCACCTGCACTTCGAGGTGCGCGTCAACGGCAGCGCACGCAACCCCCGAAACTACCTGTAGCGGTCAGCAGTCCTCGGGCACGTTGCCGGCGCCGATGCTGTCGGGGGGGGCTGCGGCCTCCAGCTCAGGTGGGGTCTCCTCCTGTGGCGCCGGCGCGGGGGATGGGGCGGACAGATCCGCGTCACCGCCCAGGATCAGCGCCAGTTCCGGCCCGCCGGAGGGCGACAGCTCAGTCGCGGCCCCCGGCACCTGCTCCGCCACCAGCCTCGCCGCCTCCTCGAACCCTGGCGCATGCAGGACCACGGTGTTCGCCCGCGGCTCGGCGTTGCCGATCTCACCGATCTGGAAGCCCCGCTGCGACAGGTACTCGCCGCCCCGGCCGGCCAACCCCTCGATCCCGGCGCCGTTGAGCACGTCCACGGTCACGTCGCCCGGGTGCGGCGAACCCTCGCCCGCAGCGGCTACATCGAGAATGGAGCCGTCAGCGAACCGGCTGAAGATGGCGTTGGCGTCCCCGGTCGGCACCAGGACGGCGGCGTCCCCGACGCGTTGGGATGTCGCGGGGACCGTGTAGGTGGCCAGACCACCGCCGGCCACCCCGCGGCCGACTCGCGCCAGCTTGGCCAGGTCGATCAGGCCGAGACCGGGATCGGCCGTGATCGATCGGGCTCCCGAGCCGGCGATCCCGAACAGTCGCGGGACGTTCAGCAGCGTCGAAGGCGCCGCCACCTCGTTCGCCAGTTCGCTCACGAAGCGCTGTTGCCTGGCGATACGGCCCAGGTCATCGTCGACCTTGCGGGCGCGGACGAACCCAATCGCCTGCGGTCCATCCAGTCGCTGGCATCCGGCGGGCAGGTTCACGCCGGCCGCTTCGTCGACCATCGGCTCGTCCAGGAAGATGGTGACGCCACCGGCGGCGTCCACCAACTGGATGAAGCCGGCGAAGTTCATCTCCATGTAATGGCTCACCGGGATGCCTGAGGCGCCGGAGACGGTCTCGACCAGACAGTCCGGGCCGCCGGTGGAGAAGGCGGAGTTGATGCGCCCCTCCGACCCGTCGCAGCGGCGCACGAACAGGTCACGCGGGAAGGACAGGATGGCCGCGCTGCCTCCGCGGATCGACATCAGGAAGATGGTGTCGGTCCTGCGACCGTCCACGGCTTCCGTGCCGAGCGCCTGGAGTTCCTCAGGGCTCAGGCCTTCGCGGCTGTCGTTGCCCACGACCAGCACATTCATCTGCCCGCTCGCAGCGGGCGTCAGCCCGCGGACGGGGACGCGGGGCATCACCGCGCTGGCGTACACGAGCAGGGCGATCCCGGTGAGGGCTATGGCCAGCGCCACGATCAACAGGAGGATCGAGAGGGTCCGCAGCCAGCGCAGGATCGCGCGCGGTCTGCGACGCGGACGCGGGGTGCGGGGCTGGCTGGGACGGGGGCGCGCGGAGGAGCGGCCCCGGCGGGCGCTGCCGCCACGACCCTGCAACGGGGGACCGAAGTCCTCCTGCGAGTCATACCGGCGAGACAACTCGCCTCCTTCGGCCGTTGCTCTTCACGCATTGTGGGTACCAAGGCACGGTAGCCTCCGGGCCGGAAGCGCCCGACTCGTCCGCACGGACGGGCAGGGGGGTCATGGGACTCGGCCTGGGGCCACAAGATGGGAGTCGAAGATCGCAGGTTCCTCCGAGAGAGCGGTTGGGCCGTCAACGGTAGGAGGGTGGCGTGGAAGGCGCGAACCTCGGATGGTGGGTTCCGACGCTCACGCTGGCTGTCCCGCCCGTGCTCCTGGTCGTCCTCGCGCTGCTGTCACGGCTCGAGGCCTGGACGATCCAGCCGGATGAGCGGGCGGCCAAGGTCGCCAGGCTCCTGGAGCAGGCCACGGCCCCCGAGGAGTTGGAGATCGAGGTCTCCCGACTGTTCGCCGATGTCGCGGACACCCGGCGCCGCAAGCCGCTGCGCCTGCGGGTCCGGCGCGCGGAGTCGGCCGGCCGCCCGGGCCGCGACCGCCGTCGGGACGCTCAGGCGAATGCGTTCCCTGGACGTGGGGAGCGGAGACATCCGGCCACCGGGCCCGATGCCACCGCGCACTCGCGCGGCCGGTCCTAACCGTCAAATCCTCCTTCGTCATGCGCTCCGGCCCGGGTGACCCTCACCGCCGTGACGGTGGTGGCCTGATGGCGTTATTCTTCGCGAATGGACTCGGCCTCGGGCGCGGATCGCCACCGCTATTACGAAGGACTGGCGGTCACCCATGTCCTCGGCGGGCTGAACGGGACGGAGAGCGAAGTGTTTCGCTCGCACCTGCTCGAGTGCCCCTCCTGCCGTGCTCGGGTCGGTGAACTGCGGCGCATCGCGAACGATCTCGCCGATGTCGAGCGCGACGAGCGTCGCGTGCGGGCCACGAAGGCGATCGAGACCAAGCGGCGGGAGGCCGACGACGAGGAGGACGACCTCGACGAGCCACCTCCCGGCCCGCGCACCTCGCGCATCCTGCTGCTGCTCGGCCTGCTGGCAATCGTGGGACTCGCGGGCTGGAACTTCTTCCTGCGGGCCAACCTGGACCAGCAGACCACTAACGTGGAGGGGTTGGAAATCACCCGCGACCTTCTGCTCGACGGCAAGATCGCGGTCTACGAGTCGCCGACGGGCCAACTCGAAGGGCGCACCCAGGTGCGCTATGACGACGACTATGTGCTGCTCGTCCTCGACGGTCTCGCTGGCGATGAACGCCTGGCGGTCTACCAGGTGAACGCTCCCGGAGGGGTGGTGGAGACCGGCGTGCAACCGGTGAACGGCGATCGCTTGACCTTGTTGGTACGACGCGCTCAGAACGTGTCCCGGCTGATCGTGACGCGACCGCGTGAGGACGAACAACTCAGCCCGGCGGAGGTCCAGGGCGTCACGGTCCTCAACGCCCTTCTCAGCTGAGTCCCCGGCGCATCGCTGTTGGTGGCGCCGCCGCCGCCGGTCTATCCTGTCAAGCGCAACGGGCTCGTAGCTCAGTGGGAGAGCGCTCGCTTCACACGCGAGAGGTCACAGGTTCAAACCCTGTCGGGCCCACCCCGGGGAAGCCGTAGGTCAGCCGCCTGCGGCTTTCTTCGTGAGAGTTTCGTGAGAGTTGCACCGAAGCGTTTGCCAAGACAAGACATGACGGTAAATTCCGGCAAACGGCGGCTGCGGGCTCACCGTCGGCGGGCGACACGGGCTGCCGTGAGGGAGGGCTGTCATGTCGCCGTTCCAGCCGTTCACCGCGCGCCGGACGCTGGTCCTCCTGAGTGGTCTGGCCCTGTCAGTGATGCTCGTGGCAACCCTGCCCGCCGCCGGACAGCCCGCCGGCGAGGCGCCCGGGGACGACGGCCACGGGTTCTCCATCCAGGGTGAGGGGCCCGAACGCGTCCCCGACCTCGACGCGCGCGAGGGCGCGGTCCCCCCCCAGCGCCCAACAGCAGGCCATCGCGCGGGACCTGGGTGCCACGGCGGTGCGCTGGAACGCGTTCGGCACGCCGCACATCATGGTCAATCACGGCGGATACCTGTCCGGCCCGCGGGACGGCGACGCGGTCGACGTGGCCCGGGCCTTCGTGCGCGACCACCGAGCGCTGTTCCGGCTGAGCGACGGGGCTGTCGACGCTCTGGAGGTGCTGCGCGACACGCCGTTGTACGACAGCCCGGACCTCGCGCCGGTCCTGCGGGACGGTGCCGATCCCGCCAACCCCGATGTCGCGCATATCGTGCTGTTCGGACAGACCTTCGGCGACCTGTCCGCGGCCTGGGACGGTCTGCTGGTGGTCGGCGTGCAGCGCGACGGGCGCATCGTCTCGGTATCGTCGTCGGTGACCGGCGACACCGAGGTCAGCGGCGCCGAGCGCCTGAACGCGGTCCAGGCGATCGAGGCGGCCGCCGCCGAAGTCGGTCTGGACCTCGGCGCGCTGGAACTCGTTGACACCCCCGACGATGGCTGGACGACGTTCGCGTCCGACCTGGTCAGCGATGTGCAGCGGGCCCGGCAGATGGCACTGCCCACGCCGAGCGACGGGGTCCGCCGGGTCTGGGAGATCACCCTGCTCAAGGGCCACCACGACGACCGCGAGGAGCAGGGCCACCCCGCCGCGTTCATCAGCTTCGTGGACGCGGAGACCGGGAAGGTCTGGCTGCGCAACAACCGGGTCGACCATCTCGACGACGCGACCGACCCGCTGCTGGAGTTGGCGAGCAGCGAGCCGTCCGTGGAGACCTTCAGCGGTGAGACCGACGACGAGGGAGCCTGCACCGCCGAGCCGCACGGGCCCTTCACCGTCGGCGCCGGCAACGACCAGATCTCGGTGGCGGCGGCGACCACCATGCCCAACGGCCTCGACGACGACATCATGATCGACCTGCTCTTCGAGGACGACCCCAACCCGGTCGCGCACCAGGACCTGCTCACCAGCCCGGAGGTGTTGACGTACTCCCCGGACGGTGGGGTGCCCGAGGGCGACTACTTCGTGAGCGTCTGCGAGTTCACCCCCGGCCCTGGGTCGATCGGATACTCCGGTACCCTCGCCGCCCACGAGACGGCCGACGCCGACGTCCAGCTGCCGCGTTGGCGCGTGTTCCCCGCCAACCCACCGTTCGTGGACGCCGACGACCCGTCGGCCGACACCCGCGAGCTGTGGTGCTGGATCGACGACAGCCCCGAGTGTGACGAGGAGCAGCGCAACATCGCCTCGCGCGTGCCGTGGGACGTGCAGGCACCCAGCCTCCCGACGTTCACCACCGACGGCAACAACGCCACGACCGCCATCTCCGAGGTGAGCTTCCTGACGCCGGACACGGTGTTCAAGCGCCCCGTCAGT
>WHTC01000136.1 GCA_009379795.1 Nitriliruptorales bacterium | reverse complement strand
GTCCTTGATGAACGGCTGGTTCAGCAGCACCTGCTCCTTGAGGTAGGCCTTCAATCGACCCTCGACGATTCTGGGGACGATGTGCTCCGGCTTGCCGTCGTCACGCGCCTGCTTCTCAGCGAAGTCGCGCTCCTGGGCCAGTGCGGCCTCGTCGACCTGGTCCTCACGCACGACCCCGGGGTTGGACGCGGCGATATGCAGGGCGATGTCGTTGGCCAGCATGCGGAAGTCGTCACGCTTGGCCACGAAATCGGTCTCGCAGTTGAGCTCGACGAGCACCCCGACCTTCGGCGGCAGGCCGGGCTGTGGCGCGTGCAGATAGGAGTGCACCAGCCCCTCGCTGGCGGTGCGCTCCCCCACCCGGCGGTCCATCCTGGCGCCGGTGCGCTCGCGTACGAGAACGGCGGCTTTGTCGAAGTCCCCGTCGGCGTCGGTGAGCGCCCTCTTGCAGTCCATCATCCCGGCGCCGGTGGCGTCACGGAGCCCCTTGACGTCTGCGGCAGTGAACTCGGGCACGGTGCTTGCTCCTTCTCACGGATGTGGGTCAGGTGCCCGGACGTGACCGGGCCGCGGGCTTGGGCGCGCGCGGGCGGGTCAGCCCCTCATGACTCGCCCAGCGCCTGCACGTCTTCGGCGCTCATGTGCTCAGCCGTGCGGATGCTGGACGCGGGCCTGGAGACCCTTTAAGTCTCTAGCGGCCGTTGGAGCCTGGCGGCGGCACGGCCCCCAGTTGGGAGCCCGTGGTCGCCGCGAGCTCCTCCTCGTCGCTTGCCTCTGCCTGGTGGCCGTTGGCGCTAGTGGCGGGCCCACCCTGCTCGGCGTCAGGACGAGCGGGGTCCGCGGCCTGCGCCGCCTGGCGCGCCGCCTCCTCCTGTTGGAGGGCGATCTCCCACTCGGCCAGCGGCTCGGTCTCAGGCTTCTGCGGCTGCTTGGCCGCAGGCGCCTGAGCCGCTGCCGCCGCGGCGGCGGCCTGCTCGGCGACGACGTCGTCGGTGGTGCGGGACGCGCGGCGCATGTAGCCTTCGGCGCAGGCGTCGGCGATGATCCGGGTCAGCAGGGCGCCGGAGCGGATGGCGTCGTCGTTACCCGGGATGACAAAGTCGACAACGTCGGGATCGCAGTTGGTGTCGACGACCGCGACCACCGGGATACCCAGGCGGTTGGCCTCCTTGACCGCGATGTGCTCCTTGACGGTGTCCACGACCCAGATGGCCGCCGGCGGCTTCTGCATACTGCGGATGCCCCCGAGGTTGCGCTTGAGCTTCTCCTGCTCACGCTGCAGGGACAGGACCTCTTTCTTGGGGAGGAGATCCATCGTCCCGTTCTCCTCCATCTCCTCGAGTTCCTGCAGGCGGACCAGCCGGGTCTTGATGGTCTCGAAGTTGGTGAGCATGCCGCCAAGCCAGCGGTAGTTGACGTAGGGCATGCCGACCCGCATCGCCTGTTGCTCGATGGCCTCCTGCGCCTGCTTCTTGGTACCCACGAACAGGATCGAGCCGCCCTTGGCGACCGTGTCGCGGACGAAGTTGTAGGACTGCTCGAGCAACCCGATCGACTGCTGGATGTCGATGATGTAGATGCCGTGGCGCTCGCCGAAGATGAAGCGCTTCATCTTCGGGTTCCAGCGCCGGGTCTGATGCCCGAAGTGCACGCCGGCTTCGAGAAGCTGGCGCATGCTGACGACCGACATTGGGGCGATTCCTCTCTTGTCGCGGTTAGGCCTCGCACGCCCGGGCCGTCTGGTCGCCTGCTGCGTCCAGAGCTGACAATCGGCCTTCCCCCGCCGAAGCGGGGACCGCAGGCCGCGCGGTGCGCGCCGTGATGTCGCTGCCAGCAGCTCATACCCGCCGGCAACGCGAAAGCGTCCGGGCTCGCCCGGAACGCACGGAACAGGGTACTCCTCGCCTGGTCCGGCTGCGACCGGGCGGTCGGACGGGAGCACCGGCGGCAGCCTACCCCGGAAAGAACCCGAGCGGGTCGCGAGGGTCGCCGCCTACCCGCACCTCGAAGTGCAGGTGTGGCCCGGTCGACAGTCCGGTGGAGCCGACCCAGGCAAGCAGTCGACCAGCCTCGACCCGCTCACCCGCGGCCACCGCGATCGCAGACGCGTGGGCATAGCGAGTCTCCAGCCCGCCACCGTGGTCGACCACGACCAGATTGCCGTAGCCGCCCCGCAGGCCGGCCGCCCGCACCACCCCCGCGGCGGCCGCCACGATCGGTGTCCCGGTCGCCGCCGCGATGTCGACGCCGGCATGCAGCCGTCGTTGCCCCGTCACCGGATGGGTGCGCGTCCCGAAAGGCGAGCTGGTGCGTCCGGGCGCGGGCCAGACCAGGGCGCCGTGCTGCACCGGTGACGGACCGCCGACGGCCGCCGCGCCCGGCACGCCTGGGCCAGGCGGATCGGCCGATGGGAGAAGACGCTCGGGATGTATCAGGTGCGCCTCCCAGCCGCCGAGGAGGGTGAGAGGATCCACATAGGAGCCATGCACCCGGGCGCCCCAGTCCAGGTGTGCCGCATCCTCGCCGAGGAGGCCCAGGACCTGACCCGCGTCAACGCGCTGGCCGGCCACGACCTGGCGGGACGGCAGAACCCCGTACGTGGTCTGTACCCCGCCGCCGTGGTCGACGGTCGCCCAGCCTGCTCCGGCGACCTGGCCGCTGAAGGTCACCAGGCCCGCGAGTGCCGCGCGTACCGGCTCGCCGGGGCTGGCGGCCAGGTCGGCGCCTCGGTGACCGGCGCCGTAGGCATGCTCCGGCGCAGCGAAGGCTCGCACCAGCCCGCCGGCAACCGGTCGGACCACGCCCACCGGCCGGGGTGTGTCGAGCGGGTCTGCCGCCTCGGCTGCGCCGTGCTGCGAGCCGGCCTCGGCAAACACCGTGGCCGCGAGCGCCGGGCGGGCGACCGTTCCCAGCAGCAGCGCGAGGACCACTCCCGCCAGCGCCGCACGCCTCGACCGGTGGAAGAGCCCCTGCCGTCCGCCCATGCCCGCACCGCCCGCCGTGTGTCATCGCCAACAGGGTGGACGCTAGGCAGGACCGGTCCATGGCGTCGCGGTTGTGGATAACCAGTCCCGGGTGTCAGGCCCGGGGATGAGACTCCTCGTAGGCCCGGCGCAGGTGAGCGCGGGTGATGTGGGTGTACAGCTGTGTGGTCGCGAGCGTGGTGTGCCCAAGCAACTCCTGGACGCTGCGCAAGTCGGCGCCGCCCTCCAGGAGGTGGGTGGCATAGCTGTGCCGCAACGTGTGCGGCGTCACCTTTCCGACGCCGGCGACCCGGGCCGCGCGGTCGACCGCGCCCCAGGCGTCGCGCGCCGACATGCGCCGCCCCCGGCGGTTGGTGAACACGGGGCCATGGGGATCGGGATGCAGTCTGGGGCGCCCCTCGTGCAGCCAATGGCGCAGCGCGCCGACGGCGGGTAGGCCGACCGGCACGACCCGGGTACGGTCCCGCTTCCCGTGCAGGCGGGCGAGACCGGCATCGAGATCGATGGCGTCGGTGTCCAGCCCCACCGCCTCGCTGACCCGGGCGCCGGAGGCATAGAGCAGTTCCAGCAGCGCCCGGTCCCGCAACCCGAGCATGGTCGCCGCGTCGGGGGCGGTGAGCAGGGCGGCGACCTGGGCGGGCTTCAGGACCCGGGGCAGCCGGCGGTCCGCCCGCGGGCTGCCCAGCTGCGCAGCCGGGTCGGTCGTGACGAGACCACGGCGGGCGAGCAGCGCGAACAGCCCCCTGGTTGCGGAAGCCTTCCGGCGCACCGACGTCCGAGCGTAGCCGCGCTCCTCAAGCGAAGCGAGCCAGCGACGCAGCACCAGCGGGGTGACCTCGTCCGGACTGTCGATGCGAAACCCGGCGCAGAAGGCGGCCACCTGGCGGGCGTCACGCAGGTACGCGCGAACAGTGTGGGCGGCGAGCCCACGCTCGTGCCGCACGTGAACCGTGAGCGTCTCCAGCGCCTCGCGCCACGGCGCGGGCAGGTCCTCACTCGCCATCGTCACCTCACTCCGCGCAGCGCTGCGGCCCCTGCCGGGCAGGATGCCCTGAAAACCTCCTCCCACGGCGCAGGCATGACCCGTCAACGCCCCGGGGGGTGCCCGATCGTACGAGGGGTAGGGTGCCCCCGAGCCGTGAGGCTCTGGAGCAGGCCGTCCATGATCGGGCCTTCTGTGCCCGGTGGACGCGGAGTGAGGATGGCGACGCATGGCTCGCGTAGGACTCATCGTGCTGGTCGCGGCCCTGGCGGTGGCGGGAGCGGCCTGCCGTTCGGAGCCTGACGCCCGGGATCGGGTGGCGCAAGCCCAGGCCGCCACCCTGGAGGCCGGGTCGGCCAGCTTCTCGATCACTCAGTCGTTCACCGGCAAGGCAACCGGCGAGCAGCGCATCGAGGGCCGGGGAACGCTGGACTTTCAAGCCCGCCGGGGCCAGTTGACGGTGAACGCACCGACCGCGGGTGCCAGCGCGGGCGCGGGACAGTTTCAGACGGTCTTCGACGGCACCGCCTACTACCTGCGACTTCCCTTGATCGAGTTGCCAACCCGCTGGGTGCGCATGGACCTGGGGGACGACGGCCCGGTAAGCCTGGACCAGTTGCGAGAGCTTTCCGGTGATCCCAGCCGCAACCTGGCCATGCTGCAGGGCGCCGGCGACGACGTCGATGTTGTGGGCCAGGAGCAGGTCGGATCCGCCATGACCACCCGCTACCGTCTCACAGTGGACCTGCAGCGCGCCCTCGTCGCCGCCCCAGCCGAGGACCAGGCGTTCCTGGCCCAGCAACTGCAGGCCCTTGGGGTCGCGCAACTGCCTACCGAGGTGTGGCTGGACGACCAGGGGCGCCTGCGCCGCCAGACCTACCTCGCGGACCTCACGCGCGGCGGGGCGGACCTCGACGCGGCCGCGGACCGGGACACGCCGCTTCCGGACGCCATGGTGACCACCGTGGAATACGACGACTTCGGCGCACCGGTCGAGATCACCCTGCCGGCACCCGAGGAGGTCACCGACGTAGCCGACTTGATCGACGGCGCTCTGGTCGACCCCTCCTGAGGCTTCCCGGGCGGCTCCGGGCGCTTACGGCTCGAGCGCGGCCGGTTCGCCGGCGAAGCGCGCTCTGAACACAGGGATCAGCCCACCGGCGCGGATCAGCTCGATCTGGCGGGGCGAGAGCCGGTGCCGCAGGGTGGAGCGCTGCTCCGTGGTGGCGTTGTCCATGTGCACGCGATGATCGGAGGACTCCAGGGCGGACCGCAGCCCGCGCAGCACCAGCGTGTCCCCCTGGGTGATCCGGTCGTAGTCCGCGGGATCGTCGAACTCCAGGGCGAGGATCCCGAAGTTGGCCAGGTTCTGCCAGTGGATGCGCGCGAAGCTCTTCGCCACGACAGCCCGAAGTCCCAGGTAGCGGGGGGCAATGGCCGCATGCTCCCGGGAGGACCCCTGCCCGTAGTTGTCCCCGCCCACGATGAGGTGGCCGGTGGTGTCGCTGGACTCCCTGGCCCGGTCGACGTAGGTGTCGTCCACCGGCCAGAACACGAAGTCAGCCATCGCCGGGATGTTCGAACGGTATGGCAGAACCCGCTGGCCCGCAGGCATGATCTCGTCGGTCGAGATGTTGTCGCCGACCTTCAGCAGCGCCGGCGCCTCGAGGTCGTCGGGGAGCGGATCGAACTCCGGCAGGCTCACGATGTTCGGACCCTTGACCAGTTCCTCCTTGGCCGCCGCGTCCGGAGCCAGGGGTGGGACAAGCATCGCGGTGTTGACGATCGGCCGCATCGGCGGCAGATACTCGGGCGGTCCGATCCCCAGCCGCTCCTCCAGATCACGCGGGTCGGTGATCTCCCCGGTCAGTGCGGCGGCGGCCGCCGTCTCGGGTGAGCACAGGTACACCAGATCGTCCGTGGTGCCGGAGCGGCCAGGGAAGTTGCGCGGGAAGGTACGCAGGCTCGGGGTGTCGCTGGCCGGCGCCTGCCCCATGCCGATGCAGCCCATGCACCCCGACTGATGCAGCCGGGCTCCCGCGTGGATCAGCGGCATGAGCAGGTCCATCGCCCCCAGGTTCTCCAGGGTCTGGCGGCTGGTGGGGTTGACGTCGAACGACACCCGATCATGGCTCTGGTGGCCACGGACGATCTCGGCGACGACGGCGAAGTCCCGGAGGCCGGGGTTGGCCGACGACCCGACCACTACCTGGCCGACCTCGGTGCCGGCCGCCTCGCGGACCGGCACCACGTTGCCCGGCGAGGAGGGCGTGGCGATCAGCGGCTCCAGCGTGGATAGGTCGATGCGCTCGTTGACGTCATAGGTCGCCCCCTCGTCGGCCAGTAGCGGCTCGCAGTCCTCGCCGCGGTCCTCGGACTCGAGGAATCGGCGAACCTCCTCGTCGGCAGGGAAGACCGTGGTGGTGGCGCCCAGTTCGGCGCCCATGTTGGCGATGACGTGCCGGTCCATCGCGGACAGCCCCGCCAGGCCTGGTCCGTGGTATTCGATGATGCGACCCACGCCGCCCTTCACGTCGTGACGGCGGAGCATCTCCAGGATCACGTCCTTGGCGCTGACCCACGGTGGCAGCTCACCGACCAACTCGACCCCCCAGATCCGGGGCATGGTCAGGTACAGCGGCTCCCCGGCCATGGCCATGGCGACTTCAAGTCCGCCGACGCCGATCGCGAGCATCCCGAGGCTGCCGGCTGCCGGAGTGTGGCTGTCCGAGCCGACCATGGTCCGCCCTGGCCGGCCGAAGCGCTGCATGTGCACGGGGTGGCTGACGCCGTTGCCGGGCTTGGAGTACCAGATGCCGTAGCGACGGCAGGCCGACCGCAGGAAGCGGTGATCGTCGGCGTTGCGGTGATCGGTCTGGAGCAGGTTGTGGTCGACGTACTGGACGCTGAGCTCGGTGCGCACCCGGTCGATGCCCATCGCCTCCAACTCCAGCATGACCAGCGTGCCTGTCGCATCCTGCGTCAGGGTGTGGTCGATGCGGAGGCCGATCTCAGATCCCGGCGACAGCTCGCCGCTGACCAGGTGAGACTCGATCAGTTTCTGGGCCACGTTGGCTGGCATGCGCATCTTCCTTCTCGTGACGCCGACGCGGCGTTCCTAACCATTGCTGCCCACCGGGAACCATGGGCGGAGTCCAGGGTGGGTAAGGTTCCCGACCTTTAGGGTCGGAATTCCTACCCGGCTCGGGCTGAGGTGACGAAGCCGCGGGCGGTGTGAGCGGCCAGCCCACGCTGCTCCAGCGCCCCGAGAACGGCCAGCGTCGTCGCGATCGGCAAACGAGCGCGCGCGGCAAGCTGGCCCGGAGTGGATGGGACCGATCCAAGCAGGTCCAGTACCACCAGCGCCTCGTGCTCCAGGCCCGCCGCCGGCCCTGCCGGCGCTGGTCCCGGCTGCCCCCCCGCCGCTGGCACGGCAAGCGCGGTGGCGGCGACCCCTTGCCGGTGATCCACCCAGGCCGGCGAGTCGAGCGCCTGCAGCACGTCGTCGAAGGCGGTGAGGACGCAGGCGCCATCACGGATCAGGTCGAGCGGGCCGCGGCTGGTGGCCGCATTGAGCGACCCGGGCACGGCGAACACGTCGCGGCCCTGCGCCGCCGCGAGCCGTGCGGTCTGCAGCGCGCCGCTGCGGGCACGACCCTCGACCACCACGACGACCGAGGCCAGTCCCGAGATGATGCGGTTGCGCCACAGAAAATGGGGAGGACGGGGCGGGGCGCCCACCGCGTACTCGGTCACCAGCCCGCCGCTCGCGGACACAGCCGCTCGCAGGCGGCCGTCGCCCCGCGGGTAGTCGACGCCGAAGCCGGTGCCGAGCACCCCCACCGTCACGCCGGCGCGGTCCAGCGCACCCTGATGCGCCGCCTGATCGATGCCACGGGCCAGGCCCGAGACCACGCCGACACCGCGCTCGGCCAGGAAGGCGCCGAGGGCGCGGGCGGTACGCAATCCGTCGAGGCTGGCCCGGCGGGTGCCCACCACCGCGACGCACGGGCCGGCCGGCGGCGGGGCGGGGCGGACGAACAGCCACGCGGGCGCGCCCAGCTCAGGCCACGTTTGGACCAGCGCCGGTGGGTACCCGGGACACCCTGCTACCACCACCCTGGCGCCCACGGCCAACAGGGTGCGCGCGGCCCGCTCGATGACGGCCGGCTCCGGAGAGGCGGCACCCAAGGGCGGATGCGCAAGCTCTGCGACCACGTCTTCAACGCCGGTCGCCGCCCCGCGCTCCAGGCGGGCGGCCAGAACCCGCCGCAGGGCTTCGGGCGTGGCCCACGGCGACACCGCGCAGGAGACGACGGCGACCACCAGCGCAGCATCCAGTCCAGGACCCAACTCCTCGGCCCATGCCGGAGCGCTCATGCCCGCACGCTCCCCCAGGCGGGCAGCGTCGTTGCCGGAGGGCGCAACGCGAGCCGGGACGCCCAGGCCTCCAGGACGTGACCGCGGGTCACCAGCTCGCTGCCCTCCAGATCGGCGCAGGTACGGGCCACACGCAAGGTCCGGTCGTAGCCGCGGCCGGTCAGCTCGCCGGCCTCGACCGCCCCGGCAAGGGTGCGCAGGGCCGCCTGGTGCGTGACCGGGCGCAACGCCGCGGCCGGAGCGTCGGCGTTGCGCACCGGCTGCCCGCTGCCCTCCGGTAGCGGCGGGACCGCACCCCGGCCACCGGCGCCCCGTCGCAGCGCGCGCCAGCGGTCCGCGGCCAACGCCCGTGCCTCGGCGACGCGCGCGGCGACCACCGCGCTCGACTCACCCGTCCCTGCCTCGAGCAGGTCTTCGGCGGCCAACGGAGCCACGGCGGGCGCGAGGTCCAGGCGATCGGCCAGCGGCCCGGACAGCCGCCCCCGGTGGGCCCAGACCGCCTTGTCCCCGCAGTGGCAGTCCTGGCCGCCACCGCAGGGACAGGGGTTCGCGGCGGCGACAAGCTGCACGCTGGCCGGATAGGTGACGGTACCCTGCGACCGGGCCACCCGCACGACGCCCTCCTCCAGGGGCTCGCGCAACGAGTCCAGCAGGCTGCGCGACCACTCGAACAACTCGTCCATGAACAGCACGCCGTGGTGG
>WHTC01000041.1 GCA_009379795.1 Nitriliruptorales bacterium | reverse complement strand
TCGGCTGAGTATCGTCGACTCGCGGCGGCCTGAGTCCCCCTCTCGCAGGGCGCTGGCGTCGTAGCTCGACCATAGCCATAGCCCCCGCCCCGGCCCTCACGTCGTGTCTACACCTGCCCGCCTCGTTCAGTGAGCAGCGGCAAAATTCCGTTCCAGATGGACTTGACACGCTCGCGTGGGTGGGTGAGACTCCGCCCGTAGTCGTCTACAACAGGACTAGCCGCTTTGTGGAGCGGTGGCAAAGATCTTGCTGGGCGAAGAACGGCTTCCGGTCGGCCGGGTCGTGAAGGAAGAGCCCCGCCGCAGGCGCGATTGCGACGGGGTCGAGCATCAAGGGATGGGACTCAAAGATGTTTGGTAAGCCCAGTGGCTGGCCGTGCCCGCAGGTACTGCCCTGCAGGCGACAGCACAGGTCATTCCGAGCCACTTGGCCGACCGGCGAGCGCGCTCCGGTGCCGTACCCGGGCGCTGGTGTGGGACGCGCTTCTGGACGACCTTGCCGCACGCATCGCGACGCGGCTCGCGGAACGCGCTCCCCGCTGTCCAGAGCCCACTGGCGGACGGACCGGAGGAGTTGCTGACCCGGTGGCGAGGTGAGCGAGTTGCTCCGCGTTATGAACGGGTTTCGGCTCGGAAACGGTTTTCAGTTCGGCGGCCGGGTTGGGCGGGGAGGCGTCTCCTGTCCTCCGGCCGCTCCAATCATTCGACGGCGGCCGTGGAGGCTGCCCGGGAAAGCGGTGAGGGTTGTGAGGACGAGTTCGGGACGGCTGGCGGCGCAGGCGCTGCAGCATGCCCGCGAGCAGATCGGTGAGCATGGTGAGGCCGGGGCGTGGCAGCGGTGGCAGGACGACCAGGTCGTGTGGCGGCTGGCCGAAGGGCCCGACGGGAGCCCGCAGTCGCTGTTTCTGGCCGGGCATGTGGTGATGACCGCCGAGCCGGATCGCAGGTCGCCGGCGGCGCTGCTGGCGGCCCAGTACGTGGTTGGTGCGCTGCTGATGGTGCTGACCTGGCACGGCCGTCCGCCCGCGTCCCCGCGGTCGGTGGCCGCGCCGGGCTGGTCGCCGGGCAGCGAACGAAACGGCGGGAACGGCAGCGGCAATGGCGGTGGTGGCGGTCGTGGGAAGGGGGATGATCCGCTGGCGCGGGCGCTGGCGGCGCTGGCGCTGGCGTGTGATCAGGCGCGGTCACGCCCGGCGGTGTTGCGGGAACTCCGCCGGTTGCATCACGGCCTCGCCCAGGTCCGCGGCGCGCTGGTGCAGGGCGAGCAGGCAGCGGCCAGACGCGCCCGCCGCGCCCGCCAGGCCGGGCTGCGCGCCGCGTACACCCCGTCCGCAAGCCGGGCAGCGTCGGCCTGATGTGCAGGGCGGCTGACGGGGATTGGCCAGAAGCGATCGGGAGGCCGTGCGTGGCCGTTTGATCCGGGACTGGCGACAGAGAGCAGCAGCAAAGGAAAGGGACGGTCGATGGAAGGGGCACGTTCGTTCATGACGAGCACAGTTGATCCGCAGGCGGTGGGCCGTAGGGCAGCCGAGATCCTGGATCTGGTGCGCTGTTGCGAGGACTACGAGCGGTTGGAGGGGTCCAGCCTGCAGTATCCGGACTGCTGGGCCACCTTCACCGGCTACCCGATCATCGCCCGGTGGGACCTGGCCCGCGACGCGGCCGCGTTGTTCGAGGAGGGGCTTCGGGTGCTGTGCCTGAAGGCCGCGGTGTACGAGCTCAGCGGCGGGGACGAGACCGCCGCCGAGCTGGTGGTGTCCGCGCCGGTGGACGAGATGGTCCACGCCATCCTCGCCCAGTACACGCTGTGCGTGCGGATGACCCGCCGGCTGGGGATGACCTTCGTGCACATGACCGACCGTGAGCGGTTCGGCTACCGCACCGGCGGCTACACCCACGACTGCTACCTGGCCGCTGGGTGGGGCGAGCCTAACCCGCGGTACTGGATCGACGGGCAAGAGACCGCCCGCCGGCTGGAGATCCTGGACCGCCGTTACGCCAGCATCGGGATCCGGGACGCCGGCCGGCGGCACGACATCGACTTCGACCGGCAAGTGGCCTAGCGGCAGGCCAGCACCCGGCGCATCGCCGCCACCACGTCCTGCGCAGCGAACCTTTCCAGAGCCGCGGCCTCCGCCTCGGCGAGGGCGGAGGCCAGCCGGCTGGGCGCGGCGACGCGCAGCACCGCCACCAGCCACGCCTCCAGATCCACCAGATCCTCGGGCAGCTCCAGATCCTCCGCGGCCGGGGCGGGTGTCTGGGCGGTCTCGGGCAGCGCCTCGCCGTGGCTGGCGTACCGGCCGGGCGCCAACCCCACCCTGAACGGATGCACGCACACCGGGATGCCTGGTGTCGGGGTCGATGCGATACCCGACCGCCGGGTCGTAACTGCGCGCCCGGCCTGGTCGGTCGGTGACGTCGAAGCCGCCCGCGGCCAGCGTCTGAGCGGGGCACACGGCACACACCGCATCGGTCCGCCGCCGCTGCCAAGACTGCCCGTCGGACACCATCGACCACCCACCACAACCCGTGTAAGGACGCGGCTCAGGCTACCCGCCCACCTCCCTGACAGGAGAACGACGTGACGGTTCTGACCCGTCCCCGCCATCGGCTCGTCGCCGAAGCGCTGTCAATCGCACGCGTGTGGTGCGCTGGGCATAGCATCGACGGGGCGCCCGCCCTGGGCCATGCCGTCGAGGTCGCGCTCAAGCTCGGCGAGCACGCCCCCGACGCGCCGGCCGAGCTGGTGGCCGCGGTGCTGCTGCATGACGCCCCGTACTTCGCCCCGCCAGCCGAGGACCTCGACGCGACCCTCACCGCCCGGCTGTCACCGTCGGTCGCGCGCATCGTGCGAGCGCTGGAGACCGAGCATCAGGCGCTCGCAGGTCAGGGGGAACCGCGCACGCGCACCGACGACGACTGGGTGCTGCAGGCCAGCGCAGCCGACAAGATCGTCAGCTTCACCTCCATCCTGACCCAGGCGGCCTCCAGCCACGACCCCCACGCCTACTGGCACACCCGCCGCCCCTTCCTCGCCCGGCTCCCGCGATTCCGCAGCTTCCACACCCAAGCGTCGGCTCACCTGCCGCACACCATGACCGCCGAACTCGGCCGCCTCATCGACACCGCCGAGTCGATGACCGCCCGCATCCGCTGACACGAGGACATGCGGACCCCAAGCCCGGGCGCGCCGGACTCGGGGCCAATGAGGGGTAATGGACCACTGCTGGTGGTCCTGGACGAGGCGGTGGCGGAGCCACCGCGGCGGGTTGAGGATCTGACTGATGGTCCCGCGAGGACCAGGGCCGTTTCCGTACCTTTCAGAAGCTGAGCGTGATCGAGCCCGCGAGCGCGAGCAGGAAGAACGCGACCCCGAAGACGATCACTGAAGTCTTCGGACGGTCGACGTCCTCTGGACCTGCCCGCTCTTCGGCGGCAGTGCGCACCGGGGGGTCCGGCCATTCCATCGCCGTTCCCGCGAGGGGAACGAGTGGCGACGAGGGCAGCTGTGCGACGTCCACGTCAAGTGCGGACGATGTGTCATCCCCGCAAGGCTGCAACTCGTCGAGCAGTTCGTGCATGAGACGGAGCTCCGATCACCGTGGCTTCGCCAGAGATGTCGGCAGGCACCCGTGAAGGCCGGATGATGCGAGCGGTGTGCTGGCCCACGGGCGCCTGACGCGGTGTTTCAGCGTCAGGGCCTGACTCTCGCAAACCTCTCGTCGACACCTCCGGCCGGTCTGGGTGGGGGAGCATGACCTCCCCACACCGAGGGCAACGCTAGCGATCCGCCCTTTCCCCGTCAATTTGCGCAAGCTCGCCTGGCGCTCCGGCCAGGTTCCGTACAGGCAGGAGCCCGCCGGTGAGCGGCGATTACACTCCGGCGGCGTGCCAGCCGTCCTGTACGCCGCCGACGTCGTCTGCCCCATGAGCGGACCGCCGCTCCCTCATGGTGGGGTCCTGGTGGAGGGGCGCAGGATCGTGGACGTCGGAGCGGTCGCTGACCTCGCGCCGCGAGCGACCCGTATCCACGAGGTGCACGGGGTCCTGCTCCCCGGGTTGGTGAACGCTCACACGGCCCTGGAGTACACCGACGCCGCCGTCCTGGCGGTCCCCGGTCCCGCCCATGCCTGGCTGCGGGCATTGGAGGGGATGACCGGTTCGTGGAGTGACGAGGCCTGGTCGCGCTCGGCCTATCGCGGGGTGCAGCAGGCGCTGCGGGCGGGGAGCACGACGGTCGGCGATGTCGTCCGCCGGGGGCCAGCGGTGCCGGCCGCCTCCCGCGCCGGGCTCGCCGGGGATAGCTGGGTCCAGGTGACGATGGTCGACGTGGAGCACGCCGACAGCGTCGCCGCTCAGGTGGAGCATGCGCTGGGTCTGCCGGCGAAGGGCCGGCGGGTTGGTATCGCACCTCATTCGCCGTCCCTGCTGGGCACGGGCGTGCTGCAGGCCTTGGCGGCGCTGGCGCAGCGCATGGCGGCGCCGCTGCATGTCGAGGCCGCGGAGACTCAGGGAGAGGTCGCCGCGCTGCGCTCGGGGGAGGGGCCCCTGGCTGCCTGGGCGCGCGAGCACGCCTACGCGTTCGAGTGGCTGGACGGCGGCACCGACCTCAGCCCCATGCGCTACCTCGACGCGTGCGGCGCTCTCGGTCCCCATACGTCCGTGGTCCACGCCGTGTTCGCCGACGTCCTGGAGGCGCGCCTGCTGGCCGACCGCGGGGCGAGCGTGGTCTGCTGCCCGCGGGCGAACACCCTGCGCAGCGCCGGCGACGCCCCGCTGGAGCGCTATGCGGACGCGGGCGTGCGGTTGGCGCTGGGCACGGGTTCCACCGCCTCCGTTCCCGACCTGGATCTGCTGGCCGAGGCTGCCGCCTGGGTGGCGCTGGCTCGCCGGCGGGAGATGATGTTCTGGCCGTCCAGCGTCGGTCCGATCACGCTGGAGGAGCAGGCCATCCGGCTGGCGACGGTGGATGGCGCGTGGGCGATGGGCTGGGGCGGGCAGGCCGGGGTGCTCGAACCGGGGCGTAGCGCCGACCTGCTCGGGGTGGAGATCACCACGAAACCGGAGACCGCCTACCGGGACCTGGTGGAACAGGGCCCTGGCCGGCAGGTGCTCACGGTGCTGGCGGGCGTGCGCACGGCTCGGCGGTCCTCGGCGGACGAGCCCTGGCCTGAGATCGACCCGGCGTGAACCGGGAGCCTGAGCGGCCGCTTCCCGGCACGCGGTTGCGCTGCTCCTGCTGGACGGCTGCTGGCGGGGGACACTGGAGCCGGACTCAACACAGGGCCGGAAGGGTGGTGGCGAGATGAGACTGCCGGACCCGCGTCCTACGGTCGACAAGGATGCCGCGCTCGTCCAGGCGATGTTCGAACGGGTCGCACCGCGCTACGACGTGGCCAACACGATGCTCTCGCTCGGCCAGGACCGGCACTGGCGTCGCGTGGCGACGCGGGCTGTGGATCCGCAGCCGGGAGAGTTGATCCTCGACGTGGCCGCCGGCACCGGCGCGCTGTCGCACGAGTTGCTCGCGTCCGGCGCCCGGGTCGTGCCGCTGGATTTCAGTTGGACCATGCTGGCAACCGGTGCCGAGCGCGAAGGCGATGCCCGCCGCCTGTGGTGGACCAATGGCGACGGCACGCGTCTCCCCTTCGCCCGCGGCAGGTTCGACGCCGTCACCATCGCCTTCGGGCTGCGCAACCTGCCCGACACCGCCGCGGGTCTGCGGGAGCTCGCGCGGGTGACGCGCCCCGGCGGCCGGTTGGTGGTGCTGGAGTTCAGTTCCCCGACCTGGGCCCCCTTCCGCGAGATCTACCGCCGGTATCTGGTGGGCGCCCTACCCGCCGCGGCCCGGATGGTGACCAGCCACCCTGCCGCCTACCGCTACCTCGCGCATTCCATCCTGGCCTGGCCGGACCAGGGCGGCTTGGCCAGGATCATCACCGCCGCCGGCTGGGAGCAAGTGCGCTGGAAGAGCCTGACCGGCGGCATCGTCGCCGCCCACCACGCCCGTTGTCCAGGCTGAGCCCATCCTGCTATCGTTCTGTCTAGACAGACTAGACAGGAAGCGAGCGATGGTCTGGCAACTTCAGGAGGCGAAGCAGCGCTTCAGCGAACTGGTTGAGCGCGCGCGGTCCGAGGGGGCTCAGGTGGTGACGCGCCGGGGCCGTGAAGTCGTTGTGGTGCTGGCCATCGAGCAGTACCGCGACCTCACCGGCGGCGGAGACGACTTCAAGGACTTCCTGCTGTCCGGGCCGGACCTGTCCCAACTCGATATGGCACGGGCGGAGCAGGCGCGGCCGGTGGAGCTGTGAGCTTCCTTTTGGACACCAACGTTCTGTCAGAGGCGTGCAAGCCGCAGGGCGATCCCTCAGTGAAGGCGTGGATCGAAGGGAGTTCCGGGAGCGACCTCTACCTGAGTGTCCTCGTCGTCGGCGAGATTCGGCAAGGCATCGAGCGGCTGTTGCGGCGCGATCCCGGGCAGGCCCGCGTGTTCGACGCTTGGCTCCGCCGGCTTCAGGAGCAGTACCGCGATCGCGTCCTGGATGTCACGGCCGCTGTCGCCGAGGAGTGGGGGCGGCTGAACGTGCCCGATCCTCTGCCGCCCGTCGACGCGCTCCTCGCTGCCACGGCCAAGGTGCACGGCCTCACCCTGGTCACGCGGAACACCGAAGGCGTCGCCCGCTCCGGAGTCGCACTCCTCAATCCCTTTCTGCCGAACCCCTGAAAGGCGACCGAGCGGCGTGACCCAGGTCATACTTGTCATGCGACACTCCCGGCATCTCATGCTGATTTGGACGAACGGAACCAATGCAATACCGGGCCCGGCCGATGATCCCTTACGCTGCCCGGGGATGCTGGGGCACCCGGCTCTCGATCCTTTGGGCCAGGTGGGCGAAGTCGAAGTACGCCTCCTGGACAGCGTTGAGGTGGGCACCCAGGGCGCCGTCGGCAGGCTCCTCGTGCTCCACGTGCCCCTCCCCGCAGGCAGACTGCCCGGCTTCCCAGAATGCTGCCCACGCTTCAGAACGTCGCCTGCAGCCGGTCTGGCGCCATCTCATGCTCCCCTCGACCCACGCGCATGCACTCCCGCATCTTGGTGCTGCCCGACGCCTTGTGAAGTGGTTCACAATCACCTGGCCGACTGGTAGGCTCGGCCGCAGGTCGACACCGCCAGGAGGTCTGCGTGGGGATGAGCACTTCCACCGGGATCCCGGTGGAGCGCGCAGACGCGGTGGTCGTGGGCGCCGGGCCGGGGGGCTCCGCCGCTGCGTACTTCCTGGCCGAAGCGGGTCACGACGTCGTCCTGATCGAGAAGGAGTCCTTCCCCCGCGACAAGGTCTGCGGGGACGGGCTGACCCCACGTGCGGTCAAGGCGCTGCAGACCCTCGGCATGGCCGACGAGGCCGCGGGCCTCGTGCCCGGCTGGCAACGCCAGGAGGGTCTGCGCATGTATGGCGGGGGCGTGGTGCTCGACCTGCCATGGCCCGAGCTCGCCGATTGGCCACGGCACTCACTGACCGCCACCCGCTCGCTGTTCGACCATTCGCTCGCACGCAACGCCGCCAAGGCGGGCGCACAACTGTGGGAGGGGACCGAGGTGCTCGGCCCGGTATGGTTGAGCGACGCCGAGCGCCGGGTCGCTGGTGTGCGGTTCCGGCGGGCCGACGGGAACGAGGGCACGATTCGCGCGCCGATCGTGCTGGTCGCTGACGGTGGCTCTTCGCGGTTCGCCGTGGGCCTGGGATTGCACCGCCTGGAGCAGCGGCCCATGGGCGTGGCGGTGCGGGCTTACTACCGCAGCCCGCGCGCGTCGATGGGGATGATGGAGGGGTTTCTGGAACTGTACCGGGGCCAGGGTGAGGGCGGTCGCGGAGCGCCCGCCGGCGGGCGGGGATCTGGCAAGGGTGAGGGCGGTCGCGGAGCGGCCGCCGGCGGGCGGGGATCTGGCAAGGGTGAGGGCGGGGGGCGAGGAGCCGATGAGCTGCTTCCCGGCTACGGCTGGATCTTCCCGCTCGACGGTGGGCTGGTGAACGTTGGCTGGGGCCTGCTCAACACCTCTGAGCACTTCCGCTCGACCAACTACCGCAAGACGCTGGACGAATGGGTCGCGGGATTTCCCGAGGAATGGGAGATAGGGCCGGAGACCCGGGTCGGCCGTCCGCGCGGCGCCGGGTTGCCGATGGGGCACAACCGCAAGCCTCCCCTGTACAAGGGCGCCATGCTGGTGGGGGATTCCGCCGGCATGGTGAACCCCTTCAACGGCGAGGGCATCAGCTACGCCATCGAGGCCGCGGCCTTTGCCGTGGAGGCGGCCGATGCGGCGCTGCGGTCGCACTCGGATGAGCCCCTGCGGGCCTACGAGCGCGCGGTGGCCGACGCCTGGGGCGGCTACTACACCTTGGGCCGCTGGTTCGTCCACATCATCGGCCATCCGGCGATCATGCGGTTCTGCACCGAGTTCGGCATGCCTCGCCGAAGGGTCATGCAGTTCGTGTTCCGTCTTATGGCCCACCTGACTGACCGCAAGTCCAGCGACCTCACCGACCGCGTGATCAACGCGCTGTCCAGGGCGGTCCCGGCGGCGTGAGCGCCGAAGACGTGCAGGCGCTGGGGCCTGGCGTGAGCGCCGAAGACGTGCAGGCGCTCATGAGCGGGTGGTCAGGGGCCACATGGAGGACCGTCCGGCGGGCTCGTAGGCTGGGGGCCGACATGGTGCCCATCGTGTCGCCGACCTCGACGGCAGCCACCGTTGCCCGGCACGTCCCCACCCCTCGAAGGCAGTTCCCCGCCTGCACAGGAGTGCCCGGAGATGCTTGCTGACTACCTTCCGCTGCTCTTCCTGTTCATCATCGCCTTCGCCTTCGTGGGTTTATCAGTGCTGGTGAGTTCTCGACTCGGGCCGCGTAAGCCGAACCCAACCAAGGTCGCCGCCTACGAATCGGGTATCGTCGATGTCGAAGCCGGGACGCTGCGCAGCGGCCGTTTCAGCGTGAAATTCTATCTCACCGCGATGCTGTTCATCATCTTCGATGTTGAAGCGGTGTTCTTCTTTCCGTGGGCGGTCGTGCTGCGCTCGCTTGGGTGGTACGGCATGGCGGTGATGGGCGTGTTCGCGCTGCTGCTGTTCGAGAGCTATTACTACATCCTCCGTCGAGGAGGTCTGGAATGGGACTAGAAGAGCGCGTGCCATCAGGGATCCTGCTCACCAGCGTCGAGAAGTTCGTCGGCTGGTCGCGGGCGGGTTCGCTGTGGCCCGCCACCTTCGGTCTGGCCTGCTGTGCCATCGAGATGATGTCCACCGGGGGCGCCAACCACGACCTCGCGCGCTTCGGCATGGAGGTCTTCCGCGGGTCTCCCCGCCAGGCGGACCTGATGATCGTCGCCGGCCGGGTCAGCCAGAAGATGGCGCCGATCGTGCGCAATCTCTACGACCAGATGGCGGACCCCAAGTGGGTCCTCTCGATGGGTGTCTGCGCATCCAGCGGCGGCATGTTCAACAACTATGCGATCGTCCAGGGCGTGGATCACGTCGTGCCGGTGGATATGTACGTGCCGGGATGCCCGCCCCGCCCCGAGATGCTGATGGACGGCATCCTCGCGCTGCACGACAAGATCAAGAAATCCCAACTGGTGGAGCGGCCGCGCAAGGGCGAGTCAATGGAGGAGTTCCGGCGGCGTGCCGGCTGGGCCGGGCCAGAGGTCGCTGAGGCGCAGGCCGAGCGCGGCGCCCACGTCGTGGGGGACCGCGAGCAGTTGCCGTCCGCAGGTAGGCGCTGAGATGGCCAGGGACCGCATCGACCCCGCCCAGCCCAGGACCGAGGACACCGCCGGGCCGGAGCAGGGGAAGCTGCGTGAGGCCGGCCTCGAAGTCCAGCTTCCCGACGGGTTGCGGGCCCTTCGGGACCATGTGGTCGGGGCCTTCTCCGACCTCGAGGTACTGGGCTTCCGCGGCGAACTCACGCTGGTCGCCCCGGTGGAGCGCCTGATCGAGTTGCTGACCTTCTGTCGGGACGATCGCACCGTGGGCTGCGAGTACCTGATGGACCTCTCAGCTGTGCATTGGCCGGGAGGGAAGGTCGCGGAGCAGGCCCACGAGACCACGGGGTGGCCGACGCTGTACACCGAGCGCCCCGGCCGCATCGAGGTTGACTACATCCTCTCCTCCGTCACGCACAACCACCGCTTCCGCGTCCGGGTCGAGGTGCCGGACGAGGACGCGGTTCTGCCGACCGCCGCCAAGCTGTACGGGTCGGCGAATTTCATGGAGCGGGAGGTCTACGACTTCTTCGGCGTGCGGTTCGAGGGACACCCGAACCTGGCCCGCATCCTCATGCCTGACCAATGGGAGGGCCACCCGCACCGCAAGGACTACCCGCTGGGTGGGGTGCACGTGCAGTACAAGGGCGCGATGATCCCCCCGCCGGACGAGCGCAAGTACTGATGCGCGCCCGAGTCAAAGCCGGACCGGTGAGTGAGGCGGAGCGATGAGTGGCACGCCAGAGCAGGGCTCGACCGCAGGTGACGGTCGTGGTCCCGCCGCAGCGGGCGCGGTCTGGGGCGACGAGGAGCGGCTCACCGGCGAGGTCGAGGTACGCCAGACCGGTACCAAACTGGAGCCCCGCCACGAGTACACGGTGGCGGCCGGCGAGTGGCAGAACCTGCCCGACGCCGTCGAGGACGACCTCATGGTCATCAACATGGGCCCCCAGCACCCGTCCACCCACGGCGTGCTGCGGATGGTCCTGACCCTCGACGGCGAGACCGTGGTCGACAACCAGCCGGTGATCGGCTATCTGCACACCGGGATCGAAAAGAACCTCGAGTACCGTCCGTGGACGCTCGGCGTGACCTTCGTCACGCGCATGGACTACCTGTCTCCGCTGTTCAACGAGCTTGGCTACTGCCTGGCCGTGGAGAAGCTGCTGGGAATCGTCGACGAGGTACCCGAGCGGGCCAACGCCATCCGCGTCGCGTTGTGTGAGCTCAACCGGATCTCCAGCCACATGGTGTGGCTCGCCACGTCGGGCATGGAACTGGGATCGACAACGGCGATGATCTTCGGCTTCCGGGAACGCGAGACCATCCTCAATCTGCTGGAAGAGGTCACCGGGCTGCGGATGAACCATGCCTACATCCGTCCCGGGGGGCTCTCCATGGACGTGCCGGACAACTTCGCCGAGCGCGTGCACAAGGTGCTGGCGCACCTCGAGACCAAGATCAACGAGTTCGAGGACCTGCTCACCGCCAATCCGATCTGGATCGAGCGCAACAAGGGCGTGGGCATCCTCACCGCCCAGCAGTGCTACGACGTGGGGGCCACCGGGCCGATCCTGCGCAGTGCCGGGGTTTCCCATGACCTGCGCAAGGCCGCGCCGTACTGCGGCTACGAGCAATACGACTTCGACGTCGCGGTCACCGACACCGCCGACGCCTACGGTCGTTACCTGGTGCGCATCCAGGAGATGCGGGAGTCGCTGAAGATCGTCCGCCAGGCCGTCGACGGACTGCCGGGCGGTCCGGTGATGGTGGCTGACAAGAAGGTCGCCTGGCCGGCACAGCTCGCGCTGGGCCCCGACGGCCTGGGCAACGCCAAGGATTACATCTCCAAGATCATGGGCGAATCCATGGAGGCCCTGATCCACCATTTCAAAATCGTCACGGAGGGCTTCGTGGTACCCGAAGGGCAGGTCTACGTGCCGGTCGAGTCGCCCCGTGGCGAGCTCGGCTACCACGTCACCTCCAACGGCACCAACAAGCCCTACCGCGTGCGGGTCCGGGATCCAAGCTTCATCCACATCGGCACCCTGCCCGCCCTCACCCACGGCCTGCTGATCGCCGACGTCATCGCCGCAGTCGCCAGCCTCGACCCGGTGATGGGCGGCGTCGATCGCTGACAAGGAGTCCTCCCGACGTGTTGACCGCAGAGCTGCGCCGGAAAGCGGAGGCGCTGGTCGCCCGCTACCCGGTCAGCCGTTCCGCCCTCCTGCCGCTTCTGCACCTGGTGCAGGTACAGGACGGCCACATCTCCGACGACGGGGTTGCCGAGTGCGCCGAGCTGCTCGGCCTGACCAAGGCCGAGGTCGGCGCCGTCGCCACCTTCTACACGATGTACAAGCGCGAGCCGCTGGGTCGCCATCTCGTGAGTGTCTGCACCAACTTCAGCTGCAAGGTGCGGGGTGCCCAGGAGGTCTACGACCGCCTGTCCGAGCGGCTTGGTGTGGGGCACAACGGCACGACCGCCGACGGCGCGATCACGCTCGAGCACGCCGAGTGCCTGGGCAACTGCGAGGGCGCTCCCGTCGTGACCGTGGACTACCTGAACTACGAATGCCTCAACCCGGACCAGGCGCTGGAACTGGTCGACCGGGTGATCGCTGGTGACGTCCCGCCGCCCACGCGCGGGTACCCTTCGCGCGGCGTCCGGGTGATGTCCCAGCGTCTCGCCGGCCTGGGACCGGCGCACCCCGAGGACGACGACGCCGTCTCGGTGGTCTGCACCGCCTCGCAGGACCGGCCGGTCACCTACGCGGACGAAGACCCCCGCAAGGGCGACTTCGAGCCGCCCCAACCCGGTGACGAGAGCGAGCGCGAGCGGCCCGAAGGAGAGCACAACGATGGCTGAGCCCGTCGCGGTCCTCACGAAGCGCTTCGAGCAACCTGACGCGCACACGCTCGACGGGTACCTGCGTACGGGCGGCTACGCCGCGCTGCGCCAGGCACTGGACGCCGATCCCGCTGACCTGCGGCAGATGGTCAAGGACTCCGGCCTGCGCGGTCGCGGCGGCGCCGGGTTCCCTGCCGGGGTCAAGTGGGGCTTCGTGCCTCAGGACACCGGCAAGCCCATCTACCTGGTCGTGAACGCCGACGAGGGAGAGCCGGGAACCTTCAAGGACCGCGAACTCATGGAGCGCGACCCCCACCAACTGCTCGAGGGGATGCTGATCTCGGGCCGGGCGCTGAACTGCCGCCGCAGCTTCATCTTCATCCGGGGCGAGTACCTGTGGCCCGGGATCCGCTTGGAGCAGGCGATCGGCGAGGCCTACCGCGACGGCTACCTCGGTAGGGATGTCCTCGGATCCGGCTTCGACTTCGACGTCACCCTGCATTACGCCGCGGGCGCCTACATCTGCGGCGAGGAGACGGCGCTGCTCGACGCGCTCGAAGGCCGCCGAGGCCAGCCGCGCCTGCGCCCGCCCTTCCCGGCGGTCGCTGGGCTCTACGCGGCCCCGACCGTGGTCAACAACGTCGAGACGATCGCCAACGTGCCCCACATCGTCGAGCACGGGGTCGCGTGGTACCGCTCGATGGGCACGGAGCGATCCCCGGGGCCCAAGCTGTTCTCGGTCTCCGGTGAGGTGAAGCGCCCGGGCAACTACGAGTGGCCGCTGGGCACCCCCGCCCGGGAGATCATCGAGGTCTCCTGCGGCGGCATGCTCGACGGCCGCGAGTTGAAGTTCTGGGCTCCCGGTGGGTCCTCGACGCCGCTGCTCACCGCGAATCACATCGACATCCCGATGGACTTCGACGCGATCGCCGCTGAGGGCAGCCTGTTGGGGACCGCGGCCATGATGATGTACAGCGACCGGACCTCGGTGGTGGACGCGGTGCTGAACTGGACGCGGTTCTACGAGCACGAGTCCTGCGGCAAGTGCACGCCATGTCGGGAGGGCACCTTCTGGCTCGCGCAGATCCTGGAGCGGATCATGCACGGCCACGGGCGGATCGAGGACCTGCAGACGATGGACGACGCCTGCGACCAGATCTTCGGGCGCTCCTTCTGCGCGCTCGGCGACGGCGCGACCAGCCCCATCAAGAGCTCGCTCAAGTACTTCCGGGACGAGTACGAGTACCTGATCGAACACGGCCGCCTGCCTGACCACATCGATCCTCACGCAGGGGTCGTCACCGACAACAGCGGGCGGCACCGGCCGGGCCAGTTGGTACGGGCGTAGGGCTCCCCGAATCCAGATCGGTTTCCAGACTCATGACCGACGCAGCACCGAAGACCGACACCGTCACCATCGACGGCCGGGAACTGGAGGTGCCCAAGGGCACCCTGGTGATCCGTGCAGCGGAGCAACTGGGCATCATCATCCCGCGCTTCTGCGATCACCCGCTGCTCGACCCGGTCGCGGCCTGCCGCCAGTGCCTGGTCGAGATCGAGGGCCAGCGCAAGCCCATGACCTCGTGCTCCACCCAGTGCACCGACGGCATGGTGGTCAAGACGCACCTGACCTCGGATCTCGCCAGGGAGGGCCAGGAGGCGCAACTCGAGTTCCTGCTGATCAACCACCCGCTGGACTGCCCGCAGTGCGACAAGGGCGGGGAGTGCCCGCTGCAGGACCAGTCTCTGGCGCACGGCGCCCCGGACAGCCGCTTCATCGACGACAAGCGCCGCTTCGAGAAGCCGATCCCGATCTCCCCACAGATCCTGCTGGACCGGGAGCGCTGCGTCCTGTGCGCCCGCTGCACGCGCTTCAGCCTGGAGATCGCCGGCGACCCCTTCATCGAACTGTTCGAGCGCGGGGCGCTGGAGCAGGTCGCGATCTACCAGGACGAGCCCTACCACAGCTACTACTCGGGCAACGTCGTCCAGATCTGCCCGGTGGGTGCGCTGACCGCGGACAGCTACCGCTTCGGTGCCCGGCCGTTCGACCTGAAAAGCGGCGCCAGCATCTGCAACCAGTGCTCCAACGGCTGCAACCTGCGCGTCGACACGCGCCGCGGGGAGATCCAGCGGCAGTTGGCGCGGGACAACATGGCGGTCAACGAGTCCTGGAACTGCGACAAGGGCCGCTTCGGCTTCGAGTACGTGCACCATGCCGACCGGTTGCGGGAGCCGGCGGTCCGCGACGACCTGGGCAATATGCGTCCCACCGCCTGGATCGCAGCCCTGCGACGGGCGGGCGCCGGGCTGAAGGCGGCGCTGGACGCCGGTGGCCCGCGGGCGGTCGGGGTCCTGACCGGCGGGCGCATCACCGACGAGGACGCCTACGCCGCCAGCCGCTTCGCCCGGGACGTGCTGGGCACCGACAACGTCGACTTCCGCCTGCGGCCGCGCACGGACGAGGAGCGAGAGGTCCTGTCGGCGGTGGCCGGCACGGTCGGACCGACCTACGACCAGGTGGAGCAGGCGCCAGTGGTCGTGGTCGCCGGTCTGGAGACCGAGGAGGAGTCGCCGATCCTCCACCTGCGGCTGCGCAAGGCCGTCCGGCGGCACGGCCAGCGGATCGTGGTGGTCGGGCCGGTGCTCGGGTCGCTCGCCGAGATCTCCTGGCACTGGATCCCTACGGGAGCCGGTCAGGAGGCGGCCGTCCTGTCGGCGATGGCCGGCCGGTCCGGGCACGATGGCGATGAGATCCCTGCCGACGTCGCCAGTGCAGTGCGGGAGGCGGGGGGCGGACTGGTCGTGCTGGCCGGCGAGCGCCTGGCGGTGTCGGCGGGAGCGCTGCCTGCCGCCGCCGGGCTGGCGGGTTCGACCGGAGGCCGATTCGCTTGGGTTCCGCGGCGCACCAACGCTCGTGGCGCCGTCGATGCGGGGCTGATGCCCGGGCTGCTGCCCGGCGGCCGGCGCCTGCATGAGCCGGGGGCGGTGGGGGCGACCTGGTCGCGCGTGCCTCAGACGGAGGGTCTGGACACCCGGGGAATGCTGGAGGCGGCTGCCCGCGGCGAGCTCAAGGCCCTGTATTGCATCGGCGTGGATCCAGTGCGTGATTTCGAGGACCCGGTGCTGGCCAGAGCAGCAATCGAGCGTGTGGACATGCTGATCGTCCAGGATCTGCTGCCGACCGACACCACCCGCTACGCCGACGTGCTGCTGCCGGCCGCGGCATCACAGGAGCGGGTCGGCTCGTTCACCACCTGGGAGGGCCGTCGCCAGCCGTTCGGCCGCGCTCTCTACCCGCAGGGCCTGGCCCAGCAGGACTGGGACATCGTGCGGCAGTTGGCGCGGGTGCTCGGCGCAGACCTCGGCTGGGAGTCCGCCGAGGACGTTCGCCGCGAGGCAGCACCGTTGATGGAGGCCGCCGGGCCGGCGCTCCAGGTCCCGCCGGCCGGCCACCCCGCACCCGCGGGTCAGCGAGGCCCCGCCGGCGAGGGTGAGTTCGACGTCGTGATGCTGGACTACCTGCTCGGTCAGGGCAGCATGCTGCTCGGCGCCAAGGCGCTGAGCGAGACGGCCCGCGCCGCGACGGCCTGGATCAGTCCCCCGGACGCCGAGCGCATCGGCGCCGTCGAGGGCGAGTCGGTCGCGGTGATCGGCGCGGAGGCCCACTTGGAACTGCCTGCGAGGATCACCGCCGGGGTTGCTCAGGGGGTGGTCGTGTTGCCCGCGAATTCGACACCGACGCCCGCCGGGGTCGTCACCCGGACGGCAGGGCAGGTGCGCGTGCGGCTGAAAGCGGTCGCCGCGGCTGACCATGGGGAAGCGTAGATGGACGGCATCGACGTCGCGATCGTCATCGGCCGCGCGCTGGCCGCATTCCTCCTATGGCTCAGCGGCACCGCGCTGCTGATCTGGGGGGAGCGGCGGCTGGTCGCCAGGATGCAGACCAGGGTGGGACCCAACCGCCTTGGGCCCTTCGGCCTGCTCCAGGTGATCGCCGACGGGGGAAAGATGTTCTTCAAGGAGGACATCACCCCCAAGGGCGTGGACCGGATCATCTACATCGCCGCACCGATCGCCTCGACGGTCGTCGGCCTGCTGACCTTCGCGGTGATCCCGTTCGGCGGAAGCTTCGAACTGGTAGGTCGCCAGGTGAACCTCCAGGTCTGGGATCCCGAGATCGGCCTGCTGTGGTTCCTGGCTATGAGCTCGCTGGGCGTCTACGGCATCTTCCTCGGCGGCTGGGCATCAGGCTCCAAGTACCCGCTCCTCGGGGGGGTGCGCTCCAGCGCACAACTGATCTCCTATGAACTGGCGATGAGCCTGTCGATGGGCGCGGTGTTCGTCTGGGCTGGCACCTTGCGGGCCTCGGAGATCGTGGCCCACCAGGCCGGGACCTTCTTCGGCTTCCTCCCCGCGTGGCATGTGTTCCCGATGATCCCCGCGTTCGGGATCTTCTTCATCGCCGTGGTCGCCGAGGCGCAACGCCCACCGTTCGACCTGCCTGAGGCGGAGGGCGAGTTGGTGGCCGGCTTCCACACCGAGTACTCGGGCGCGAAGTTCGCGATGTTCATGCTTGCGGAATTCATGGCGGTCGTGACGATGTCGGCCATGACCGTTACGTTGTTCTTCGGCGGTCCCAACGGCCCGACCTTCGGGTTGGCGGAGAACACCCTGCCCGCCGCCCTGCTGGGACTCCTCTACTTCGTCCTCAAGGTGTTCGTGTTCGTGTTCGTGTTCGTGTGGCTCCGGGGCACGCTCCCGCGCCTGCGCTACGACCGGCTGATGGACCTGGGATGGAAGGTGATGCTGCCGTACGGTCTGGTTTGGGTGATGCTTACCGGCGCAGTGGTCACGCTTCAGCAGGAGGGTTACACCGGCACGGTCGTGCAAGTACTCGGCGTCGCGCTGGCCATCGTGCTGCTCCTGTCGTTCGTGGTACCCCTGTTCAACCCGGATGCCAGGGAAACGGGCGGCGGTGGCGGCGGCGACGGCGGCACACCGGCGGTCGAGCCGCCCGACGATAGTGAGGGCGGGCGGGCGCTCACGCCCGAGGCGGAGACGGTCACCATCGATGCCGAGGTGGGGGGCCGCACCCCCGATCGCACCCGCGAGACGGTCGGCGCGAGTCGTATCGAACGCTGACTCCAGCGGGAGGAAGACAGGAAACGATGTTCAACGCGCTCCGTAAGGGTTTTGGCCTGACCTTCAAGTCGATGTTCCGACCCGGGGTCACGGTCCGATACCCCGAGCACCGCAGGCCCGCAGCGCCGCGCTATCACGGCCGTCACGTCCTCAACCGGCATCCCGACGGCCTGGAGAAGTGCGTCGGCTGCGAGCTGTGCGCCTGGGCCTGCCCCGCCGATGCGATCTACGTCGAAGGCAAGGACAACACGCCCGAGGCCCGCTACTCGCCGGGGGAGCGCTACGGGGTCATCTACCAGATCAATTACCTGCGCTGCATTTTCTGCGGTCTGTGCATCGAGGCCTGCCCGACGCGCGCGCTGACGATGTCCAACGACTACGAGATGACCTTCGACAACCGCGAGGACTACATCTACGAGAAACACCAACTCATCGCCCCGCTGCCGGAGGGGGCCAAGCCGCTGCCTCACAGTGACGCCGAGGTAGCTGCGCGGGACATGGACTACTACCAGGGCAAGGCGGCGCAGCTGCCGTTGGCGCACCGCTCCGACGCAGGGCATCGCGGCGACGTCAGCACCGGTCCCGAGCCCGAGGAGTTCGGCGACCCCGCTACGGTGCCTCTCGGCGGCGGCCGGACCGAGCCCCCCCGCGATGACCCGCCCGGAAAGGACCGCTCGTGACGGCTCTCACCGCGCTCCCCCTGCTTGCGCAGGCAACGGGCGAGGGGGTCGATGCAGCCGCGACCAGTGGCACCGCGGAGTTCTTCGTCTTCTGGATCGTTGCGCCGATCTCGCTGGGAGCGGCCCTGGCGGTGATCATGATGCGCAACGCCGTGCACGCGGCGCTGATGCTGGTGCTGAACTTCTTCACCATCGCGGTGCTCTACGCCGTCCTGGAGGCGCAGTTCCTCGCCGTCGTGCAGATCATCGTCTACGCCGGCGCGATCATGGTGCTGTTCCTGTTCGTGCTCATGCTGCTCGGCATCGACCGGGAGTTGCCGTTCACCGATCGCATCCGCGGGCAGAAGGCGGGTGCGCTGCTGCTCGGCGTCACCCTGCTCGTGGCGCTCACCGTCGTCGCCGCCGGTCCCTATCTGGGGCCGGAGTCGGCCTGCACTGGCGCGCCGGCTGAGGCGCAGGGTGCAGCGGAAGCCTGTGCGGGTCTGGCGGCCGCCAACGAGGCGGGCAACGTCGCCGGCGTGGGCGGGTTGCTGTTCACCGACTACGTCTGGCCTTTCGAGGTGACCAGCGCGCTGCTCGTCATCGCCGCCATCGGCGCCATGGTGTTGGGCCGCAAGACCGAGGACGAGCGTGACCTGGTCGACGCGCCCCGGCAGCGCCGCCGCGTGGCAGTGGGAGGCGACGCCGCCG
>WHTC01000250.1 GCA_009379795.1 Nitriliruptorales bacterium | reverse complement strand
CCACCGGAGGATGTGCGCGCCGATCTGCTCGAGCCGAGCGACACCGTGACGCGGTGCGCGTACAAGGGCCTCGCTTCCTACCACTCCGCCCGCGTGAACGGCGACGTGGTGGCAGACGTTGCCTGGTCCTACCCCGAGCCGCTGACCGAGGCCACGCGCGTCGCCGGCTACCTGTGTTTCTCCGATGAGCACGCCGACATCGAGTTGGACGGCCAGGGCCAGTAGTCGCGCCGGGCGTCCTCACTCGGCGCGGGACCGCAGGGGTCACAGGCGGCGGAGCCAGTGGTGGGCGTGGCGCAGGCGGCGCTCCAGTTGGTCGAGTGTCGCTTCGGAGATCGTGCGGACGCCTGAGAGCCGGTTGAGCTCTCGATTGACCTGGGCATGGGTCATGCCGGCAGCGCGGGCGATCGCCTTGGCCTGCTCCGCGTTGCCGGTGCGCAGGTGCCGCTTGCGCTCCCGGCGGGTGGCCGCGGGCTGCTCGTCCCCGTGGTCATCCTCGCTGCCGGTCAGCATCGGCGCCGGCTCGAAGGTGAAGGTTAGCCGCCCATCCCCGACTTCGTCGTAGACGAGGTCCTCCGGGTGGCGGTCATCGAATACCGACTCGACCTCGTGCGGATCCCCGATCGCGGTCGCGGAGATGGCCGCGAACAGCGACATCTGCTCCTCCTCACGACGGCCCTCGCGCGGCGTCGCCTCCTGGTCGCGCTCGCGCTTGCGCAGGCTGTGGCGCCGCTGCTCGCCGATCTGCACGCTCCAGGTGCGCAGCAGCGGGTCGTCGGGGATGAACATGAACGCCTTCTGCCGGCGCAGCCCGCGCCGCCAGCGCACGAGCCGCCCCACCGCCTGGCGGAAGAACAGTTCGGTGGTCGTGTTCGTGGCGAACACCCCGACGCGCAGGCGGGGGATGTCCACCCCCTCGGAGACCATGCGCACCGCCACGATCCAGGGAGAGGAGCCGTCGGCGAAGCCGGCGATTTGGGCGGAGGCGGCCGGGTCGTCGGAGATGGCGACGGTCGCGCCGACGCCGTGCCGCTCCCGCAGCATCCCGGCCACGCCGCGTGCGTGCTCCTGGTCCACCGCGATGACTAGACCCCCGGCGTCGGGCTGCACGTTGCGGATGGTCATGAGTTGCTGGTGCGCCTGGTCCAGCACTGCGGGCAGCCATTCGCCGTCCAGGGACAGGGCGGTGCGCAGGCGCTGACCGGACGTCACCCGATCGACCTGGTCGGTGAAGGTGTGCGAGCGCAGCGTGCCATCGGGCGCGCTCCATTCCATCTCCCCGTTGATCCGTGGGAAGAAGGCGGGGCGCACGACCCCGCCCTCCTCCAGCGCGTCGCCGTAGCCGTACTCGAAGTCCGGCTCGGCTTGCCCGCTGTTGTAGCGCACGAACGGGATCGCGTGGGTGTCCGAGCGGAACGGCGTGCCGGACAGGGACAGCCGCTTGCCGGCCAACTCGAAGGCCTCCCGCACGCCGTCACCCCACGCGCGCTCGTCCCCGGCGTGGTGGATCTCGTCGAAGATCACAAAGGCGTCGCGAGCGAGCGGGCGCAGCGCTCCCGGGTTGGCAGCCACCTGCTGATAGGTGACGATGACCCCGTGCATGTCGCCCGGCAGCCGTCCCTCCCGCGCTGACCAGGCGGGATCCAGGTGCAGACCCAGCGCGGATGCGGCGCGCGCCCACTGGACTTTCAGGTGCTGGGTGGGCGCCACAACCAGCACCCGCCGGCTGCCCCGCTCCGACAGATCCGCCAGCGCCGCGGTCAGGGCGAAGGTCGTCTTGCCGGCCCCTGGCGTCGCGACCGTGAGGAAATCGGGTTGCGGGTGCTGGCGGAAGCACTCAAGGGCCTGCAGCTGCCACGGGCGGAGCCGGACGGATCGGGGCATGAAACCTCAATGGACGGGGACCAATGGGGCGGGCAGGACTGAGCCCCGGCGGCACGCCGTGACAGTGGGCCGGCTGGGGCGGGTGGCAGGCGCCCGGGGCGACCGAGGCTGCGGTCAGCGAATCCGAATCGTGGAAGGCCCTAACCTGTTCAGATTCGGCTGACCGCTGAAGAACCCGTCTCCTGCCGGCGGGCGCGCGGCAGGGCGCGGCGTGACCCCATGTGACCGCTGCGCTCGCGCGGACGGACCCTGCAGTGAAGGCCCGGAGGCGGGACCCCACCCGTCATCCGGTGGCGGCGAAGGCTGCCGGGGCTGGGGATTCGGAGGAGGCCCGGATGGACGCGGCCGACTGCTCGGCGGCGGGCTCGGCGGCGTAGGGGGCCGCGAGCCGCCTGTCGAGGGCCCCGCGGGCCAGCCTCTCGGCGGGGGCGGGGGGGAGGGGCGGGACCCGGGCCGCGACCCGGGAGCCCCCTGGGGGCGTGTCCCCGGGGGCGGGCTGGCCGGCCTCGCGCCGGGCGGTGGTGTCGAGGGCCGTGCGGGCCACGCTCCCGGCCGGCCGGATGCCGCTGCAGGGCGGCCCGCAAGGGCGGCCGCGCGGGACTCGGTCAACACCACGGGCACGCGACCCTCGGTGATCTCGACCGGCGTGCGTCCCTCGACGGCGTGGCGGGCGATCACGGCGGCGGCTGCGCTCCCGCCAGCCCCGCGCACCCCGTCGGGCCCGCGGTCGGCGGCGCGGTGGTACTCGGCGAAAGCCCAGTTGTCGGCGGTGTTGGCTTGGTCGATGCCGTCGGCCAGGCGCCGAGCCAACTCCCGCTCGCCGAACGCGCCGGCGCCGGCGGCCACGAAGCCGTTCACCATCGGCCACAACCCGCCGTTGTGGTACTCGCCCGGCCGGTTGCGGAACCCGTGGGTGTGGTACTCGGTCAGCGCCTCCCAGCGGTGGTTGTCAGGGGTGATCGGTGGGTCGTACGCGGGCACCAGATCGGTACCCGTGCGCTCCAGCAGACCCTTCACGTGGGCGCTGACCTCGTCCCCCTGTCCCAGCCCGACCATCAGCGCCAGGCCGTTGGCCAGTCCGTCGAACAGTTCGTCGTAGCCGCCGGGGTGGAACGCCGCGCACCAGAAGCGCGAGGGCCCTCGCTGCTCCAGCGCCGTGGTGTAGGCCATCGGGTGGTAGACGGGGCGGCCCTCGGGCCGGAGCCAGAACTCCTCGCGCAACAGGCTTTCCAGGTTGGCCGCCTTGGCGTGGAAGGTGTTATCCCCGTAGGCAAGGGCCGCCGAGCGCCACGCCCAGAGGCCGAGGAGTTGCTGGCTCAGCAGGTAGCCGTGCAGCACGTACTCGTCGGCCCAGCTCCCGCCCAGCGGCACGTAGACCAGTCCGCGCGCGTTGAACTCCCACGCCTCGGTCAGCCACAGCGCTCGGCTGACCGCGGTCTCGTGCTCGGCCAGCACGCCGGGGTCGGCCCGGCCGAGGGCGCACACACCGATCACGTACCACAACGGGGAGTCCGCTCGGCCTGCCAGGCTTCCGTAGCTGACCTTGCCATCGTCGCCGACGTGGCTGGGAACCTCACCGTGTGGACCTTGATAATTACGCAGAGTATTTAGCGTGCGGGCGAGGGCGTGGATGAGCTCCTGGTCGCCTGACAGCAGCGCGGCGAGTCCACACACCACGCCATCGCGCGACCAGACGTGTTGGGAGGCCGCGGTCTGCTCCGCGGCGGCCGTGAAACCTCCTGGCCCGGTGACCGCGCGTAGCAGCACTAATGACCGCCGATAACCCTCTGTTTCCTCCATGAACGTGGATCGTAGGGCCGACCCGTGGCGGCATCGCCGTGGCCGGACGTCCGATCGACAGGGCCCGCGATACTTGAAAACCCGCAGCGGAGGCGCAGCGATCGGAGCGGGCGTCTCGAGCCCACTCGAGAGATCCGACATGACAGCGGGTAGTGAACGTGGCTAGGGGGCCGCCCCGCCTGCGGCATCAACGACCCGCCTTCTCATGTCCTGGGGTTTGGCTCTCCCACCCAGGTCGTCTCGCACGGTCGGCACCACCACAACGACTTCAGCGTGGTGAGCGAGGCCAGCGGCTTGAACCTCCGCGCCGGCTCGCCACAGAACAGGCACGCCGGCCCGACGCCCACTCCGGCTTCGATCCACCCCGTGGTGCTGGCCGTGGCGGCGTGCATCCCTTCCAACTTGCCCGCGCGACTCACCCTCGTGCTCCGTGATCGTTGT
>WHTC01000497.1 GCA_009379795.1 Nitriliruptorales bacterium | reverse complement strand
GACGCACCAGTAGGTGCCCGCCGAGGTGTCGGTGTACTGGTAGTGCAGCGCGAACTTGTCCGCCGAGCGGAAGACCTGGCGGGTGCCCCACTCGCGGCACAGGCGCTGACCCTCGATCGCCCCGTCGGGGTCCTCGGGGAAGGGCACGCCGTCGTTCTCGTAGGCCTTCCAGATCACCCCTTCCTCGTCCGACCGGGTGAAGTGCACGGGGATGCCGAGCTGGCGGGTCGCCAGGTTGGTGAAGCGGTGCGCGGCCATCTCGTAGGAGACGTTGAAGACCTCCTCGAGATCCTGGATCGACAGGTCCCGGGCTTTCTTTGCAGCCTGGAGCATGGGCACCGCCGTGCGCTCGGGGACCAGCACCGCGCCGGCGAAGTAGTTGGCCTCGACCCGCTGGCGCAGGAACTGGCCGAAGTCGCGCGGGTCCTCGTGGCCCAGTGCGAAGTGCCCGAGGGTCTGCAGCACCACCGAGCGCGCATTGCGGCTCTCCATCTCGTCGCGCTGGGGGATGTAGATGCGATGGTGCCGCAGGTCGGTGACCGAGCGCACCGAGGCGGGCATCTCCTGCACCACGTGCAGGCTGAAGCCGAAATGCCGGGCCAGTTCCGCCAGGACCCGCTGGGACAGCGCCTGGCCGCCTGAGTAGCCGATGGCGGTCAATGCCTCGTTCGCCGCCGCCTCGATCTCGGGGAAGAAGTTGCCCCGCTCGCGCATCTCCCGGCGCAGCGCCGCGTTGCCCTTGCGGGCCTCCTCCGGAGTGGCGGCGCGCACCCGCGCCCGGCTCTTGAGCTCGTCGAACAGCCGCACCAGGTGCTCGAGCACATCGTCGGGCACCCGAGCAGAGGGCTTCAAGTGGGGCAGATCCATCTCCCGGTACAGGCGGTGGCGCTGCGCCCGCTCCAACTCGATCTCCAACTGCGCCCGGTGGTCGGGCGCCTCGGCGCTGAGCAGCTGTGAAGGGGAGACCTCCAGAGCCGTGGCCAGCGCGCGGATCAGCGACAGCCGCGGCTCGCGCTTGCCGTTCTCGATCATCGACAGGTACGAGGCCTGGCGG
>WHTC01000320.1 GCA_009379795.1 Nitriliruptorales bacterium | reverse complement strand
TTCAGCGGGAGAGCCGAGGACGCCGCCGGGGCGAAGGACCTCGGCATCGTCGACGAGGTGGTCCACGCCGGGCAGGCGCGGGCAGCCGCGCTGTCGATCGCCGAGGAGTTCGCCGCACACCCCCGTGCCGCGCTCATAGCCACGAAGACCGCGCTGCGGACGATGGTCCAGCCGCTTGCCACCCAGCAGTGGTCGTTCGCCGGGCTGCTGCAGGAGACCCTCGAAGGGGGTCCGGCCCACCGCGAGGCACTCGACCGCATGCGGCAGGAGTAGGCAATCTCCTGGCGTAGAGAACGTTTGGGACGCAGACGAGGAGACGCGTGTCGTGGATCTTGAGTTCACCGACGAGCAGGAGATGTTCCGGCGGTCTGTCCGGGAACTGTTCGCCAGGGAGTTCGGGCGGGACTACGTCCGTGGCTGCGACCGCGACAAGCGGCCGCCCACGGAGGCGTTCCAGGCGCTCGGCGCGCTCGGCTACCTCGGCATCAACATCCCCCAGGACTACGGCGGGGGTGGGGCGGGCGCCGTCGACGTCGCCATCCTGCTCGAGGAGTCAGGGCGCGGCTTTCTCGACCTCGCCCTGTGGGTCTTCCGGGTCGTAAGCCACGGCGGTCACGCCGTCAGCGCACACGGCACCCCCGAGCAGCGCGAGCGCTACCTTCCCAAGATCGCCGGCGGTGAGCTGTCAGTGTGCTTCGCCCTGACCGAGCCCGAATCCGGCTCCGACGCCGCGGCGCTGAAGACCGCGGCCAAACCGACCGGCGCGGGCTATGAGGTGACGGGGCAGAAGATCTTCTGCTCCGGCTTCAAGGTCTCCGACTTCGTGCTCACCGCCACCCGCACCTCGACCCGCGAGCGCAAGCACCAGGGCATCACCAACCTGTTCATCCCGACCGGCAGTCCCGGACTGACCGCCACCCCGCTGGAGACCCTCGGCCACTGGCCGCTCGGGACGACCCTGCTCCACTTCGACCAGGTCGAGGTGCCTGAGGACAACCGCATCGGGCCCCAGGACGGCGGTTGGCCGCTGCTCACTGACATGCTCGAGTACGAGCGGCTGTGCCTGTCGGCCGCCCGTACCGGAGCCGCCCAGGCTGCGCTCGACGACACCCTGGACTACGTCAAGCAGCGCCATCAGTTCGGCCAGCCAATCGGCAAGTTCCAGGCGATCAGCCACAAGCTCGCCGACATGCAGGTGATGGTCGACATCTCCCGGATGCTCGTGTACCGCTACGCGCACCGACTCGACAAGGGGGTCGCGACCGCCCGCGATGCGGCCACGTTGAAGCTGTACGCCGCGGAGTCGTACAAGGCCGTCTCGGACCTGGGACTGCAGGCCCTCGGAGGCTACGGCTACACGATGGAGTACGACCTGCAGCGCCATTTCCGGGAGTCCCGGCTCGGCACCATCGGCGGTGGCACCTCCGAGATCCAGCGCAACATCATCGCCAAGACGATGGGGCTGTAGCCGGCCACGACAGCGCTCATTGACAGCGCTTAGGGAGCCCCAATAGGCTGCATTATGCACGATATCGCGGATGGGCGACGGGCGGCACCGGCACCTCGAGTCGACGAGCCCACGAGCTTGGGAAATCCAGTGAAAGGAAGGCCTATGTGGCGCGCGACGCATCGCAGAGGGCTGTCGCTGCTGGCGCTGTTCGCGCTGGTGCTGGTGGCGTGCGCCGGCGAGGGTGCGACGGGGCCGACCGAGGCCGGCCCCACCGACGACGGCCTCGCAGGCCTCGGTGAGGCAGCCGAGGGAGAAGCCCCTGATGAATCCTCCGGCGAGGACGCGCAACTGACCGTCGCGGGTGGCGGAGCGGGCTCGGGCGTGTATCTGGCAGCGGGGACCGTCGCCGAGTGGACGCGCACGCGCTCGGGCCTCGACCACGTGAGGATGACCGCGCAGACCACCGGCGGGCTCATCGAGAACGTCCGCCTCGTCGAGGGCCACGAGACCGACATGGGGTTCGGCGCGAGCTCGCAGATGTTCCAGGCGTCGCGCGGCGAGGGCCCCTTCGAGGAGGAGGAGCCCTACGAGAACCTGCGGGCGCTGTTCCCCGCGTGGGAGGCCAGCACGCAGGTCGTGACGTTCGATCCGGAGATCGAGACCATCGCGGACCTGGAGGGCAAGCGCGTGAACCTGGGCCCGCCCGGTTCATCATCCGCGGCGTCGGCGGAGGTCGCGCTCAGGGCCGCCGGGGTTTGGGACCAGGTCGAGAAGGAGGTCCAGGACTGGTCCGAGGGTGTGCGGCTCATGCAGGACAACCTGGTCGACGCGTTCTTCGTCGCCGGGCCCCCGCCGTTCCCGGCCGTCCAGGAGGCGGTCGCCGTCCAGGACCGTGATGCGCGCTTCGTGCCCATGGACGATGTCATCCCCGACATCCTGCAGGAGCACCCGGAGCAGATCGAGGCCACGGTCGCGGCCGACGCGTACGGCGGCGGCGTTCCCTCCGAGGACTACCCGTCCGTCGGGTATCTGGCCTTCCTGGTCGCGCACGCCGACGTGCCCGAGGACGTCGTGTACGACCTGATGGAGTCGATCCTCACCGACGAAGGCAGGGAGTACATGGAGGCCGGCTACGACGGCTTCGCGACGGGCTTCGCGAACTTCCCGGGCTTCGAAGCGCTTGAGCAGGCCGGCGTCAAGCTGCACCCGGGCGCGGTTCGCTACTGGCAGGACCAGGGCGAAGAGGTGCCTGAGGCCGTCATCCCATGACGGTTGGCGAAGGG
>WHTC01000343.1 GCA_009379795.1 Nitriliruptorales bacterium | reverse complement strand
CTGCCGGTGGTGTTCGGCCTCGCGATCGCCTTCCCGCTCGGTCTGCTGTCGATCCGGTTCCCGCGCCTGTACGAGCCGCTGCTCGGCATCACCGGGGTGCTGTTCACCATCCCGTCGCTGGCGCTGTTCGTGCTGCTGATCCCCTTCACGGGGTTGTCCAGATCCAGCGCGGTCATCGGGCTGACGCTGTACACGCTGCTGATCCTGCTGCGCAACATCGTCGAGGGATTGAACGCCGTGCCCCGCGACGTGCGTGAGGCGGCCGAGGCGATGGGCTACCGCCGCACGCGCCAACTGCTGCAGGTGGAGTTGCCGCTGGCCCTGCCGGTCATCATCGCCGGGATCCGCATCGCGACCGTCACCACGATCGGGCTCGTGACCGTGACCGCGCTCATCGGCCAGGGCGGGTACGGGCAGTTCTTCATCGACGGCTACCTGCGGCGTTTCCCGACGCCCCTGCTCGTCGGGCTGGTGCTGTCGGTGGCGCTGGCGGTCCTCGCGGACCTGGGGCTGCTGGGCGTCCTGCGCGCCCTGACGCCCTGGACGAGGAGGGCGGAGTAGATGGGGTTCCTGCTGGAGGTTGTGGCCTGGTTCGCCGATCCGGAGAACTGGTGGGGGAGCGCCGGGATCGTCAACCGCACCTGGGAGCACTTCTGGTACTCGGCGGTCGCGTCCGTCTCGGCGATCGTCATCGCGCTGCCGATCGGGCTGTACGTCGGTCACACGGGCAGGGGGGGCGAGATCGCCGTGAACGTGTCCAACACGGGCCGCTCGATCCCGTCGTTCGGGATCATCATCCTGGCCTGGACGTTGTTCGGCTTCGGGTACCTGCCGGCCTGGTTGGCGCTGGCCGCGCTGGCGCTGCCGCCGATCGTCACCAACACCTATGTCGGCATCCGCTCGGTGGATCCCGAGGTACGAGACTCAGCCGAGGGTATGGGGCTCACCCCGGTCCAGGTCCTGCTGCAGGTAGAGATGCCCGTCGCCAGCCCCCTGATCATGGCCGGGATCCGCACCTCCGTCGTCCAGGTCGTGGCCACGGCGACACTCGCGGCGTTCATCAGTCTCGGCGGGCTCGGCCGGTTGATCATCGACGGGCTTGCGCAGCGGGACTTCGCTAAGGTGACCGCCGGCGCGCTGCTCGCGGCCGGTCTGGCCCTGCTCACCGAGTACACGCTCGCCGCGGTTCAGCGGGCGGTCGTGCCCCGAGGCCTCCAGCAGCGCGCGCGGCATGCGGTGAAGGAAGCGCGGGCCGGCCAGACCGCCAAACCTGCGGAAGCGACGATATAGCGCCCGGCTCATGACAAATCACGCACACCGAAAGGAATCGCACCATGCGTCGTATCCGCCTTCTTGTGTCCGGCGCCGCCATCGTGCTGATGGCGCTGCTCGGCACCGCCTGCTCGCCGGAGGTGACCGACGGGGACGAGGACACCACCGGCGATGAGGACACTGGCACCCCCGAGGCCGGGGACGTCGGCACGATCACGGTGGGATCTGCGAACTTCCCGGAGCAGTTGATCCTCGGCAACATGTATGCGATCGCTCTCGAGGACGCCGGCTTCGACGTCGAGGCCAACCTCAACCTCGGCTCGCGCGAGGTCTACTTCCCCGCGCTGGAGAGCGGCGACCTGGACATCATGCCCGAGTACCTGGGCGCCGCCTACGGCTTCCTCGCGCAGGAGGAGGAGGAAGTCCTGACGGAGGTGGACGAGTTGCGCGAGGCTCTGGAGGGGGTCCTCCCGGAGGATCTCGTGCTACTGGAGTCCTCCGAGGCGCAGGACCAGGACGCCCTGGCGGTCACCCAGGAGACCGCGGACGAATATGGGCTGGAGACGGTCTCCGACCTGGCGCCGGTCGCCGGTGAACTGGTGGCGGGCGGCCCGCCGGAGGAGGAGACTCGCGCGGTCGGCCTGCCCGGTTTGCGCGAGGTGTACGACATCGAGTTCGCCGATTTCATCGTGACTGACGCCGGGGGCCCACAGACGGTCGAGGCGCTGAGCTCCGGTCGCATCGATGTTGGGCGGGTGTTCACGACGTCGGGCTTCATCGAAGCGGAAGGCTTCGTGGTCCTGGAAGAGGACCGCGACCTGATCCCCGGCGAGAACATCACCCCGATCGTGCGCGAGGAGGTGGGGGTCCCCGAGGTCGAGGAGGCGCTGAACGCGATCTCGGCCGCGCTGACCACCGATACCCTCATCGACCTCAACGCGCGGGTCGAACTCGACAACGATGATCCGGACGTGGTGGCCAGGGACTTTCTCGTCGAGCAGGGACTCATCGAGGGGTAGCACCACCGCTCGTGAGAGCGCGGGCAGGACGCGGGTATGGGCAGCGGTCCATCCGGATGAGGTGCAGCCGTCAACGGGAACGGTACGCGTCGCCTCGGTGCTCCACCGCCGTAACGGTCACGAT
>WHTC01000394.1 GCA_009379795.1 Nitriliruptorales bacterium | reverse complement strand
AGGGGTATAAGGTGTTGCCGTTGTCCCGGTAAGGAGAGGCGCATGGACTCGCGAGAGCCGACTGAAGCGATGAGCGGCCGCAGCGCTGTGGGCCGGCAGGGTCCCGGTTCCGGTGTCGGTCATGGGGAGCACGACGAGCAGATAGCCGACCGCGGCTCGCACGCTCACGAGGGGGGCCACGGAGGTCACGGCGATCACGCGGGGATGTTCCGGGACCGGTTCTGGCTGGCGCTGGTCCTGTCGGTCCCGGTGATCGTTTATGCCGACATGATCCAGATGTGGTTCGGCTACAGCGCTCCACAGTTCCCCGGATCGGACCTGCTGCAGCCGGTGCTGGGCACGGTGATCTTTGTCTACGGCGGCTGGCCGTTCCTGACCGGCGCGGTGGCCGAGGCGCGCGATCGCCTGCCCGGGATGATGCTGCTGATCGGCATGGCGATCAGCGTGGCGTTCGGGGCCAGCATGACCGCCAGCCTCGGACTGTTCGCCGTCGAGGTGTGGTGGGAGCTGTCGCTTTTGATCGTCATCATGCTGCTGGGCCACTGGCTGGAGATGCGCGCCGTCGGTCAGGCGCGGGGTGCGCTCGAAGCGCTCGCCGAGCTGCTGCCCGACGAGGCCGAACGCATCACCGAGGATGGTGAGGTCGAGCAGGTCAGGGTCACCGACCTGGCCGTCGGCGATGTGGTGCTGGTGCGCCCTGGCGGCCGGGTGCCCGCCGACGGCACCATCACGCAAGGCGCCGCGGACCTTGATGAGTCGATGATCACCGGTGAGTCCAAGCCGGTGGCCCGGAGCGGGGGCGACCGGGTGATCGCGGCCAGCGTCGCCGCCGACAGCTCGATCCGGGTGCGCGTGGACGCGGTCGGCGATGACACGGCGCTGGCGGGCATCCAGCGGCTGGTCGCCCAGGCGCAGGAGTCCAAGTCCCGCACCCAGGTACTGGCCGACCGCGCGGCGGCGCTGCTGTTCTACGTGGCGGTGGCCGCGGCCGCGGTGACCGTGGCCGTATGGGCGCTGCTCGGTCAGCCCGACGCGGCCGTGACCCGGTCGGTGACGGTGCTGATCATCGCCTGCCCGCACGCGCTCGGTCTGGCGATCCCGCTGGTGGTGTCGATCTCCACGTCCAAGTCGGCGCGCAGCGGCATCCTGGTCACCGACCGTCTGGCGCTGGAGCGCATGCGAGGCGTCGACGCGGTGCTGTTCGACAAGACCGGCACCCTTACAAAGGGGCAGCACGCCGTCGCCGGTGTCGCCGCCACCGATGGCGACGAGGGCACCCTGCTCGCCCTGGCCGGCGCGGTCGAGGCGGACAGCGAGCACCCGCTGGCGCGGGCGATCGTCGCCGCCGCCCGGCAACGCGGTGTCAAGCTGCCCTCCGCCACCGACTTCCGCGCGATGACCGGACGGGGGGTCCAGGCGCGCGTCGACGGCGCGACCGTGGCCGTGGGCGGCCCCGCGCTGCTCCGCGAGCGTGGCCTTCAGATCCCAGCGCAGCTGCGCGAGGCCGTCGAGGCGTGGGAGCAGCGCGGCGCGGCCGTCCTGCACACCATCCGGGAGGACAAGATCATCGGATCGCTGGCCCTGGCCGACCAGGTCCGCGAGGAGTCCCGCGCCGCCGTCGACGCGCTGCAGCGGCTCGGGGTCACCGTGGCGATGATCACCGGTGACTCCCGCCAGGTCGCCGAGGCGGTCGCCGCCGACCTGGGCATCGATGAGGTCTTCGCCGAGATCCTGCCCGAGGACAAAGACTCCGCGGTCACCGATCTGCAACAGCGCGGTCACACCGTGGCGATGGTCGGCGACGGCGTCAACGACGCGCCCGCGCTCGCCCGCGCCGATGTCGGCATCGCGATCGGCGCCGGCACCGACGTCGCGATCGAGTCCGCCGGGATCGTGCT
>WHTC01000294.1 GCA_009379795.1 Nitriliruptorales bacterium | reverse complement strand
CGACGTTGTCGCGTCCCATCACCACCTTGGGGCCCAGGCGCAGGTTGCCCTCGTGAGCGCGCAGCTTGTTGTCGTTGCCGATCCAGCACCACGGCCCCAGTTGCAGCCGGCCGTGATGGCGGCGGGCGGTCAGTTCGACCCTGCGGCCCAGGAACACCATCCCCTGCAGGTCCACGTGCGGGTGACGCAGGCGATGCGACAGGAAGCGGGCGTACAGCCTCAGGTACTCCGGCGTGTACATACGGCGCTCACGGGCGAAGCGCACCGCCCGCCGCCAGCCCCAGCGCTCCCGCAGCGGCGCGGAGGGCAGGCGGGCGACGGCGCCCCCGGGATCAGCGGGTGTCCCGGTGGCCGCCGACAGCGCCTCGGCCCGGGCGACGCCGACCCGCCCGACCGCCGCTGCGGCCGCCAGGCTCCGGTGCCGCTCAGCGAGATCGCGGGCCAGCTGGTCGGCCTCGCTGCTGGACAGATCGGCGAGGTTGTCGGGCACGGTCGGCTCCTAGCACGGCGCGATCCCCGTCAGGATGCAGTTGTAGAAGACCCCTTTGGGCAGGAACCGGCGGGCGATCGTGTCGTCGAACGCGAACAGCCGCTGCCACACGCGATACGCCCACCAGGGGTAGCGCTCGGGCAGGAGGCCGGGACGGAGCATGCCCTCCACGGTGCGGGTGGTCCAGCCGAACCAGTTGGCGGTCAGCTCCTCGGTATGGATCTGAACCCGGGTGAAACCGGCGGCACGGGCGAGTCGCTCCAGCTCGGCAGGGGTGAAGCAGTGCAGGTCGACCTCCGACTCCAGCGCGGCCGCGTCCCGCTGCTCAGCGGGGAGCACGTCGATCCCCTCACTCAGGATGCGATCCGAGCCACCGACCACCGCGGCAAGCTTCACGCCGATCCTGGCCGCGCGCTTGAACTGCGTGGCGATGCGGTCCCCCGTCCGGGTGGGCTCCCCCGCCAGCACCATGCGCCCGCCCGGCCGAAGCACCCTGGCCAACTCCTTGAACGAGGTCTGGAGGTCAGGAAGGTGGTGCACCACCGCGTGCCCGACCGCCAGGTCGAAGGCGTGATTGGGATAGGGCAGCGCCTCGGCGTCCGCCACCCGGCCGTGCACCTCGATTCCGAGGCGCCGACCGTTCTCCACGCAGGTCGCCACCATCCCCGGGGAGATGTCCGTGCAGTGCGCCTCGCCGACGATCCCCACCTGGGCGAGATTGAGCAGGAAGAAGCCGGTGCCGCAGCCGATCTCCAGAACCTTGTCGTAGCGCGGCACGTCCGGCACGGCCCGGCGGAACCGTCCCACGGCGTAGTCGATACAGCGCTCGTCGAAGCTGATCGACCACTTGTCGTCGTAGTGATCCGACTCCCAGTCGTGGTAGACGACCTGCTTGTCCTTGATCTCCATGCATCTCAGTTCTGCTTGAACTCGGCTTTGCCGGGTCCGGAGTCGACGAAGCTCTGCATGCCGATGCGGGCATCCTCGGTGGCGAAGGTCGCGGTGAACAGGGTGGTCTCCAGGCGCAGCGCGCTGTCGAGATCCATCTCGATGCCCTCGTCGATCGCCTTCTTCGCCATGCGCAACGCGTAGGGCCCCTTGGCGTACTGTCGCGCGGTCTCCACGGCCCGGTCGTACACCTCGTCGGCCGGGTGGACGCAGTCGACCAGGCCGAGTTCCCGTGCCTCCTCGGCGGAGTAGAAGCGCCCGGAGTAGACGATCTCCTTCGCTTTGGCCACCCCAACCAGCCGGGTCAGCCGCTGGGTGCCACCGGCGCCGGGGATGATGCCGAGCAGGATCTCGGGCTGCCCAAGTTGGGCGTTGTCGGCCGCGTAGCGAAAGTCGGCGGTCAGCGCCCACTCGCAGCCCCCGCCGAGCGCGTAACCGTTGATCGCGGCAATCACGACCTTGGGTATCCGAGCGAGCGCCTCGAAGGCCCGCTGCAGCCCGCCACCGCTGGCGAAGAACTCCTGGTAGCTGACTTCCTTCATGTACTTGATGTCCGCGCCCGCCGCGAACACCTTTGGGCCGCCCCACAGCACCACGGCGCGGATGTCCGCGTCCTCGGTGCACTGCGCCGCCGCCTCCCCGAATTCCCCCCATACCTGCTCGTTCAAGGCGTTGACCGGTGCGCGGTCCAGCCGGATGGTGGCCACCCCGTGGTCATCGGTCAAGACGGTGACGAACTCCCCCACGATCGGCTCCTTCTGCGGGATCCGTGCTTCCTCGGGGCAGCATCCGCGCTGGACCCTGGTCGACGCCCGGAGTCTATCGAGCGTCGTCGCTCCGGAGGCTGGCGAGCCCGGCGGCAAGCGGGGTCCCCTGGCGGCCCAGGGTGGCCGGCCCCGGCTCGAGGTCACGCGCGTAGAGCGCCACCGTCGACGGCGGCAGCGGCTCGGGTCGGTCGCCTCGGACCCCCGCTGACCGCAGTCCGGTAATGAACCGGTCGAGCGGCACCACGTCAGGTCCGGCGAGTTCCAGCACCAGCGCGAGGTCGGGTCGGACCTGGTCGCGATCCGCCTGATCCGCGTGCGCGAAGGTCGTGGCGAGGTCAGTCGCCAGCAACGGCGCATGCCGGGCGTCCTGGCGGATCGCCGCGTCCCCGCCCGCCAGGCGACCGGTCAGCTCGTCGCCAGGACCGTAGGTGAGCGCCCGGCGCACCACGATTGACTCGATCGTGGAGGACGCCAGCAACTCCTCGGCGTCAGCGCAGGTCCGCAGGTAGGCGACCTCTCCCGGCGCGTCCGCGCCGAGGTGGGACGCCCACATGAACCGGCGGCAGCCGGCTCCCAGCGCGGCCGACAGGACCCCTGCCACGCCGTCGAGTTCCTGATCGGGTGGTGTGAGCGGGCCACCCCAGCAGTGCACCACCGTATGCACCTGCTCCAGGGCCAGCTCCAGGCGACCCTCGTCGTCGATCTCGCCCAGCGCGGTCTTGCAGCCCATCGCACGGAACACGTCCCCCTGGTCGTCCCCGACGACCAGGGGGACGAGGTAGGCGCGCACCTCACCCCCCGAGCGCAGCAGCGCGCTGGTGGTCGCCCGTCCGAGCCCGCTCTCCGCTCCCGTCACCAGCACCGGCATGGAGGCGACCCTACCCAACCTGCTCTCTCGCTGCGCTCCGCGCGTGT
>WHTC01000321.1 GCA_009379795.1 Nitriliruptorales bacterium | reverse complement strand
CCTGGCCATCCTGGAGCGTCCACACCGAGTGTAGGTGGGACAGCAATCTGGATGAGGTTTGGCTCGTCGGGCGATGCGACGGTCAGCCATCGTGCCTCGCCCAGTGGATCTCGGGTTTTCTTTGCGGCGGCTAACGGGTTGTAGCGAGCAGCCTCGCCAGAGGGCTGCCCGGAGGGTTCCCTCCGCAAAACCCTGTTTGGCCTGCTGTTCCTGCTGCGGGCCGTGGTCGAGCAGCCTAGCGTCGAGCTCCCAAGCCAGCCGCACGAAAAGGACGCGCCGATGAGCACGACCGACGCTCTGCTGCAGAACAACCGACGGTACGCCGCAACCTTCGACCAAAGCGGCAAACCGATGCCGCCAGCACGCAACGTCGCGATCCTCACCTGCATGGACGCCCGGCTGCACCCAGAACGCTTCCTTGGCCTTGAGATCGGCGATGCGCACGTTATCCGCAACGCCGGGGGCCGAGCATCCGACGACGTGCTGCGCAGCCTCATCATCTCCTCACAGCTGCTCGGCACCCGTGAGTACCTCGTCATCCATCACAGCGACTGCGGCATGCTCACGTTATCCAACGACGAGGTGCACAACAAACTCGCCGCGGAGACCGGCGCCGACGCCTCCGATATTGATTTTCTGCCCTTCAGCGACCTGGAGGAAAGCGTCCGCGACGACGTGCGCCGCATCCGCCAGAGCCCGTTCATCCCCGCAAACATCCCCGTCACCGGCTACATCTACGACGTCGATACCGGTGCTCTGACACCCGTCGACGGGGCGGCAGTCTGATCTGCGCCTGCCGGGTGCTTCAGACACTGACGGCACCGGCAGGGGCGTTGATGATCCGGAGCGACGTCAGCACGTTGCTGGCGAGTGCGCGGTGATCGTGCTCGGTGGTTGGGGGCGTTGACGGCTGTTGCGGATCGCCCAGGGGCACGACGGAGGGACGAAGCCTTCTGATCCGTAGCCTCGACCCGGTGTGCTGAGACGGCCGGTGTCGAGCCTTCCACCGGGGGGCCGGTTGCGGCGAGCGCATTGGGTGCGGGGTTGTCCGCGGCGGCCGTCATTGGCTGCTGTCCGTTGTAGCCTGCCCTTGTGAAGCGGTTCCACCGGCGCTACTGCGCCTCGGGGCGTTGGGCGAGGTCCGTCGAGCGTGATCTGTTGCCGTGGGCCTTGAAGGACGTGGAGCTTGAAGGTGACGTGCTCGAGATCGGCCCGGGCCTCGGCGTGACAACCCGACTACATCCATGCAGAGCGCGGTTCGATTGCGACGCCTGAGCACGCCATAGGCCGTACTCGAAGTCCGCTGCAGGCGGACGTAGGACCGCACTCGGGTGGAGGGCTGCGCGGAGGGGCACCGTGTTGAGCATGTCAGACGTGTCGCCCCGTCGAATATGCTCGGTTTGAGCCGATGAACCGGGATCGCCTCGCGGATCTGGGGGGTTTGGAGTCCCCGTCGTGGAGCGCGTAGACGAGCTCGAGCGCGGCCGAGCGTGCTGTGTCAGGCGCGCCTGGCTGGACGCCTACGAGTCGCTGTCGCGGGCCGAGCGGCTCGCGCCGCTCGAGGGCGAGGACATCGAGCTGCTGGCCACGGCGGCGTACATGGTGGGCCGCGAGGACGACTTCGTGAGCTGTCTGGAGCGTGCGCACCAGCTCCACCTGGACGCTGGCGCGACCTTGCCGGCGGTCCGCTGCGCGTTGTGGATCGGGTTCGCGCTGGCGCTACGCGGCGAGGCGGGCCCGGCCGGCGGCTGGTTCGGAAGGGCCCGCCGTCTGGTCGAGCGGGTCGATGCTGACTGCGTAGAGCGGGGCTGGTTGCTGCTGCCGGCGGTGTTGCAGCAGGCGAGCGCCAAGGAGTGGGAGGCGGTTGCCACCACCGCCGCGGAGGCCGGGCAGGTTGCCGAGCGCTTCGGGGACCGGGATCTGTTCGCCCTGGCGGCCCACGAGCAGGGCCACGCCCTGGTCCGCAACGGCCAGCCGGTGGAGGGGTTCGCGCTGATGGACGAGGCCATGGTGGCGGCCGTCAACGGGGAGCTGTCTGCGGTGGTCACGGGCCTGGTCTACTGCGGGGTGATCGCCTACTGCCAGGAGCTGCACGACCCGCGCCGCGCCGCAGAGTGGACCGCCGCGCTGACCCGGTGGTGCGACCAACAGCCGCAGATGGTGGCCTACACCGGCCAATGCCTGGTGCACCGTGCAGAGATCCTGCAGACGCGCGGCGCATGGGCGGAGGCACTGGAGGAGGCGCGCCAGGCATTCGATCGTCTCATGCAGGTGACGCGTCCCGGGCTGGCCGGTCACGCCCGCTATCGCCAGGGGGAGCTGTATCGAGTGCAGGGGGAGCTGGATGCGGCCGAGGAGGCCTACCGGGACGCGAGCCGGCTGGGCTTCCAGCCGCACCGGGCCTGGCGCTGCTGCGCCTTGCGCAAGGCAAGAGTGGCGTGGCGGTCGCGTCGATCCGCCGGGCGCTGACGGAGACCACCGAGCGGTTGGACCGCGCCCGCCTGCTGCCCGTTGGGGTGCAGATCTTGCTGGCCGTAGGCGACGGGGAGGCGGCGCGCGGCGCCTGCGCCGAGCTAGAGGAGATCGCTGCACGCCAGCCCGGCGCGCTGCTCGAGGCGCTGGCGGCGGAAGCGAGGGGCGCGGTGGAGCTGGCCGGCGGCGACGCCCCAGCGGCGCTGGTGGTCCTG
>WHTC01000399.1 GCA_009379795.1 Nitriliruptorales bacterium | reverse complement strand
TACGCGCGGTCCGTCTGGCGTGTCCTCCACGGCCACCCCAAGCGAATGTAGCTTTTCGCGGATGGCGTCGGCGCGGGCGTAGTCCCGGGCGCTCCGCGCCCGCTCGCGTTCCTCGAGGAGCGCCTCCACCTCACCGGCCTCGGCGATCGCAGTCGAAGGCCCGCTGCCGCGGAGGGTCTCACGGTCGAGAGTTGCCAGATCCAGGCCCAGAAGAGCGCCCACGGTCGCCATCAGGACGGCTCGGTCCTCGTCGCCGAGGGACTCCAGGTCGTGGCTGAGCTTGCTAAGGGTCGCAAGCGCCCTTGCGCTGTTCAGGTCCTGGGACATCGCCGCATCGAACTCATCGATGTAGGACCGGGCGGCGTTGCTGTTGGCCGCGGCCTGCGCCTCGACATACGTGCGGAGGGGGGATGGTGACGCCCCGCCGCCGCTCAAGCTCGGTTCAAGCGCTGGGAACCGCTCCGCGAGCCGGCTGAGTGACGTGCGTGCAGCCCGCAGCGCGTCCCAGCTGAACTCCAGTTGGCTGCGGTAATGCGCGGTGAGGATCAGGTACCGGTAGACGGGCGCCGCAAAGCCATCCTCTGCCAGGGTCCGGACCCGCAGCGTGTCTCCCCGCGACTTCGACGCCTTCCCGCCACGCATGACCAGGAACTCATTGTGGAACCAATGGCGCACCCAGGGCTCGCCGTCGTCCAGGTACGCCTCGCTCTGGGCGATCTCGTTCGTGTGATGCACAGGAATGTGGTCAACGCCGCCCGTGTGCACGTCGAAGCGCTCGCCGAGATGCTGGATGCTCATGACCGAGCACTCAAGGTGCCACCCGGGCGCACCTTTGCCCCATGGGGAGTCCCACTCCATGAGCCGGTTCGCGCCCGGCGGTGAGGGGCGCCACAGCGCAAAGTCCTGGGGATGACGCTTGCCCTCGGTAGGCGCGACACGAGCGCCCTCCTGGAGTCCCTGAAGGTCCAGCCCGGCGAGCTTGCCATAGTCGCGCGCCGTGGAGACGTCGAAGTACAGGCCCGATGGCGTCTCATACGCGTGCCCCCTCTGGTGCAGTCTGCTGGCGAACGCGATCATCTCGGGGATGTGGTCGGTCGCCTTGACCCACAGAGAGGGGTCGCGGATTCCGAGCAGCCGCAGATCCGCCTTGAACGCCTCCGTGTAGTACTCCGCGAGGTCCCAGATACTGCGACCCTCGCGTCTGCTGGCAAGTTCCAGCTTGTCCTCACCCGCCGACAGCGTCAGATCATCATCGGATGTCAGGTGACCCACATCCGTGATGTTCATGACCTGCCGGACCGCCAACCCCTTCCACTCGAACAGCCGACGAAGAAGATCCGCCCCAACGTAGGTGCGCATATTGCCGATGTGGGCGAAGGCATACACCGTCGGTCCACACGTGTACATGCTCAACCGCCCTGCGGTCGCAGGCTCGAAGCGCTCCAGCCTGCGGCCCATGGTGTTGAACAGGGTGAGCGGTGCGCCCGGGACGGACATACGACGACCTCACGATGGATGAAGGGACAGTCCGCATGATAAGGACTGGAACCCTCCGGATCCCCTACGCGGAGATAGGCCAGTCGGTCGGCACGTCAAACCCTGGCGTGCCGAGCAAGCGGCGGCATGACCCATAGGATGACGATGGCCTGCTCCGGCAGCGTGGTCGGCTTGCCGGGGTGGGCGCCCGGGCCGCAGGGGCCGGGGATGGCGCATGACCGGACCGATAGGGAAGGGCGCTGATGATCAGCCTTGACGATGTCCGCGCAGCGGCCAGGACGCTGAGCGGCGTGGCGCACCGGACGCCGGTGCTGACGTCGCGGACGCTTGACCGGCGGACCGG
>WHTC01000124.1 GCA_009379795.1 Nitriliruptorales bacterium | reverse complement strand
CCCGAACACCCTGTCGGGCCGCCCTCACCGCCCTGACCCGGCGTGTGCCAGCCCTCCCAGCACCCCCCAGCCCGCCGCGACCCCGCCCCACACCCGCCTCGGGCCGCCCTCACCCAGGATCTGACCCGCAGCGACCAGCCCGCACCCTGCGTTACGCCGACGTCCCGTCCTCACCGCCTAATGAACAACTTGGGTCAATGATCAGCGTCATTCGTGCCGTCCTCCTGTCGGCCGCTCCGGGCCGCGTCGCGTCCCCGTTGTCATGCGATCGCCGGCGCAGTGACCAGGACGGTGCCGATGAGCGCATCAGCGGTGATGAGCTCGCTCAGCGCCTCTTCGGACCAGTTCTCCGTGCCATCCGGACGCTGCGGCACGACCAGGTAGCGGGTCTCCGCCGTGCTGTCCCACACCTGGATGGTGACCTCATCGGCGAGCTGCAGGCCGAAGTCCTCCAGCACGCCAGCCGGGTCGCGCACCGCCTTGGCCCGATACGCCTCACTGGCGTACCAGGACGGCGGCGCGCCCAGCAGGGCACGGGGATAGCACGAGCACAGGGTGCACACGATCAGGTTGTGCACGAGGTCGGTGTTCTCGACCGCCCGCAGCTCCAGGCCGGGCTGGTGACCGGCTTCCACCGTGAGCCCGAGCTCGGCGATGGCGCTGCTGGCGTCGGCCAGCAGCCGCTGCCGGAAGGCTGCGTCCACCCAGGCGCGCGCCACCACACGCCTCCCCTCGATGAATTTCTCCGCCGTCGGTACCGAACCCGTGCGCTGAACGATGTCGTCGTCGTGCAGCACGCCTGACTCGCGCAGCTCCTCCTCGATGATGCGGGCGCGGGTGGCGGGGCCGTGCGCACCCGCCGGGGTCGCGGTCTGATCTTGGTTCATGACGCTCCTCGTGTGGGGGGATGGGGTTGCGGGATTCCGGGCGTTCGCCGTCTCATTGCAGCAACGGCATCGGGGCAGCGATGGCTCAGGAGGAGTCCGGCTGGAGCGCGCCCTCCCACAGGTCGAGCATGACCGGGCAGCGGGACAGACCTTGGACGCCCCACAGCTCGCTCGCCTCGAAGCGCACGGAGTAGATCTGCTGGGCGACGCGGTGGACGGGTTCCTCCACCCGCTGCTCGGGGCAGACGGAGCGGCCGCGCAGCGCCTGCACCACCCCGCGTCGCCCACGCACGTAGCGCGGGGTGCGGCTGTGGGTCGCCGGTGCATCCGGCTTGACGGCCACGGCGCTGCCGGGGGCGAAGCGGGGCGGCTCGGGCGCACCGGCGGCGACGGCCGTGCCGGGGCGTGGAGTCCCCGCGCCGGCGGGCAGGCGCTCGCGCACCAGCGTCTCGACGGCCACCAGGCGCCGGACGTCGCTGGACGACGCCAGATAGGCGGCCGGGTCCATGCGTTCGATGGCATGCCGGTAGTGGTCGAAGTTGTACCACCCTCGGGCGATGAGGATCTGGTTGATGGCCAGCATGCGTGCCGACCACGGCTCGCTAGCCCGTGATGGTGCATGGACGGGCACCGGCCCGAAGCCGTACATGCCGCCGACGTCGTTGATCCAGCTCAAGGATCCGGCGGGCGCTCCCGCCACCCTCGTCCACCCATCCTCGCCTCCCGGCTCGTCGCCGCGTCAGCGGCTCAGTCCGCTGGCCCAGCGTACAGGGAGCCGCCGTCGACCAGCAGGTCGGCAGCGGTCACGAAGCCGGCCTCGTCCGAGGCGATGAAGGCCACGGCGGTGGCGATGTCGTCCGGCACGGCACCCCGACCCAGCACATTGTTGCGCTTGCGGTCTGCGGGCTCCTCGTCCTCACCGACCGGCGAGCCCACCTTGTTGGGGGTGACCGTGTTGACCCGGATACCGTGAGGGCCCAGCTGAGCAGCCAACGCTCGGGTGAGGTTCACCACCGCACCCTTGGCCGCGGGGTAGGCGGTGGCGTTGTGCCGGCCGCGGAACCCCGAGGTGGAGCCGATGTTCACGACCGCTCCGCCTCCTCCCTGAGCCACCATCTGGCGCCCCGCGTACTTGGTGCACAGGAAGACGCTGTCGACAGTGATGGCGAAGACCCGGCGCCACTCGTCCTCCTCCAGGTCGAGCACGGTCTTCCCACGGTCGGTGATGGCCACGTTGTTGACCAGCACGTCCACGCCGCCGAGGGCATCCACGACCTCGGTGACCATCCGCTGCACGTCCTCGGAGGAGGACACGTCGCACTGCACGAACACCGCCGAGCCGCTGCGCGCCTGCTGCAGCTGGTCGACCGTGGCCTGGCCACGTCCGGGGTCGAGGTCGACGACCGCGACCCGTGCCCCCTCGTCGACGAAGCGGCGGGCGATCGCCTGTCCGACGTTGCGGCCGCCTCCGGTGACGATGGCCACCTTGTTATCGAACCTCACAGCTGCTCCTATCTGGGGTGGTGGATGGTGCTTCGTGGTCGGTCATGCGCCGGGCGAGCTGCCAGCAGGGCCTCAGCCTGCCGACTCGCCGAGGCCGGCCGTTCGAACTCGGAATCCCAGCGCTGCTGCTCCTCGACGTACTTGGCAACGTCGATGGCGTAGGTGTCCGCGTCGCCCAGCCTCCACAGGTCCTGGCGCACGGAATCGATGTCAGCGTCGACGAAGATCTGCTGGGCGCCCTCCGCCGACAGCCACCAGTCCATCAGCAGCACCGCGCCCGCCGGGGTCGGGGGGCACTGCAGGATGCCGGCACCCTGCGTGCGGATGATCAGCGGGGACAGGGGCGGCTCCCAGGCCAGTGGCGCGCCATCCGCCATTGCCTCCTCGGTCATGTAGCTGTACAGCGTGGCCACGGTGCCGAACTCGCCGCCGATCATCAGCTCGCGCATGGTGGAGTGGCCGCTGACCATGAAGGTGCCCTCGGCGATGTCGCGCCAGAGCTGCTGGACCTCCTCCTCGGACTTGCCCGCCTCCTCCAGCCAGTACTCCGTGAGGGCCATGTACCAGTCCGCGTTGCCGGCCTCCATGGCCATGCGGCCGTCCCAGCGGGGATCGGCGAGGTCCTCCCAGGAGGTGGGCGGGTCGTCCACCAGCTGCGTGTTCCACGGCGGGGGTGAACAGCTGCGCCCGTGAGCCGGTCCAGGCCTCGTCGACGACGGCGTCGTCGATCAGCGTCTCGCGTTCCGGCGACTCGTAGGGCGCCAGGATGCCCTCCCGCGTGTACGCCACCATCTCCCCGCCGCCGGTCTCCGCCATGTCTGCGCCGGGCCGGCCGGCGGCGACCTCCTGCAGCAGCCGCTGGCTGATCGACTCGCCCGAGGCCCGGTAGACCTCGAGGTCCAGGCCGTACTCCTCGGTGAAGGCCGCGGTGACCTGCTCCACCAGCTCGTTGGTCAAGGCCGTGTACAGGCTGATGGTGCCGCCTGCCTCCTCAGCCAACTCGACGAGCCGCTGCGTGCGCTGGGCCCCGTCCAGACCGTCCACCTCGGCCAGCAGCCTCGATGCCGCCGTCGTCGCACTCCGACGCCGGCGCGGCCTCGGCCTGGTCGGTCTGGTCGGCGGTCGGCGGGTCGGCGGCCGGGGCCCCGGCGACGGCTCACCCACCTCGCCATCCGCCACCTCCGGAGCTCCCGTCTCCGAGGCCGTCGGCGTCCCGCCGCACCCCACCAGGAGCACGGACGCCACGACCGCGCGATCGCGAACCGCTGGCCGTGGGATTGCCTGGTCATGAGTCCTCCTATGGGATCAGGACCGCCACAGCGCGATGGCCCCGGGCGTCCGTTGCTAGCTGTGGGTGCTGCGCTGCCTGCGCAGGGCTGCGGTGGCGTCCTCGTCCAGCTGCCACCTGCGACCGCCGCCGGTGACGACGACGCCGTAGAGATCGCGTGCGGCCGCGGCCGAGACGTAGCCGTTGCGCACATCCTCCAGCACCAACTGGACGTCCCGCTTCAGCGGGTCGCCCCGTAGCCACCGCCTCCCGTCATCTCGCGCCGCAGCACGTCACCTGCCTTCAGGCAGATGTTGCCGTCGACGGCGGCGACCTCATGCTCCTGGAGCGTGCCCGGGTTGACGATGGTGGCGCCCGAGCCGCCCGGCAGACCACCCTCACGCCCGGCTGGCGGTGTCAGCAGGTGACCCCCGCGGGCGGAGAACTGCCCGGCGCCGCCGGAATCGGGCACCAGCTCGAAGCGCACGAGCTCCACGGGGAACTCCGACTCGATGATCTCCACGGGGGTGATGGTGCCGTTGGCGACATGGGACTTGGAGGCCGAGACTCCGTCCCGGTCGGCTCGCGCCCCCACGGCGCCGGCGGGCAGCTCGTACTGCACATGGGGATACTGCCGGTCCGGTGAGAAGTGCGACAGCGTGCCGCTGACGCCGCGGCTGCTCTCGGCGATGCGCGCCTGCGGCAGCGGGCCGCGCAGCGCGTCGAAGATGGCCTCCGCCACGATGTTGGCGATGGGCATGTACGTGTTGACGGGCGCCGGCATGCGCGGCGCCAGCACCGAGCCCTGCCTGACCTGCATGTCCACGGCCAGGGTCAGGCCCTGGTTGGAGGGCAGATCCGGGTCCACGAGGCACTTCAGGGCGTAGCTGCACACGGCGCGCACGAGCGGCGGCCGGATGTTGTAGGGCCCGGTGACCTGGTCGTCGGACTCGGAGAAGTCGAAGGTGGCGTTGCGCCCGTCGATGCGCACCCGCACGCGGATCCACACCGGATGGCCGCCCTCGAGGCCCTCGCTGTGCAGCACGGCCGAGCCCTTGAACTCCCCATCGGGCCACTCGGCGATGGCGGCGCGCAGACGCTGCTCGGTCAGCAGGTACAGCTGCTCGGCCGCGCCGGCGACGGTGCCGGTGCCGTGCTTGGCGCACAGGCCGCGCACCCGCACCGCCCCCAACCCGGTGGCCCCGACCTGCCCGCGCAGGTCGCCCAGCACCAGCTCGGGCGTGCGGCTGTTGGCGCGCAGGATGGTCTCGACCTCCCGCACCGGCTGGCCGGCGGCGTAGAACCGCACCGGCGGCACCATGATCCCCTCGTGGAAGATCTCCCGCGCCTGCCCCGAGCTGGATCCGGGCACCAGGCCGTAGATGTCGCTCTTGTGCGCGATGCTGGCGCTGAAGCCGAACAGCTTGCCGTCCACCATGATTGGCGACAGCACCGCCATGTCGGGGGCGTGCGGGCTGCCGCCGAAGTAGGGGTGGTTGACGAGGAAGGCGTCGCCGTCGGCCATGTCCTGGGGCTCGTAGAACTGCAGCAGGCCCTCCACGCACGCTGGGAACGCGCCCAGGTGCAGCGGCAGCACGGTGAACTGCGACAGCACGCGCCCGACGGGGTCCAGGATCGCACAACTGGCATCCCGCGACTCGCGGATGATCGTGGAGTAGCCGGTGTGGAACAGTGAGTTCTGCATCTCCTGCACGATGCCGGCCAGGCTCTGGCTGACGACCTCGACGGTCACGGCATCGACGGTGTCGCTGACGGTGCTCATGCGCTGCTCGCATTCTCGATGAGGAGGTTGCCGATGGGATCGACGGTGACCACCTGCTCCGGACACACGACCGTGGTGGAGTCATACTGGTCCACGAGGGCCGGACCGGCGAACCGGTGGCCTGCGCGCAGCTACTCGCGCTGGTACACCGGCACGTCGCTGCGCCCGCCCCCCAGCGAGGAGAAGTAGGCACTGCGCGTGCCGACCCGAGCGTCGTCGACCGGACCGCTGGCCTCCTCCAAACGCGCGAACTCAACCTGCGGCACCACGCCGATGGCCTCGATCCGGTAGTTGACGACCTCCACCGCCTGACCGGGCGCAGCGTGGCCATGACACATGCGGTGGATGTCGTCGAAGCGCGAACGGTAGCGGGGCAGATCCTCCTCCACCACGGGCATCCGGTCCAGCGGCACGGGATTCTCATAGCCCTGACCGGCGTAGCGCATGTCTAGGAAGTAGCGGAAGCGGATCTCGTCGGGGGCGAAGCCCTCGTCGGCGACGTCGGCCAACCGGCTGCGCAGGTAGTCGTGCTTGACGTTGGACATCAGCAACCCCAGGGCCGAGGTCGCCCCCGGCGGCGGCGGCACCAGCAGCCGCGGAAGCCCCAGATCAAGGGCGATCTGGGACGCGTGCACGGGACCCGCGCCGCCGAAGGGCACCAAGGTGAAGTCGCGCAGATCAAAACCGCGTTCGGTGGAGATCGCCTTGATGGCCTCGCCCATCTTGACGTTGACGATCTTGATGATGCCATCCGCGGCGCGCAACAGGTCGATGCCGAGCGGCTCCGGGACGTGCTCGCGCAGCACCCGCTCGGCTGCGTCGGCGTCGAGCGCCATGGCGCCGCCCAGCAGCGTGCCCGGATTCAGATAACCCAGCACCACATTGGCGTCGGTGACGGTGGGCAAGTCACCCCCGAGGCCGTAGCACGCCGGCCCCGGCACGGCACCGGCGCTGTGCGGGCCGACGTGCAACGCACCCTGGGCATCGACCCGGGCCAACGTGCCGCCGCCGGCGCTCATGGTGTTGATGTCCAGCATCGGCACCGCGATGTCGCGACCACCGATCTTGCTGCGATCGGTGATCAGCGGCTCACCATTCTGGATCAACGCCACGTCACAGCTGGTCCCGCCCATGTCAAAGGTGATGATGTCGCCGATCCCGGCCGCCTCGGCCAGCGCGCTGCCCGCCGTGACGCCCCCCGCAGGACCCGACAGGATCGTCGCCACCGCACGCCCGGAGGTGCTGTTGAACGGCGACGAGCCGCCGTTGGACTGCATCGTGAAGCGACTGGTCGGCACCACCTTGCGCTCGTCGAGGTGCTGCTCGAGCTGCTCCACGTAGCGGCCCAGGACCGGGGCGACGTAGGCGTTGGTGACCACCGTGCTCAGACGGTAGTACTCACGGATCTGCGGCAGCAGCTCGCTCGACGTCGACACCCACCACTGCGGATGCGCCCCCCGCAGCGCCTGCTCCACGCGCCACTCGTGCTCGGCGTTCATGAATGAGAACAGCAAGCAGATCGCCACCGACTCCACCTGCTCGTCTTCGAACAGCGCGATGGCCGCCTCCACCGAGGCGTCGTCGAGCGCCACCCGCACCTGCCCCTGCGGACCGATGCGCTCCACCACCTCCGCCGTCCGGCTCGCCGGAGCCAGCAGCTGCGGCTTCTCCTAGCGAAGGTCGAATACCGCAGGGCCGTACGGCCGGCTCTGCTCCATGGTCTCGTAGATGCCACCGAAACCGGCGGTGATGACCAACCCCACCCGGGCACCCCGCTCCTGCAGCAACGCGTTGGTCGCCACGGTCGTGCCGTGTGAGAAGAACACGATCGCCTCCGGCTCGACGCCCTGCTCCTGCAGCACATCCAAACCGTTCAGCACCGCCCGGCCCGGATCGTCCGGGGTCGAGGGCACCTTGAGGATGCGGTAGGCACCGGTCTCCTCATCGAAGACCACGAAGTCCGAAAACGTGCCGCCGGTGTCGACGGTGAGCCGATAGCGCGACAAGGATTCCTGCTGGAGTGCTGGAGTGCTGGAGTGCTGGAGTGGGCTGAGGGGATGGACGCTGCTGCTCATCGGTGCGGTTCCCCGGTGACGCAGTCAGCCGGAGCGCTCGACCCCGTGCTCGGCGCTGTACTCGGGGGCGTCCTCGAGGTAGGCGACGTTGTCGTAGCCGAGGCTGCGGAACAGCCGGTTCTGCGCGCTGAGCAGCAGCACGTCCTCGCCGTCGTCGGCGATGTGCTGGTGGACGGTGTTCTGCGGCACGTAGATGGTGTCGCCGGCGTTGAAGGTGTGCCGGGTCGGCTCCTTGGCGATGCGGGCGTGGAACTTCTCGGCGATCTCCGCCTCGACCTCCCAGTGCACGCTGGTGCCCGACCCCGACTGCACGTAGAGCACCTCGTCGGCCATGTGCCAGTGCTTGGCCGCGCGGCTGCCGGCGGGGATGCGCTGCTGGTACAGGTCCACGCTGAAGCAGCGCACGTCGGTCTGGGCCGGGGAGAAGATCGAGCGGATGTGCCCGTCGCGGGTCAGCTCCCAGGTGGTGTCGGCGGGGGTGACGACCTTCTTGCGTTCGCGCACCCCGGGGGTCCACACCTGCGACCAGTCCGCGCGCGGGCCGAAGCGCTCCTCGTTCTCCACCGGGCCGCTGTTGCCCTGCTGTACGAGGCCGAAGTACATCCAGATGGACTTGGCCTTGAACACCAAGGTCCGCGCCAGACCGCCGTTGCTCGCGTGGCCGTGCACCGAGTCGGTGTGCACCACCACGGCGTCGTCTTTGGCCCAGTCGTAGCGCTGGTCGTCGTGGATCTCGTAGCCGGAGCCCTCCAGGATGTAGAAGGCGGCCTCGTTGGTGCCCGTGCGCGGCATCGATGGTGTCGGGGTAGACGTCGACGAAGTGCGCCTGCAGCGTCTGGCTCAGGAACGGATCGTCGTCAGGCGACAGACGCCAGAGGGCCTTGGAGCCCTCCGAGTAGCCCGGCGTGGCGCCGTCGACCACGAGGTCGCCCTCGCCGCCGCGCACCCGGCGGGGCCGCCAGCTGCGCCCGGCGGAACTCCTTCAGCCCGTAGTGGCCAGAGGTGATGCCCCGTAGGAAGGTGCGCGCCCGGGTGCGGGTCGTGGTCTTCGACGTGGTGCTTGTGCTGGCGTAGGTCATGCAGGGCTCCTTGCTGGGCGGGATGGCGAGGCGGCGCACTCGCCGCCGGGAACATCGCAGGGTGAAGGCGTTTGGAGCGGAGGGCCCGTCGGATCAGCCTTCGACCGGGCCGGACCCGGACAGGCGCACGATCTCCTCGTACAGCCCCTCCCACTTCTCCCGGGAATCCAGCACGTCGTCGAGGTCGACGGAGATCAGCTCGTACTCCTCGGAGATGGCGCCGTACTCGGTGTTGGCCGGTGTGCGCTCGAAGTCGGGCAGCATCTCCTGGGCGTCGGTGAGCATGTACTCGGTGAACAGCAGCGCCGCCGCCGGCCGGTCCGTGTCGCGGTGGACGCCGATGCCGTTGGGCCGCATGACGATCGGCTCCACCGCGGGCTCCCAGGCGATCGGCGCGCCCTCGGCGGCCAAGCTGCCCATGCGGTGCTGGTAGGCGCTGGCGACCACGTTGAACTCCCCGGCGATCATGAGCTCGACCATGGGGGTGTGCCCGTCCACGACGGTCGCGTTGCGGGCCGCCTCACGGAAGAGCTCCACCGCCTCCTCCTCGCTCATGCCCTGATCCTCCATGAAGTGGTCCTGCACGACCGTGGAGAACCAGTCCCAGTCGCCGAGCTCCATGGCGAGAGTTCCGGGGTAGTCGGTGAGGACCTCCTCCCAGCTGGTGGGCCGCTCATCTTCCGACATCTGCTCGGTGTTCCAACCCGCGACGAACACGTTGAGATAGGTCCCGAGCCAGTCGTCGTAGCGCGCCGCCTCGGCGATCTCCTCATTCACCGGGGTGTCGAGCGGCAGAAGCAGTCCCTCGCGCGAGAAGATCTGCATCTCCGTGCCGTTCGTCCCGAGCACGTCGGCGCCGGCGTAGCCGGCGTCCGCCTCCTGCAGCACCCGCTGCAGCAGGTCCCCGGAGGAGGCGCGGTACAGGTCCACGTCCAGGTCGTAGAGGTCGGTGAAGCCCTCGACCATGGGACCGGACTCGTCGAGGTTGGTGGAGGTGTAGAAGCTCAGCGCGCCCTCCTCGGCCTCCGCCAGCTCGACCAGCCGGTTGGTGCGCTCCTCCCCCTCCAGCCCGTCCAGCTCGGCGTACACCTCTTCCAACGCGGCCTGTCCTTCGCCTCCGCCCGCGCCGTCCGCGGGGGGCGCTCCACCGTCACCGGTGCCGGTATCGGCGCCCGCGTCAGCCCCGTCTGCGGGCGGCTCCTGAGCGCAGGCTGCGAGGACCGTCACGGCCGCGAGCAGCAGTGCGATCAGAGAGATCTTGCTGCCGCGAACAGTATTCATCGGCTCGATCCTTGTCGTAGGGTCAGGCGGGGGTCAGGCGGGGCGTATG
>WHTC01000328.1 GCA_009379795.1 Nitriliruptorales bacterium | reverse complement strand
GGCACCGCTGGGCGAGCCATTGCTTGTGGGACCTGGCGCCCTGGCCTCGCCACGCCGCGGTGCGGCCCTGCACCGCCACCGCACGATGGGTCACCCCCGATAGCCGGTCGCCCAGCTTGTGCAGCCCGACGACGAACTCGCCCAGGACGGCGGGGTCCAGCTCGGCGACGTCCACGGCGGCCAGCGCATCCACCGCCACGGCCGCCCGTTGCATCACCTCCGCCGCCTCCAACACCCACCTCCCGCGACCGACCCGACTTGAATGATCCGAACTGATGTTCGGATCATAGCACACCACGAGGACCCACGAGAGATATCCACAACCCCTGAACCGGAAACTTCCGGCACCCCCGCGAGCCACCCGCACCCCGCGAGACCTCGCGCCCGCACCCCGGAAACCGAGCCCGCCGACCATCTCCACAAGCGGCTCAACCGCCGCCCGCGGCCCGGTCAGGTTCGCGTGCGGCCGAGCGGCGACGCCTTCAACGGCTGTTCCAAGGGCGGCCCTACGCGTCAGGTGCATGACGGATAGTGCCAAATTCGCTCCGCAGGCCGGGAGCAATGATCAGAACCTGTGGATCGCCCTCCGGCCGGGTGACGTGAAGGAGCGCACCTTCCCGAGGAAGATCGTCTTGTCACAGAACTCTGATCAGGACCGGCGTTGGTGCGCTGGTTCGGGAAGGTGCGCTGATGCTCAAGGTAGTCCAGGACGCGGAGGCGTCCAACGAGAACACGGCCAGTTCGTCGCTGCTGGATGAGATCGTGCGTGACGGGGCGCGGCAGATGCTTGCGACGGCGTTGCAGACCGAGGTCATCGCCTATGTCGAGGCGTTCGCCGACGAGGTCGATGAGCACGGCCGGAGGCTGGTGGTGCGCAACGGCTACCACGCCGAACGGGAGGTGGTCACTGCGGCGGGTGCGGTGCCGGTTCGGCAGCCGCGGGTCAATGACAAGCGCATCGACCCGGCCACCGGGAAGCGGCAGCGGTTCTCCTCGGCGATCCTGCCCGCGTGGGCACGCAAGTCGCCGCGGGTGGCCGAGGTGTTGCCACTGCTGTACCTGCACACCCACTTCGGAATGGTCCGCTTCGGGGCCGGGCTTGTCGGCATCGATCCATCCGAGACCACCGGAACTGCACGGCGCGTCTCGTCTGACCGCACCGGTTGCGCACAGCGCAACCGTCAAGGCAGGTACGCCGGTCGGCTACGGCGCGGCACATACGTCACTGACACGTCCACCAACCTCAGCGTTCTGCCCCTCGGGTACGCCGATGGAATCCCGCGAGAAATCTCCCCGGACGCCTCTGTAGAGATCCACGGACGACGCCACCCGGTGGTCGGACGTGTCTCGATGGACCAGATCGTCATCGACACCGGCGCTGACTACGTTCCGTTCGGCACGACCGCGACCGTGTTCGGCCCACAGGACGAGGTCACTCCGACCATCCGCGACTGGGCCCGCTGGGCCGGGACCATGCCCCACACCCTCGTCACAGGACAATCGCATGATGCAACACGTCTTGGTCATCGGGGCGGACAGAACGTCGAACACGAGATCTCTCTGGAAACCGCCGCCGCATCACCGGCGCGCTGCACTCCCGCGGGTTCGAGGTCAGCAGCATCACCATCGGCCGCGACGGGCTGTGGAGACACGGGAAGAAACCGCTCGGGACAAGCGCTGCCGCCTCGTTAGCCGCGGCGCTGCCGCTCCTTGAACAAGCGGATGTGGTCTTCCCCGCAGTTCACGGTCCCCTCGGGGAGGACGGGACGCTCGCAGCGCTGTGCGCTCTCACACAGAAACCCGTGGTCGGCTCCGGCCTGCAGGCTGGGGCGGTCGGCATGGACAAGAGGGTGACCAAGCTCGTCGCCGAAGCCATCGGGATACGCGTCGCCCCAGGACGTCTGATACGTGCAACTGATATGGGAGACATCGAATTCGAGACCGAGGTTGTCGTCAAACCAGTCTCTGCCGGCTCCAGCTACGGCGTCACCTTCGTCCGGGACGCCTGCCAACTGGACGAGGCGTTACGCATAGCCTCGCGCTACGACGATCAGATTCTCATCGAGCACGTCGTCCATGGTCGGGAGATCGACGTCGCCGTCCTACGGGAGGCCGACGGCAGCCGCTGGGCCCCACCCCCGCTGGAGATCCACACCAACGGCTTGTTCGACACGGCCACGAAGTACAACGGAACCGCCCGGTTCACGGTGCCCGCCGACCTCGGCAGCACAGACCGTGCCGCAATCACACAGGCGGCACTGGCAATGTTCGACGCACTCGGCTGCTCCGGAGTCGCACGCATGGACTTCTTCCTCACCGATAACGGCCCCGTCCTCAACGAAGTCAACACGATGCCCGGAATGACAGCCCAGTCCCAGGTACCACGAATGTTCGCGGCTGCGGGAGTTCCATATGGGGAACTCGTCGCCCGCCTGGTAGGCGCCGCGGCGGTGCCCTTTCTTTCCGGCTTGGGTGAGACAGCAAGGAGCGCCGAACAGCCCCCCAACGAACGGACTGAACACATGCGACGACTGTTACTCACCGTTGCC
>WHTC01000150.1 GCA_009379795.1 Nitriliruptorales bacterium | reverse complement strand
CCCGGCCAACTCCAGCAGGAGCGCCCGCAGGGCCGCCGCGGCCTTGACGTCGCCGGCCTCCAGGTGCTGGTTGCCGGCGGTGACCGCGTCGAACAGCACCGCCTGCGCCCGAGGGGTCGACAGGTCGTCCTCCATCGCGGCCACGAACCGCTCGCGGATCTCGGTCGACTCGGCAGTGGGCGGCACCGGGTCCAGCCCAGCAGTGGCGCGCAGGAACGCACCCCAGCGGTCCAGCCCCGCCCGCGCCTCGGCCAGGCGCTCCTCGCTGAAATCGACCGGGGAGCGGTAGCTGCTCGACAGGAAGAACATGCGGAGTGCGTCCGCACCGTAGCGGTCCAGCGCCTCCCCCAGGGTGATGAAGTTGCCCAGCGACTTGGACATCTTCTCGGTGCCGATATGCAGCAGGCCGTTGTGTATCCAGTAGCGGGCGAAGGACTTGCCCGTGGCCGCCTCGGACTGGGCGATCTCGTTCTCGTGGTGCGGGAACACCAGGTCCATGCCGCCGGCGTGGATGTCGAAGCTCTCCCCGAGGTACTTCGTCGACATCGCCGAGCACTCGATGTGCCACCCCGGCCGCCCAGGACCCCATGGCGACGGCCAGGTCGGCGAGGTGAGCGACCCCTCGTCCGCGGGGGCACCCTTCCACAGGGCGAAGTCCAGCGGGTCGCGCTTGCGCTCGTCGGCTTCGACCCGCGCGCCCACCCGCAACTCGTCCACGTCACGGCCCGACAGCCTCCCGTACTCCGGGAAGGAGCGCACCGAGAAGAACACGTCCCCGCCTGACTCGTAGGCGTGGCCGCGCTCGATCAAGCGCTCGATCAGTGCGATCATCTCGAGGACGTGGCCGGTGGCACGCGGGACGATATGCGGCTGCAGCACGCCCAGACGTTCCATCTCGCGCTCGGAGACACGCGCGAAGGTCTCGGTCACCGCGGCGGCCGGCCGGTCCTCAGCCTTGGCCCGGGCAATGATCTTGTCCTCGATATCGGTGATGTTGCGGACGTGGAAGACCTGGTGACCGCGCCATTCCAGGTACCGGCGCAACACGTCGGGCACGATCGCCGCCCGGGCATGACCGAAGTGGGGAACGTCCTGGACGGTCTGGCCGCAGACGTAGATCGAGACCCGTCCCGCATCGCGTGGGACGAACGCTTCGGTCGTGCGCGTCAGCGTGTTGTAGAGCCGCATCCCTATGAGGGTAGAGCCACCGGCTGGTGGCCGGGGGCTGGCTGGTCGGCTACTCGGACCGGCGGTAGCGCCAGACCGCGAGCGGGATGAAGACCGCCAGGATCCCGGTGATCCACAAGGCGGCGTAGAGCACCGGCCGCGCGGTCGGGCCGCCGTTCGCCAGCGCGCGAGCGGCGTTGATGACGTTGGTCACCGGCTGGGCCCTGGCGAAGGCCTGCAGCCACCCCGGCATGGTCTCCAGGGGCACGAAGGCCGAACTGGCGAACACCAGCGGGAAGATCGCGACGAAGCCGGTGGCCTGGGCGGTCTCCGCGCCCTTCGCCGACAGGCCGATGAAGCTGAAAATCCACGACAGCGCGAAACCGAACAGCACCACGGTGGCGATGGCGCCGACCGAGGCGAGCAGCCCGGCCTGGAAGCGGAAGCCGACCAGGTAGCCGACGCCGGTCATCAGCAGCACCACGAAGGTGTTGCGGATGAGATCGGACAGCGTCCGGCCGGCGAGCACCGCCGAGCGCGCCATCGGCAGAGACCGGAAACGGTCGATGATGCCGCCGGACACGTCCTCGGCCAATCCCACGGATGCCTGCGTGGCGCCGAAGGCCACCGCCTGCACGAAGATGCCCGGCAGCAGGTAGTTGACGTAGTCCATGCCCGCCGGCAGCCCCGCGATTGCGCCGCCGAAGACGTAGCGGAACAGCAGCACGAACATCACCGGCTGGACGGTGGAGAACACCAGCAACTGCGGCTGGCGCATCCAGTGCCGCAGGTTGCGGACGGTGACAGCGCGAGCATCGGTGAGCACCCAGCGCAGGCGGGCGGTCGGGGGGGCGACCAGCGGGCTGGCGGCCTCAGAGGGTGCGGTCACGGTGGTCATCCGGCGCTCCTGCCGCGCGGGCGGCGCCCGGAGGCGGGTACGTCGTCATGGGATCCGTCGCCGTTCGCCTCCGCGGCGCGGCCGGTCAGTGTGAGGAAGACATCGTCCAGCGTCGGCCGGCGCAGGGCCAGGTCACGGACATCGATCCCGGCCGAGGCGAGCGCGCGGGCGGCGTCCGCGACCAGGGCCACCCCGCCGCCGCCAGCGGTCAGCGTCAGCCGCCCGTTGCCGTTCTCACCGACGTACTGTGGCTCGCCGTGGCCGAGGTCCAGCAGCAGCCGGGCGGCCCGCTCCAACCCGCCACCATTGACGTGCACCTCCAGCAATTCACCGCCGACCTGGCTCTTGAGGTCGTCTGCGGTGCCCTCCGCGATAATTCGGCCGAAATCGATCACTGCGATACGGTCCGCCAGACGGTCTGCCTCCTCCAGGTACTGAGTGGTGAGCAGCAGCGTCGTGCCGTCGCGGACGAGTTCCTCGAGGATCTTCCACAGCCCGATGCGGCTGCGCGGATCGAGCCCGGTCGTGGGCTCGTCGAGGAACAGCAGGCGCGGCCGGTTCACCAGGCTCGCGGCCAGGTCCAGCCGCCGCCGCATGCCCCCGGAATACGTGCGCACCGTGCGGTCAGCGGCTTGCGCCAGGTCGAAGCGCTCCAGCAGCTCGTCGGCACGCTGGACCACCACCTTCCTGGGCAGGTGGTAGAGCTCGCCCACCAGGCGCAGGTTCTCCCGCCCGGTCAGCAGCCCGTCGACCGCGGCGAACTGGCCGGTCAGCCCGATGACACCGCGGAGGTGGGCGGCATCACGCACGACGTCGAACCCCAGGACCTCGGCACGGCCTTCGTCGGGTTGCACCAGGGTGGTCAGGATGCGAACCGCGGTGGTCTTGCCGGCCCCGTTCGGGCCCAGCAGTCCGAAGACCGTCCCTTCCGGGATGCTCAGATCGACGCCATCCAGGGCCGTAGTCCTCCCGAAGGTCTTGCGCAGCCCCACTGCCTGCACGGCAGGTCTCATGCCAGTGTCCAGCGCCTGCACGTCTTCGGCGCTCACGCCGCCGCCTCCGTCCGGCGGCCGACGCCGCCTGCGAACGCGCGGACGATGATGGCCCTGGTAGCCGGGCGCAGGAATGCATGCGTCATGAACCATGCTCCAACGGTGAGGTGAGAGGCCCGTTGTCTCGACGGGGCCGAACCCGTATCCTTGAGCTGCACAACATAGCGTAGGTGATAGTGTGTGTCCACACTAAATCAGAACGGCCCGCCGTCCGGCCTCGCCCGGGAACTGGTCGCCGCTTTCGGGGCGTTCGGTCCCGCGTACATGAAGTGGCTTCACGCCCAAGCGCGGGACGGGGGGGTGACGTACGCCCGGATGCGGACGCTGCATGTCCTGTATGGGAAGGGCTCGCAGATCATGAGCGGGCTCCGTGACCATCTGGGAGTCACGGCGCGGAGCGTGACGGCCCTGGTCGATGCGCTTGAGGCGGAGGCCCTGGTCCGGCGGGTCCCGCACCCCAGCGACCGGCGCGCCACGATCGTCGAGTTGACCGACCAGGGGCGGGCGGCGATCGACGGGCAGTTCGAGGCTCATGCCCAGCGCGCCGCCGCGCTCTTCTCCCGGATCCCTCGGGAGGATCAACGCGCACTCCTGCGGATCATGCGAGCGCTCGGCAACGAACTGCGCTCGCTGATCGGCGACGCGTGCCCGGTGGGAGCCTTCGGCCCGGGTGGACCGTTCGGACCCGGCGGATCGGGCGCAGGCGAGCCGAGCGCGCGTGGGTCCAGCGCCGAGTAGCCCCGTCACCGCACAGGGTCGCGCGAGAGCAGGACGACGGCCAGGCAGGCGATGCCCTCGCCCCGGCCGGTCCAGCCAAGGCCGTCTGTGGTGGTCGCCTTGACCGAGGCCTGTGCCGGCTCGACGCCGAGCAGCCCAGCCACCCGGACGAGCATCGCCTCGCGGTGCTGCGCCAGGCGCGGGCGGGCCGCCACCAGGCTGCAGTCGACGTTGCCGATGCTCCACCCGCCGGCAGCGAGCAGGCGCAGGGCCTCGCGCACGAACACCGACGAGTCCGCGCGCGCGTACTCCGGCCGCGCCGACCCGAACCGGCTGCCGATATCCCCGAGTCCCGCGGCCCCGAGCAGCGCGTCCACGATGGCGTGCAGGACGACGTCGGCATCACTGTGCCCTGCCAGCCCAGGCCCCCCGGGCACGACGACGCCCCCGAGGACCAGCGGGCGGTCCGGGTCGTCGCTGAAGGCGTGGACGTCGAGGCCCTGGCCCACGCGGAAGGGCACGGTCATAGGCGGGAGAGTGGGATCGCGCCGGGCCTGCGCCCGGCGGACGCCACAAAACCCGGTCAGGCGGGCTCAGTCGGTGAGCACCTTGTCGATGAGGACCTCGGTCTCCTCATCGCTCTTCTTGATCGCCGCGGAGAGCTCCGAGACCAGGATCTGCTTGGATTTGGTCAGCATGCGCTTCTCGCCGGCGGACAGCCCCTTGTCCCGCTCGCGCAGCGCCAGATTCCGCACCACCTCGGCGACCTGGTAGATGTCACCGGAGCGCAGCTTCTCGTAATTCGCCTTGAACCGCCGGGACCAGTTGGTGGGCATCGAACCGTCCCGCTGCCCCAGGACGCTCATGACCTCGTCGACCTCCTTCTTCCCCACCACGCTGCGCAGGCCGACCTCGTCGGTGGCGTCGGCCGGAACCATCAGGGTCAGGTCGCCGTAGGTGAGCCGAAGGACCAGATACTCGCGCTCCTCACCTGCGAGGTTCCGCTTCTCACACTTCTCGATTACGGCCGCACCGTGATGCGGGTAGACGACGGTGTCCCCGACGCTGTAGGTCATGTGGTCTCTTCCCCTTCGAAGACGCAAAGGGCTCGCAGATAGGGCGAGCAGAGGAGTCAGTGGCACGCAAGTTCTCGCAGGTTACCACGAAGTGGCGACCTTGACTGACGTTTGTGCTGGTCAGCGGCTTGCTTCTCGGCACGGTCTCGGGGACGGCCGCCGGGATCCGGGGCGCCAGTCAGGCGTATTGTTCGAGGATGCTGGACTCGGCAAGCCTGGTCAAGCCCTCCTTCACCAGGCGCGCTCTGGCCGCGCCGATGCCCTCGACCGCGTCCAGATCGTTCAGGGTGGCCTCCATCAGCCGCGGCAGCGAGGTGAACTGGGTGACCAGCGCATCCACTGTCCTATCGGGCAAGCGAGGAATGCGAGACAGCAGCCGGTAGCCGCGCGGCGCCACAGGCTGGTCCAGCCCACTGTCGGGTCCATAACCCAGCGCCTCGGTCAGGCGCCACAGGTCCAGCAGCGCCTCCGCGGGGATCACGTCGAGCTCCTCAAGGACGGCCGCGAAGTTGCGCCGCCGGTCGGGCAGGTAGTCACGGACCACCAGGGCGCGCTCGCCCTCGACACCGGCGAGCAACTCGTCGAGTTGCAGTTGCAGCAGGCGGCCGTCGGTGCCGAGTTCAGCCACGGCCCGCTCGATCTCATCGGAGATGCGGCGCACCATCTCCGCGCGCTGCAGCACATTGAGCACATCCCGCAGGGTGACGACGTTCTCCACCTCCAGCGCGGACAGCGCGGCGGAGACCTCATCGAGACGGCTGCGGTAGCGCTCCAGCGTGGCGAGCGCCTGGTTGGCGCGGAACAGGATCGAGCTGATGTCCTCCAGCGTGTGCTTGCGGTCGTGGACGTAGAGATTGACGATCCGCATCGCCTCGCTGACGCACACCACCGGCAATCCCGTGTGGCGTGCGGTGCGCTCGGCGGTCCGGTGGCGGATGCCGGTCTCCGATGTGGTGATCGTGGCGTCGGGCACCAGATGGACGTTGGCGTAGAGGATGCGCTCCACGTCGGTGTCCAGAATGATCGCGCCGTCCATCTTGGCGACCTCGGACAGGCGCTGAGCGGTGAAGTTGGTGTTCATCTTGAAGCCGCCGGACACGATCGATTCGACCGCGTCGGTTGCTCCGAGGACGATGATCGCCCCCTTGCCGGCGCGCATGATCCGGTCGACGCCCTCGCGTAGAGCCGTTCCGGGCGCGACCTTCTGCAGGATGGACAGGAGGCGGTCGTCCCGCGACGTCACAGCATTCCCCCTTCCCGGCGATGGCGGTCTGGACATGGCGGCCGTCCCCTCCCCTGACGCTTCGCGCCGCCGGACCCGTGCGGCCTGAGGCTCCTTTGGCGACTGGGGGCGGGCGGCGGGTGCGAACGCCGCCAGCGCCTGCTATCGAGTGGCAACCGTCAGCCCCACGGCCAGCGCTTCTGTGAGATCGCGTGTCCGATCGAGCGAGAGGCCGAAGGCGTCGCCAGTGTACGCAGCCGAGAGCAGCGCTCTGTGGAAACCCAGCCGGGCCGCCTCGGCAAGGCGCCGCTCGGTCTGGGCGACCAACCGCAACTCGCCCGCGAGGCCAACCTCGCCGAGGACGATCACGTCGCGCGGCACCGGCGAGTCCCGACGGCTGGAGGCGATCGCGAGGCACAGTGCGAGATCGACTCCAGGCTCGGTCAGGCGAGCCCCGCCGACGCTGGAGGCGTAGACGTCCCGGTCCTTGAGCGACACGTCCGCTCGCCGCTCCAGGACGGCCACGAGAAGGTCCAGCCGAGCGCCGTCAAGGCCGCTGGCAACCCTGCGGGGGTTGACCAGCCGCGTCGGCGCGACCAGCGCCTGGACCTCGCATGCCAGGGGACGGCGGCCCTCCAGGGCGAGCGTCACGGCGACCCCGGTCGTGCCATCGGGCGCCTCGCCCACGAACAGCCGGCCGGCATCGTCGACCTCCACCAGGCCGGCGCCGGTCATCTGAAAACAGCCGACCTCGCCCACCGACCCGAAGCGGTGCTTGGTGGCGGTCAGCAGGCGGAGGGCATGGTGCCGCTCGCCCGTCAACTCGCAGACCGTGTCGACCAGGTGCTCCAGCACCCGCGGACCCGCCAGCGAGCCGTCCTTGGTGACATGGCCGACGAGCACGGTGGCCATGCCGAGGCGCTTGGCGACCTCGGTCAGGGTCGCGGCGCACGCGCGCACCTGCGCGACGCCTCCGGCCCCGCCGCCGATCTCGGGATCGCGGATGGTCTGCACGCTGTCGAGCACCAGCAGGTCCGGCTTGTGGGCGTCGATCAGCCCGAGCACCGCGGGCAACTCCGTCTCACTGGCCAGGTAGAGCCGGTCCGCAAGCGCGCCCAGGCGCTCGGCCCGCAGCCGGATCTGGCCCGGGGACTCCTCGGCGGACACGTACAGCACCGTGCGGCCGGCACTGGCCAGCGCGTAGGCGGCCTGCAGCAGCAGCGTCGACTTGCCCGCTCCCGGCTCCCCGCCGACCAGCGTGACCGAGCCGGGCACCAGCCCTCCGCCGAGCACGCGGTCCAACTCGGACAGTCCGGTCGGGGCCCGGTCCAGCGCGTCCAACGGCACGTCCCGGATGGGCAGCGCGGGCCGCGTAGGAGCGGCGGTGGTGGGACCACGGGGAGCCCTGGAGGGAGCGCGGGCGGCGACCTCTTCGGTCTCCATGGTTCCCCAGGCGCCGCAGCCGGGGCAGCGCCCCATCCAGCGGGGCTCGGTGCGGTCGCAGGCGCTGCAGCGCGCGAGGGTCTTGGTCCGGGCCATACAGGTGATGCTAGGGCCGAGGTGGGACAGATCCCCGCTGGTGAGACGGTGGCTTCCGTCCGGGGCGGGCGGCCGCGAGCTCGTCCAGCGCCGTCTTCTCCGACATCTCGGTCCCGGCACCATAGGCGGCCCTGCCCACCATGTGCGCCGCGACGGGAGCGGTGAGGAACTGCAGAGCGATCACCAGGATGATCTTGGCGACGTTGCCGAGGTTGCCCACGTTGAGGGCCACTGCTCCCAGCACCAGCGTGAGCCCGAGCGTGGCGGGCTTGGTTGCCGCGTGCATACGGGCGAAGACGTCGGGAAAGCGGTGCAGCCCGATTGCGGCGATCAGGCTGAGCGCGGCACCGACCAGCAGTGCCGCTGCGGTGAGCACGTCAAGGACGGTCATGAGAGTTCCACCGCCTGCACGTATTCGCCGGTCATGCTCGACTCATGTCCCTTCCTCGGCTGAGGAGGGCGACGCCCGACCCCCCTGCAGGTATTCGGCGGTCATGCGCCCCGCCGTT
>WHTC01000020.1 GCA_009379795.1 Nitriliruptorales bacterium | reverse complement strand
CGTCGGCGTGAGGTGGATGATCCTGTCCAGCGTGGAGAACTCGGCTGGTAAGGCGGACCGAGAGGGTTCAACGGCCCTTATGTTCGCTGCCCAGCACGTCACGTGGGGACCGTAAAGCGGCTTCTCGCGGCGGGGGCGGACCCGAACTACGACGTGGAGGTCGAGGATGTCGGCCCAGCGGCTCGTGATGCTCGGGCAGGGTGAGGCTCGAGCGCAGGGATCTCGTCGACCGCTTGGAGTTCTGAGCACTCAGAACGTGTGATTGAGATCCACACTTGCAGTTCCGTCTGTGCCACGGTTGCGGTCCTGGCGACTTTCTGACGCCCCCTGACAGGCGCAGGGATCTGCTCGTTAGGGTGACCGGCCAGCTGGGCCTAGTCCTGGGGGAAAGGCCAGCCGTTGGGGCGGCAGCCCTCCAGATCGATGCTCTGCTGCTGCATGACGGGAGCGAGTTCGCCGGGGACGGGGCAGTTGACGTGGCCGAAGCCCAGGCCATGCCCGAACTCGTGGTTGACCAGGTACGTCCGGTAGGTGGTGATGTCACCCTCGAAGGTCTCGACCGCATCCAGCCAGCGCTCGACGTTGAGCATCGCCAGGCGCCCATTCCAGCATGAGTACAGTCCCTCGGTGTCGAGACCGACCTCAGCGCAGAAGCGGTCAACGGTCTGGGGACTCGCCAGCACGACCCGGATCGCCGCCGCAGCGGTCTCGACACGCTGGAGCGCGAACTCGCCCTGCCCGGTCCAGCCGCGCGGGTCGGACAGGATGCGCTCGGCCTCGTCGGCAAAGGCGTGCGGATCCACTCCGACGCCTGGCTCCACTTCGAGCGTGTAGGTGAACAGCGCCCCCTCCCCCACGGCGGCGCTCACGGCCTGTGCCAGCAGGAACCCCTCCTCGGTCTCGCTGACCGGCAGGCGTTCCCGGGAGAACGCATCGGAGCCGGGCGCCGGTTCCAGATCGAGCCCTGTCCGCGGCCCTCCCGCGGACAGGCTCGTGGTCTCTTCGGCTTCGGCGGCGGCGTCCGTGGTGCCCACCTCGAACCGCCACCACGCCTGCGTGCTGCGGCCCGCATCATCCCAGACCACCACCTGCGCGGTGTGGGGACCGGCGGGCAACTCGACAGTAGCGCTGACCGTCCGGGCGCTGTCTTCACGAGCCGACTGCACCTCGTGAGGACGGCCGTCCACGCGCAGCTCCACCGTGCGGACCGCCGGGGAGGAGCTCACGATGCGCGCCTCGATCGTGACCGGGCCGGCCTCCACGACCGAACCCGGGGCCGGCCGCATCTCACTGAGCTCGGGACCAGGACTTCTGCCACCGCCAAGCGGCAAGGCGTCGGGCGCGAGCAGGGCGACGAGCCCGAGGACGCCGACCAGCAGCAGCGCGCGCCAGCGCCACGCCTTCCGGCGCTCGTCCTCCCGGCGCCGCGCGGCCACCTGCCGCCCCGGTGGGCGAGCGCGTGATCGGGTTCCCGGCCCGCTTGTCACGTCCCGACTCTGCCCGCTCAGCGGGCCGGCTTTGGATTGGTCGGCGGCTTGTCGCGCACCGCCTCCGACCCGTCCTCGTCCAGCACGCGAAACCGGAGCACGACGAAAGCCTCGGCCAACTCCACGCCGACCTCCCGCCCCCGCACGGCCGCCATCTCCCGCATCCGGGGCTCCGGGTCCCACCCGGACAGCTGTGAAGCGTGCCGGCGCAGCGCGTCGACCTTGCGCTCGAACGTCCCGGTGATATCGACCATCTCGCTCCCGCGGCCGAAGGCCGTCATCCAGAGCTCGGCGACGTCCCAGGGCTCGAGGCCCTCGTCGATCAGCGTCGGGTCCCAGAGGCGGGTGGACGCGGCAGGGTTGATCGAGTGCAGCACCAGATCGCCGACCGCCCGGTGATCGGGGTGGTTGACGGAACCCCACGCGGTCCATCGCACCTCGGGATTCAGCGTGATGATCGCCTCGGGCCGGTGGCGCCGGATCTCCGCGGCCACCTTGCGCCTGGCCTCCAGGCTGGGCTCGAGAAAGCCGTCGGGATAGCCCAGGAACGTGACGTCGCTCACGCCCAGTTCCTTGCTCGCCGCGCGCTGCTCCCGCTCGCGGATCTCGACCAGCCGCTCGCGTGTCATGGCCGGGTCCGCCGACCCGCTCGCCCCATCGGTGAGCACCACATACCGCACGTCCGTGCCCAACTCCACCCAGCGCGCGATCGTGCCGGCTGCCCCGAACTCGGCGTCGTCGGGATGGGCTACGATGACCAGCGCTCGACTGAAGGGGCGGACCGGCTTCCACAACCTTGGCTCGGTCTCGGGCACGCCGTCACTCCTGGTGGGTGTTCTGGGATCGCCTGCCGTCGCCGCCCAGAGTAGGCACTACGCTGGGCGCACCGCATTCAGCATCCACCACCTTGTGGACTGTTATCCGGTGGCAGGGCCGGAAGGGTTCGCTACCCTGCAAGATGTCATGGCCACAGCTCCAACCGAGACCCGTCCAGACCGCCTGCGGAAGCCGGTCAGATCGACACGCGAGGAACGTGAGCGACCCTGGAACGTCGTCGTGTGGAACGACCCGGTCACCCTGATGTCCTACGTGGTGTTCGTGCTGCGCAAGCTGTTCGGTCACGATGAGCCGACCGCGACGCGGCTGATGCTGCAGATCCACCACGAAGGCAAAGCGATCGTCGCGAGCGGGCCCCGCGAGAAGTCAGAGAGCGACGTCACCCGGCTCCACGCACACGGCCTGCAGGCCACACTGGCTCGGGACTGACGTGGGACTCCTGGGAGCCATCCGCCGTCTGCCGGACGGCGGGGTTCGGGTCCGCCTGTCCTCCCGCGAGCGGGAGCTTCTGCGCTCGCTGCCCGGGCAACTGCGACCGCTGCTGTCGGGGGAGCAGGACCTGGTGACCGAGACCGGACGGGTACAGGACCGCCTCTTCCCCCCCGCCTACGACGACACGCTTGACGAGATGGAGTATCGCGAGCTCGTGGGGTCCCAACCCGGCGAGGAACGGCTGGCGGCGCTGGAGGACTTCGCCCGCACGCTCGAAGGGGGCACGCTCCGCCGGCTGTCCTGGCTCACCGACCTGACCGCGGAGGAGGCCGACGCCTGGCTGTCGGCGCTCAACGACGCTCGTCTCACCCTGGCGATGATCGTGGGCGTGACCGAGGAGCGGCAATGGGAAACGGGCCCGGACCGCTCCGACGCCACCAGCGTGGCGCTGTCCTACCTGGGGTGGCTGCAGGAGGAGTTGCTCGGCGCCCTGATGGGACGGCTCGAGGACGAATCCGAGTAACCGCGTTTCTCCACCCTTGCGGGGTTGACCGGGAGGCGCGGTGTCGGACACGATGGCGCCCTGGCTGTGGCCCGGGTCGCGGCTGCTGTTCCCGTTCCCTCGCCGAAAGGGCTCGCCCGTGTCCACAATGAGCGCCGCCTATCCCCGGCCGGTCCTGGCCGACCTGCTCCCCCGCACCGCCGTGCGCGACGTGTCGCTGGTGGTAGGGGCAGCGCTGCTGACCGCGGTGTGCGCGCAGATCGCGATCCCGCTGGAGCCGTTCTCGCCGGTGCCGATCACCGCGCAGACGTTCGCCGTGCTGCTGACCGGTGCGGCGCTCGGGCCCCTGCGCGGCGCGCTCGGCCAGGGACTGTACGTCGGGATGGGGATGTTCCTGCCCTTCTACTCGGAGGGGGGATCAGGCCTGGCGCACCTGGTCGGCCCGACCGGCGGCTACCTGATCGGCTTCGTGGTGGCCGGATGGCTGATCGGGGCGCTGGCGCGCCGCGGTCAGGATCGCCGCGTCCACCGGGCGCTGCTCGCCTTCGGCCTCGGTCACCTGGTGATCTTCACGTTCGGCGTGTCCTGGCTGGCGGTCGTGGCCAACCTCGACCTGCGTGGGGCCCTTCTGGCCGGCCTGGTGCCGTTCATTCCCGGCATGATCCTGAAGACCGCGCTGGCGGCGGGGCTGCTGCCGGCCGCCTGGAAGCTGGCCGGCGGCGACGGAGCCCAGCCGCGATCCGAAGGCTGAGGGCTGCGAACTCGGACCGGCCCAAGGAGGCTTCAGCCAAGGTCTCGCAAGTCGTACCATGACCGCGGAAGGAGACGACGGTGCCGATCTATGCCTATGCGTGCCGCGCCTGCTCTGAACGTCTCGAGCTGCGGGCGAGCATCGCGGAGAAGGAAGCGGGGCTGGCGCCGACGTGCCCGGCGTGCGGCTCGACCCCCATGCGCCAGCTGCTGACCACGTTCGCCACGCGCAGCAGCGGCGACCCGCAGCCCGCGTCCAGCGCGCCGGCCGGGGCAGGCTGCTGCGGCGGCGGGTGCTGCGGCGCGTGATCACGGGCCGACGGCTCCTCCGCGGGCGAGCCGCGTAGCGGGAATCCTCACCGGCACTGAAGCGTTCGTCTCCCGGTCAGCGCGAGACCTCCCGGCCATCCTCGGACCAGCGGGTGTGGAAGGTGCCCTCGCGGTCGATGCGGCGGTAGGTGTGGGCGCCGAAGAAGTCGCGTTGCGCCTGGATCAGGTTGGCCGGTCCACGCTCGCGGCGGTACCCGTCGTAGTAGGCCAGCGCGGAGGAGAAGCCCGGAACCGGCACCCCGTGGTCGATGGCGGTGGCGACCACGCGCCGCCAGGCCCGCTGCGTGTCGCCCACGGCATCGCGGAAGTAGTCCGCCAGCAGCAGGTTGCGCAGGCCGGACTCCGTGGCGTAGGCCTCGCGGATGCGGTCCAAAAAGCGCGCCCGGATGATGCAGCCGCCTCGCCAGATGGTCGCCATCGACCCGAGGTCCACCCCCCAGCCGTACTCCTCGGACGCGGCCGCCATCTGCTCGAAGCCCTGCGCGTACGCCACGACCTTGGACGCGTACAGCGCCTGACGCAGGTCGTCCACCAGACCATCGGTCGCGCGGGCGCTCCCGCCGGGCGCGGGCAGCACCTTGGCGGCGGCCTCGCGCGCCTGCCTCTGGGAGGACACGACCCGGGCGAAGACCGCCTCGGTGATGCCGGTGATCGGGACGCCGAGCTCCAGGGCGGACTGGGCGGTCCACCGCCCGGTCCCCTTCTGCTCGGCCTCGTCCAGGATCACATCCACCAGCGGCCGACCACCGGTCGCCACATCGGTGTGGCGCAGCACCTTGGCGGTGATCTCGACCAGAAACGACTCGAGGTCGCCGTTGTTCCAGCCTTCGAACACCTCGGCGATCTCCGCGGCCGCCATGCCCAGCACCGAGCGCATCAAGTCGTAGGCCTCGGCGATCAACTGCATGTCCGCGTACTCGATGCCGTTGTGCACCATCTTCACGAAGTGCCCGGAGCCGTCGGGGCCGACGTGGGCGCAGCACGGGATGCCGTCGACCTGCGCGGCGATGGTCGTGAGCACCTGCTCGACCGCGGCGTAGGCCTGCCCTGATCCGCCCGGCATGATGCTCGGGCCGTGCAGCGCCCCCTCCTCACCGCCGGAGATGCCGACGCCCATGAAGTGCAGCCCGCGTGCGCGCAGGGCCGGCTCCCGCCGGCGGGTGTGCTCGAAGTGGGAGTTGCCACCGTCGATCAGGATGTCGCCGGGCTCCAGGTGGTCGGCCACCTGGTCGATGACGGCGTCGACCGGCGCGCCCGCCTTGACCATGATCAGGATCCGGCGTGGCTTGGCCAGCGCGCCGACGAACTCCTCGACGCTGCGGGTGCCGACCAGCGGCCCCTCACCACCGTGCTCCGCCAGCAACTCCTCCGTGCGCGCCGTGGTGCGGTTGTGCACCGCGATAGGAAACCCGTTCCGGGCCACGTTGCGGGCCAGGTTCCGCCCCATCACCGCCAGGCCGGTCAGCCCGATCTCCGCGTTCCCGCTCACCACATCCTCCTCGATAGGCACCGCGAAGTCTGCCCGACAATCAGCGCGGTACCCGCCCACCGACCTGGCACGCCAGGTCGGTGTACCGTTTTCACCCACATGAGAGTCCGGGGAGGCCCGGGAGGGTTCCGGGGAGGCCCGGGGTCTCCATTGAGGAGCGATGGTGTGGCACGCGCGCGTTTGACCGCGGATGAGCGGCGGACACAGCTGCTGGAGGTTGCGGGCCGGCTGTTCTCCGAGCTCGGCTTCCACGGGGTGTCGATGGAGCACCTGGCGGATGCGGCCGGCGTGAGCAAGCCGGTGCTCTACCAGCACTTCACCAGCAAACGAGACCTGTACGTGGCACTGGTCCGCGAGGCCGTGGCCGAGATGGAGGCCCAGGTCCGCAAAGCTCTGGACGGGACGCGCGACAACCGCACCCGCGTGCAGGGCGCGATCGCCGCGTACGTCGACTTCGTCGAGGACCGCCGCTTCGGGCTGGTGTTCGGGTCGCAGAGGCTGGCCGAGGACGAGGAGGTCACCGCGGTCATCGCCGAGGCGGACGTGCGCGTCGCCGCCGTAGTGGGAGGTCTGATCGCCGAGGACGCCGGGCTGGACCAGCCCGCCGCCCTGCTCCTGGCCTCGGCCCTGCGCGGCATCGCCACCCTGGGCGCCCGCTGGTGGGTCGACCACCCGGAACTGGACAAGGCCGACGCCGTGGCCCTGCTCTCCCGTCTGGCCTGGAAGGGCCTCGGCGGGTTCGCACCGGACTCCGCCAGCCCGGCGCCGATGGCACCCGCCTGACGCCTGACGCCCGACGCCCGACCGGCTGCCGATCACCTCCACGTGAAGATGAGCCACCACTGAGTGACCGCTCGGCTTCACGTGGACGTGATCGGCAGCCGACCGTGAAGGCGAACAGGCGTGAGGTGTCTGGTCGGCTCCACGTGAAGGTGACCGGTCACGGCGGCGGGCGGCGGGCGACGGGCGACGGAAGGCGGCAGCGCTCAGGAGGTCGGGGGCCGGGCGCGCTCGCGGAGATCGATGCGGCGGATCTTGCCGGTCAGCGTCTTCGGCAGGTCGTCGACGAACTCGATGGAGCGCGGATAGGCGTAGGCGGACAGCCGGCTGCGCACGTGCTCCTGCAACTCCTCGATCATCGCGTCGCTGGGCTCGTAGCCATCGGCGAGGCACACGAACGCCTTCACGACGTTGCCGCGTTGCGGGTCCGGGGCGGCGACCGCAGCCGCCTCGATGACCGCCGAATGCTCGATCAGTGAGGACTCCACCTCGAACGGCCCGATGCGGTAGCCCGCCGAGATGATCACGTCGTCATTGCGGCCCTCGTACCAGACGTAGCCGTCCTTGTCGGCCCTGGCGACGTCACGCGTGTGGAACCACTCCCCGCCGAACACCTCCTCGGTGTCCTCCGGGCGTTGCCAGTAGCCCAGCGGGTAGTGCGGATTGGAGCGGGCACGCAGGCAGATCTCGCCCATCTCACCGGTCTCCACCGGCTCTTCCCGTTCGTCGAGGATGGCGACGTGCCAACCCGGGGCCGGGCGGCCCATCGAGCCGAACCGCACCTCCATCGTCGGGAAGTTCGAGCACAGCGGGTAGGACTCGGTGAGGCCGTAGTAATCGAAGATGGTCGTGCCGTACTCCTCGGCGAACCAGCGGATGGCCTCGGGGTTCAGCGGTTCGCCCGCCGAGCAGGCATGGCGCAGCCGCAGGTGGAAGCGCTTGGGGTCGGGTACACCCATCATCGCCCGCAGCGCGGTCGGAGTGGTGAACACGTTGCCCACCTCGTGGCGCTCGAGAAGCGCGAGGGTCTCCTCCGGGGTGAACCCGCCCTTGCGCTGGAACACCACGGTGGGCGTGCCAAAGCGCCAGGGGCCGAGGATCCCGGGGACGATCCCGGCGATCCATGCCCACTCGCCGGTCGAATGGAAGAACTCGTCCTCCCGCACGTCGTGGGCGTACTCGTACTCGTTATGCGCCAGCAGGTAGCGGTGAGCGTGCAGGATCCCCTTGGCCAGGCCGGTCGTGCCCGACGAGTAGTACAGCTGAGCCGGGTCGTCGGCGGCCGTGTCCAGCGTCTGGAAATCACTGGAGGCCCGGGCCACCGCGTCGGTGAAGGAAAGGTCGCCGCCCTCGCCACCCAGGACCACCACCCGCTCGAGGGATTCGACCCGACCGCGCATGTCCGACACCCGCTGCAGCGCGTCGACGTGGGCGATCAGCACCTTCGCGCCCGAGTCCCGCAGGCGGTGCTCGATGCTTTCGTCTCCGTAGAGCATCGACAGGCTCAGCAGGATGCCGCCGAGCTTGTACACCCCCATGAACGCCGCGGCGGTCTCCGGGAGGCTGGGCAGCAGGCAGGCCACCCGGTCGCCCGGCTCCACCCCGAGGGAGGCGAGCATGTTCGCCACCCGATTGGCGGTGTCCTTCACCTCGCCGAAGGTGACGTCGCGGCGGTTGCCCCGCCAGTCCTCCCAGACCATCGCCAACCTGTCGTCGGGATGCTTGTCGACGCAGTCGGCGGCCAGGTTGTAGCGCTCGGGCACGTCCCAGCGGAACTCCGCGACCATCTCCTGGTAAGGCTTCGGGAACCACCTACGGTCGACCATCTGTGCTGCTCCCCCTCGCGTCGCTGCTGGCCCACACCCTGCCCCGGCGGGCGGGGGCAGGCAAGGGGGACCGCGGCGACAGTCCGCAGACCGCCAGTTTGGATGATTTGATGGTTTCCGGAAGCGAGGGTCATTGGTTTGCTAATGTGCCTAATTGCCCGAGCAGAGCGTAGTGGTGGGTGATGACCAGTTTGTTGCGGACCGCCGTCCAGGGAGACCAGCACGCCTGGGACCAGGTCGTCCTGCGCTTCAGCGGGCTGGTTCGGGCGATTACACGGGCGCACCGCCTGTCCCCCGCGGATGCCGCGGACGTGGCCCAGACGACGTGGCTGCGACTGGTCGAACACGCCGAGCGCATCCGCGACCCGGAGCATGTCGACGCCTGGCTCGCCACCACCGCGCGGCGGGAGTGCCTGCGAGTCATCCGCGGGGCCGGCCGCCAGGTTCCCACCGCGGAAGCGCATCTCGAACGTCCGGCGCCATCCGATACCGGCCCCGAAGCCCAGGTGCTGACCGCTGACCGCGACCGTGCGCTGCGTACCTCGCTCACCCTGCTCAGCGACCGCTGCCAGTTGCTGCTGCGGATGTTGATGGCGGAGCCACCGCTGAGCTACGAGGAGGTCAGCGCCGCGTTGAGCATGCCGATCGGCAGCATCGGCCCCACCCGAGCGCGCTGTCTGGAACGACTGCGCCGCATCATGACCGAGACAGAAGCGGTCAACGATTCACGTCCCTGCTGATCCGGGGCAGACGGCACGAAGCCGTGCGCGGGGAACTCACCGCTCCAGCGCCGCTCGCAGGCCTGCGGCGATGCTCCGCACCTCCTCGAAGGGCGCTCCACCCGAGCGGGCGTACTCCATCGCTCCCCGGATCAGGGTGCGGCGCACGACCTCCTCGTCCAGCCACGGCTCGCAGGTGCCCTCCACCGTCGTGAACAGCCGCCGGAGCATCGCCAGGGCTTCGTCGGGCACGGCGAGCTGCAGGGTCACGGTTGCCTCCTCCTCGTCAACCAGGGGCCGTGGGCAGTCTCCCTGGTAGGGTGGCGCCAGGATGACCGACCACCCCCACCCCCGGGGGCTGTCCCCACGCGAGGCCGCGGTGCTTCTCGATAGGGACGACCCCCCGCTGCTCGTTGATGTCCGGGAACCCTGGGAGCGAACCATCGCCGCCCTCCCGAACTCGCTGCATGTGCCCATGGCGGAAGTGCCCGCCCGAGTGGATGAACTGCCCAGGGACCGGGACATCGTCCTGTACTGCCACCACGGAGCCCGCAGTATGCAGGTCGGGATGTGGCTCCAGCAACAAAGTTATGACCGCCTCGCCAACCTGGACGGCGGCATCGACGGCTGGTCCCAGCTCGAGGACCCGGAGATCCCCAGGTACCCATGACCACAACCCCCGTACGGGCCTTCGCGGACTTCGGGGTCGAGGAGCCGATTACGCAGGCGCTTGCGGACGCAGGCATCTCGACGCCATTCCCCATCCAGGAGCTCACCCTCCCGCTGGCGCTGTCCGGCGCGGACATCATCGGCCAGGCGCGCACCGGCACCGGCAAGACCCTGGCGTTCGGCATTCCCCTGCTGTCGCAGGTCGACCCGCATGCCGGTTACGTCCAGGCCCTGGTGGTCGTACCGACGCGCGAACTGTGCCTGCAGGTGACCGGTGACCTGCAGGAGGCGGGTGCCCGCAAGGGCATCGGGGTCGTGGCCGTCTATGGCGGGCGCGCCATTGAGCCCCAGGCGCGCGCCATCGCCGGCGGGGCGAGCGTGGTGGTGGGCACACCCGGGCGCCTGCTCGACCTGATGGGCCGCGGCACGCTCAAGCTCGACCGGGTCACCGGTCTGGTGCTCGACGAGGCCGACGAGATGCTCGATCTCGGCTTCCTGCCCGACGTCGAGCAGTTGATCCAGGCCACGTCCCCAGAACGCCAGACGCAGCTGTTCAGCGCCACCATGCCCTCCCAGGTCGTGGCCCTGGCCCGGCGCTACATGCGCAAGCCCACCTTCCTGCGCGCCGACGTCGAGGAAGTGCGGATCGCCCCGGAGACCACGCAGCACTTCTTCTCCTGTCACCGGATGGACAAGCCGGCGGTGCTCGCGCGCATCCTGCAGACCCCCCATCTGGAGCTGTGCCTGGTGTTCACCCGGACTCGCCGGATGGCCGACATCCTGGCCGAGGAGTTGCGCGGCAGGGGCATCCAGGCCGCCCCAATCCACTCTGATCTGCGTCAGGAGACTCGCGAGCGGGCGCTGGGCCGGTTCCGCCGGGGCAAGCTCAAAGTCCTCGTGGCCACAGAGGTGGCCGCGCGCGGCCTGGACATCGAGGACGTCACCCACGTCGTCAACTACGACTGCCCGGACGACGAGAAGATGTACCTGCACCGCATCGGCCGCACCGGCAGGGCGGGCGCGGCGGGCGTCGCGGTGACCCTGGCGGTGTGGAACGAACTCGCCCGGTTGGAGATGATCAAGCGAGCCCTGGACATCAACGCCGAGACCCACGAGGTGTTCTCCACGTCGCCGATCCTGGACGAGTTGTTCGATCTGCCGCCGCGCGCCCCGCGCCGGCCGGTGGTCGACGACGAAACGGACGATGACGAGGAGGAACCGCGGGGCGAGGGAGCCTCACGGGCGCAGGCCCCCCGGCCGCGCCGCCGCCGCAAAAGGACGCGTGGACGCGGCGCGCAGGGCAGCGTGGAGGCCGCGACAGGGCAGGCCGAGTCCACCGCCGAGCCGGAACAGGCCGCTGGTGCGCCGGAGCTAGAGTCCGCGGCCCCAGCCGAGCAGGAACCCGCCGCGCAACCCCCACCAGCCCAGGAACCCGCCGCGCAACCCCCACCAGCCCAGGAACCCGCCGCGCAACCCCCACCAGCCCAGGAACCCGCCGCGCAACCCCCACCAGCCGAGCAGGAAGGCGGGAAGAAGCGGCGCCGCGCGCGACTGCGCAACCCCTTCGCGCGGCGGGATCGCCGGCGCGGGACCGGGCAAACCGGGCAAACCGAACAGCCCGAGCAGGCGCCGCCGCCGGTCATGCCCGCGGCGCGTGGAGAGGATCGTGGCCAGTCCGCCGGAGACGAGGCCGCGGCCGGCTCCGCTCCGGGGAAGCGGCAACCCGCCACCGAAGCGGGCGAGGTCGGCGGCGTTACGGAACTCGCCCCGTCGGGCGAGGAGCAGGCGCGCAAGCCCACCCGGGCTGAGCCGCGGGTCCGGGTCCGGCGTCGCGGAGGCCGCTCCGGGGACCAGGGGCCCTCGGCCCGCGCGCCGGCGGTGGCCCAGGCCGAGACGCCGGGATCGGCGCCGTCGCAAGCCATCCCCTCCGCCGAGTCCAAGCCGCACGACCGAAGGTCCACCGCGCGCAACCGGCGCGGTGGCGGTCGCGACAGCGATCGCGGAGGCGGGGGCTCAGGTTCGCGCCGCAGTCGCCGGCCGGCAGCCGTCGTGGACGCCGCCACGGCGCGCGGCCTGGGCAAGCCGATGCTCCAGCGCCCGCTGACGATCGCCCACCTGCCCTGAGTCAGCCCTTGCAGAGGCCGGCCTGGCCCGGAACGCTGCAAGGGCTGCACGTGAAGCGAGATATCTCGCGCCCGCGGTGCGTAGCCGGCGGGTCAGCCGCGTCATCGGGCACGTCGGTCTGCACCACCACGGTGGATCGGCCGGCGTGGCCCGCGGCGGCGGTGACCCCCCTTTCCTCACCGACCAACCGGCCGCAATGTCGCCTGAGGAAAAGGGGGTCAGTCAGGAGGCGACGGCGCGGAGCAGGGGGTCGTGCAGGGCGGGCCCGCTGGCGATCAGGCCGGAGCCGCCCCCGGGTACGGGCACGTGCGTGACCACCGCACCGGCCTCGGCCGCGATCAGCGATCCGGCCGCCCAGTCCCAGCGTGACGTGGACGTCTCGTAGTAGCCGTCGTAACGGCCGGCCGCCACGTAGCACAGGTCCAACGCGGCCGAGCCGCCGCGGCGGATGTCCCGGATCCTGGGCAGTAGATCGGCCAGGACCGCGGCCTGGTCGGCGCGGACCTCGGGGCTGTAGGCGAAGCCGGTGCTCACCAGCGCCCGCTCCAGCGGGACGGGGTCGTTGACCTTCAAGGGCCGGTCCCCGATCCACGCGCCGCGCCCCCGGCAGGCACGGAAGGTCTCGTGCCGCAGAGGATCGTGGACCACACCGACGACCGCCGCCCAGTCGTCGCCGCCGGAGGCCTCGCACGCGACCGACACGGTCCAGGTGGGCAGGCCGTAGAGGTAGTTGACCGTGCCGTCAAGGGGATCCAGGACCCAGCGCAGCCCGCTGCTGCCTTCGCGGTCCGCGCCCTCCTCGCCCAGCAGGCCGTCCCGGGGCCGGGTGTCGCGCAGCGACGCGACCAGCAGGGACTCCGACGCGCGGTCGGCCTCGCTGACCGGGTCCGTCGCCGAGCTCTTGGTCTCCACGCGGTGGACGGCGCCGAAGTGCTCCCGCAGCAGCGCCCCTGACGCGCCAGCGATCGCGGTCGCCAGTTGCAGGAGATCGTCCAGCTCGGCGTCGGTGCGCATCGTCCTCCTTCGGCCGGCGCCCCTCACGGGAGCCTACTCCCCCTCGCGCGGCGCTCGCCGCCGGCGCGAAGCCCCACAGGGATGGGCCAACGTCCCTTGCCGCAGCGCTCACGGTGCGCGCCTCTCCGCACATCTGCAGTCCTGAAAACCCTTGCAGATCCACGACTATCGTCCTCAGTGCCCTTTCCTCATAAGTCGTATTGGGTATGTTTTAGCTGTGCTTCTGGCCCCTAACCAGCGAGAGGAGCAACGATGCGTAGCCGCACCGGCTGGTAGTTTCTGGAATCCGTCCTGAGCAGTGGTGCGGTCGGCTCGCTGACCGACCGCACCACCGAGCCCAACCCACGCGGGCGCTCCACCACCAGGCGGCTCACCCCGCGGCCAATTGCGGCCCCGCGGGCGAGGGCCCATCCTGGTGAGCCCACAGCGGCGCGGCCGGAGGGACGGGGCATGCAGGGCGAACAGCGGGCCGGCACGTTTTCCGACCCGCCGCCGTGGCCCATGCGCATCATGGTCCTGGTCCTGGCCGCGATGGCGGCGCCGGCGCTGCCGGCGGCGGTCCAGGCGGCGCTCGACCAGCCGCTGGCGGCCCTGGGATGGGTCCTGCTGCTGTCGGCCGCCGCCACGCTGTCGGTGGTCGCCGACCCACGTTCCCGGTACGAGGTCACCCTGCGCGCTCCGATTGCCATCGGCGCGTGCGTAGCGCTCGCGCCTCCCCTCGCCTTCTTCGTGAACCTCGTGGCGCTGGTGAGCCTCGTAGAGATCCGCGGCCGCCCGAGTCCGTGGATGGCGGCCTTCAACCACCTGCAGTTCGCGCTCATCGCCGGCCTGACCTCGCTGGTGGTGCACGCGCGGCCGCTCGGGCCGGTCGCCGGCGCGGTGCTCGCGGTCCCGGTCTACGATCTCACCAACCTGGCCGTGGTCGCGCTGTCACGCCGCCTGCGCGAGCGGACGTCCCTGCGAGCGGCATTCAGGCTGGTGGCGGCCCCGTTCCCGACCTTCGCCAGCAACTTCCTGCTGATCGGGCTCCTGGCGGTCCTCACCGTGGTGCTCTACACCGAGGTGGCGCCCTGGTCCCTGGTCCTGCTGGCCGGGCCGGTGTGGCTGGGCTACTCCGCGCTGCGCTCCGCCAGGGACGCCAGCGACCGCGCCGAGGAACTGGCCGCGCGCGTGCGCGAGCTGGAGGTGCTCAACGAGCTCGGCTCGTCGCTGCTGACCGCGCGGGACGCGGCGGTCGTCGCCCGCCTGGCCACCAGCGCCCTGCGGGCGATCTGCGCGGACCACGCCTGGCGGGCCCGCATCACCGTGGCGCTCGACGGGCGCCTGCCCCGCGACCTGGAGCCGTGGGAGGTGCCGGGCACCGGGGCCCTGGTCGGCCTGCCCTCGGGATTGGACCAGCGGCGCCGGATGGAGGCCGAGACCGTCTGCAGCGCGATCGGCATGGCCCTCGTGCGCCTGGGCGCCGAGCGGGAACTCGGCGAGTCCCAGCGGGCGCAGGCCGCGCTGGCCGGCCAGATCCTCGCCGAGGGCACCGCGGCCAGGGGCCGGGTGGCGCTGCGCGTGCACGACGAAGTCCTCCCGTACCTGGCTGCGGCGCAGATCCAGGCCGACAACGTGCTCGCGGCCGCCTCCGCCGGTGACCTCGCGTTGACGAGCAGGCTGTCGACGGCGGTGCGCGATGCCGTGCAGGGCGCGATCCGCACGCTTCGCCGGGTGCTGGACGACCTGCAGCGCCAGATCATCGTGCCGGGGGACCTGGTGCCCTCGATCAACCGCGCCGCCCAGCAGGCTCGGCTCGAGCACGGGCTGACCGTGGGTGTGGACACCGACGACTACCACCACCGCATATCCCACCCGACCGAGATCCTGCTGATCGAGACCGTCAGCGGACTGCTGGCCAACGTGCTGCAGCACGCGCAAGCGTCCTATCTCAGCATCCGGCTGCGCAGCGACCAGCGCGCCGCTGAGCTCGACGTGTTCGACGACGGTGGTGGGTTCGACGCGGACCGGGTGGGTCCGGGCCATCACGGGCTGGAGTTGATGCGCCAGCGTGTGGCGCTGGCGCAGGGCAGGATGACCCTCGACTCGGCTCCCGGCGAGGGAACCAAGGTCCGCGTCGTGGTGCCGCTGGGTACGGCGGGCACGCCGGCGCCGCAGGCGCGCACCGGGTCGTCCAGGTCCCGCCCTCCTCGCAAGCCCAACTCAGAGCGAGTTGTCCACTCCGGAGAATGACCCTTGCGGGCCACAGAGCTCCAGTTGGGGTCCCCGGCGCCTGTCGCTCCCGGCCGAAACCGGGCTGCGAGGGGCACCTGAGCGGACCCACTGGTTACAAGAGAGAAGCCTCCGAGGGGATTGGGGGAGGACGGGGCCTCGACGACCCGGTCGACCCGCATCCTAGCGCCTCTTCGCCACCCGCTCATCCGGCGCACCTGGCGGGCAGGCGACACCGCGCGCCGGCGTCAAGGAAGCACACCGGCGCGAGCGGGGCTCCTAGTCGTCTTCGAACAGCCCCAACCGCATCGCCGAGGCGACCGCCGCCGTGCGGTTCCGCGCGCCCAGGCGGTCGAAGACCTCCTGACAGTGCGCCTTGATCGTCCGCTCAGTCACGCCGAGCCGTACCGCGATCTCCGGGTTGGTCAGCCCCTCCCGGAGGTAGAACAGCACTTCCTGCTGGCGCGGGCTCAGGACGGGCTTCTCCTCGACCGGTGGGATCTCGATCAGATCGGTGGCGTCCTCGGACTCCATCAAGGAGCCGCGGTCCTCGAACCGGGTCTCGACGGTGCCGAAGCGCACCAGGTCGTTGTGCCGCAACGCCTGCGCGCCCTTGACGGCTTCGCCGTTGACGAAGGTGCCCCCGGTCGAGCCGAGGTCCTCCAGCACGACCACACCGCTCTGCCGCCGAACGACGGCGTGCGCGCGACTGACGTGCGGGTCCTCGAGATGGAGAGGGGAACCCTCTCGGCGGCCGAGGATCTGTTCATCCTGTGAGATCACGAGAGTCCTGCCGTGCAACGAACCCTCGCTGGTCACGAGGAATTGCGGCAACGGCACGAGACGTTTCGCCGGGCCTACCACCACTTGCTCCCTCCGGCGGCCACAGCCGCCACTGCTCGTCCCCGCAATGCGTCAACGACTGCGATAGGAGTCGTTGACGCCCCTATATTGACGTCTTTGCGGTCACCGTGAAAGTCGCTCGAGCCGGTGACCAGCAAGCCATCTGCTGTGGCGATCGCTCGCCAGTACTCCCGCACCTCTGGGGCATGGCCGGCATGGTCCGCTTCGATTCCCGCAAGACCTGCCGCCCGCAGCCGCTCAACCAGCGCCGGCATGTCCACGCCGCGCGCGTCCTCCATCCCCGGATGTGCCAGCACGGCGACACCGCCGGCGTCCCGGATCAGGCGCACGCCCTCCTCGGGAGCCAGGGCATGTTTCTCCACCCAGGCGGGACGACCCTCGGCCAGGTACCGATCGAACGCCGCGTCCCGATCCGGGACCAAGCCCGCATCCACCATGGCCTGCGCCACGTGCGGCCGCCCGATCGGAGCGTCTCCGGCCAGGGCGGCGACCGCGAGCAGGTCGATGTCCAGCCCGAGTGCGGCGAGACGGGCAACCATGAGCTCGGCGCGGCGCGCCCGCTCGTCACGCAGGCGGGCGCACTCCTCGACCAGGCGCGGATCCTGCGGATCCACCCAGTAGCCGAGGATGTGCACCGACGTCCCGAAGTCCTCCGTGGACAACTCCACGCCGGGCACGAACCGCAGCCCGTACCGTTCGCAGGCCGCAGCGGCCTCCTCCCAACCGGCAACCGTATCGTGGTCGGTCAGGGCGAGGCCGCGCAGACCTGCGGCAGCGGCGAACTCGACATTCCGCGTCGGCGTCGTCGTGCCGTCAGATCTGATGGTGTGGGTGTGCAGATCGACCGTCACAGCAGCAAGTTATCAGCGTCAGGGTTGGATTGTCGTCATCTCGGCGCAAGGGAAGGCACAGGTGTGACTAGTCCGCACCGGCGCGCCGCTATACGAACGCGCTCACGCCGGTCAGGTGCCGACCGAGGAGAAGCCGCTGGATCTGGCTGGTGCCTTCGTAGAGGGTGGTGACCCTGGCGTCTCTCAGGTAGCGGCCCACCGGGTACTCGTCGGAATAGCCGTAGCCGCCGTGCACCTGCACCGCACGATCGGCGTTGCGCACCGCCGCCTCCGAGCAGAACGTCTTCGCCACCGACGACTCGATCGTGTGACGCTCGCCCTTCTGGTGCTTCCAGGCGACCTTCCAGTACAGCGCCCGGCTCGCCTCCAGATCCAGGAAGGTGTCGCTGATCAGTTCCTGGATGAGTTGGTGGTGGGCGATCGTCTTGCCGAACTGCTCGCGCTCGGCGGCGTAGCCCACCGACGCGTCCAGGCAGGCCTGGGAGATGCCCGTGCAGCCCGCGGCGAGCGAGAAGCGGCCGTTGTCCAGAGCGCTCAGCGCGATCTTCATGCCGTCGCCCACCTCGGCGACGCGCGCCGCGTCGGGCACCCGCACGTCGGTCAGGGTGATCGCGGCGGTGTCCCCGGCTCGCAGGCCAAGCTTGCCGTGGATCGCACGGCCCTCGTAGCCGGGGATGTCCTGGGGCACCAGGAAGGCGGTGATGCCCCGCGCCCCCGATCCGGGCTGCGTCTGGGCGAACACCACGGTGAGGATCCCCCGGCTGCCGTTCGTGATCCACATCTTCGAGCCGTTGAGGACCCACTCGTCGCCGTCCCTGCGAGCGCTGGTCTCCATCGCGGAGGGGTCACTGCCGTGGTCGGGCTCGGTCAGCCCGAACGCGCCGAGCCCCTCGGTGCTCAACCGGGGAAGCCAGGCGCGCTTCTGCTCCTCGCGCCCCCAGTTGAGTAGGATCGAGGACACCAGGCTGACGTTGACCGATACCAGCGAGCGGATCGAGGCGTCAGCACGGCCCAACTCCTCAACGACCAACCCGTAGGACAGGAAGTCCAGCCCCATCCCGCCATACTCCTGCGGGATGGCGGCGCTCAGGAAGCCGACCTCGAACAGCCGGGGCAGCAACTCCTCGGGGAACGCCTCGGTGCGGTCAAGGTCCCGTGCGCCGGGCGCCACTTCGGCGTCGCAGAAGTCACGAGCCAGCTTGCGGATCTGCTCCTGTTCGGGGGTGAGGTCAAAGTCCATCGGCGAGCTCCTGGTGGCTGGTGGCAACGTGGGTGATCGTACGTCGCACGAGCGGACGGACGTCCGTGCGGCAGGATGAGGGCGATGGCCGCGGCGGGGCGACGCCGGGAGCGCGGGATCGGGAGCCGGATGGAGCGCATGCAGGGGCAACGCGAACGGGTCGGCGGGGTGGATGTCGGCGGCACGTTCACCGATGTCGTCCTGGTCGCGCCCGGGGAGGCGCCGCGGGCGGTGAAGGTGCCGACCACCCCGGAGGACCAGGGCGAGGGCGTGGTCGCCGGCCTGCGTGAGGCCGCGCCGGCGGCCGTCCCCCTCGTAGCGCACGGAACCACGACGGCGACCAACGCGGTCCTGGAGCGCGCGGTGGCACGCACCGTGCTGGTGGTCACCGAGGGGTTCCGGGACCTCCTGATCATCGGCCGCCAGGATCGGCCCGCGCTCTACGACCTCACCCGGGTGCGCCCCACGCCGCTGGTCCCGCCGGATCTCGTGGTGACCGTCGCGGAGCGCACCGGCCCGGACGGGCAGCCGATCGTGTCCCTGACCGATGGCGAGGTCACCCGCGTCGTCGACGAAGTCGTCGCACGGCGGCCGGAGTCGGTCGCGGTCAGCCTCCTGTTCTCCTTCGCAGGCCCGGCCCATGAGCAGCGGTTGGGTGCGGCGCTACGCAAGCGCCTGGCCCAGTCCGCTGGTGCGGACGTGCCGGTGACCTGCTCCAGCGACGTGCTGCCGGAGTTCCGCGAGTTCGAGCGCACCTCCACCGCGGTGCTGAACGCCGCCGTCGCCCCGGTGATGGGCCGCTACCTGGACGGCCTGGACGCTCGGCTGCCCGCGAGCACGATCACGGTGATGACCAGCGCCGGCGGCACCGCGACGCTCGCCCGGGCGGCCCAGGAACCGGTGCACACCCTGCTGTCCGGGCCGGCCGCTGGAGTGGTGGCCGCCGGTCGGGTGGCCGCAGGCGCGGGTTTCGCCGATGCCGTTGCCCTGGACATGGGCGGGACCTCCACCGACGTCTGCCTGATCCGCGACGGCCGGCCCGAGGTGGCCCTGGAGGCCGAGATCGCGGGCCTGCCGTTCCGCACACCGGCGGTGGCCATCCACACGGTCGGCGCCGGCGGCGGATCGATCGCCGCGATCGACACCGGCGGGGCACTGCGGGTCGGTCCGCGGTCCGCCGGCGCCCGGCCCGGGCCGGCCTGCTACGGGTTCGGCGGGGCCGAGCCGACCGTGACCGACGCGCATTGCGCACTGGGCCATCTGGACCCAGCCCGCGAACTGGGCGGCGGCCTGCGCCTGGATGCCAGAGCCGCCCGCACCGCCATCGACACCCTGGGTCCGGGGGCTGGCGGCGCCGAGGGCATCCTCACGGTGGTGCGCGCCACCATGGCCCGGGCACTGCGCCGGGTCACCACCGAGCGAGGTGTGGACCCCGGCACCCTCGCGCTGGTCGCCTACGGCGGCGCCGGACCCCTGTCGGCCACGGCGCTGGCCCGCGACCTGGGCTGCGCCACGGTGGTGATCCCACCAGCGCCGGGGGTGCTCAGCGCGCTTGGACTGCTGCTGGCCCCCGCCCGCTACGAGGTGTCGCGGACCGTCCTGGGCGACGATCCCACGACCATGGAGGCCACCTGGGAAGGGTTGGCGCACCTGGCCGCGGAGCAATTGACGGCCCAGCGCCCGGGCGGACCGGTCACCGTGACGCGGGTGGCCGATGTGCGCTACGCCGGGCAGTCCCACGAACTGCGGGTCGCCGTGGACAAGGTCGAGGAGGTCGAGAAGGCGTTCGCCGCCGCGCACCACGAGGCGTACGGCTACGCCATGCCCGGCGAACCCGTGGAGGTGGCGACGCTGCGCGCGGTCGCCGAGGGGCCCCCGTCCCTGGATGCGCCACCGGCCCGGTGGGATCTGGGGGCCTCCCGCCCCGAGCGCCGTCGGATCATCGGGCTTGGTGGAGGGTCTGGAGGGCAGGTGGAGGCCCGGGTGCTCGATCGCGCCGCCCTGCGGTCCGGCGACCGGATCGCAGGTCCGGCGCTGCTCGAGCAGTCCGACACCACCACCCTGCTGGCGCCCGAGGATGTCGCGGAGTGCGACGACGCGGGCAACCTGGTGGTTCGGCTCGCATGACGGGCGTCGTGACGCACACACCAGTGACCCCCTTTTCCTCACCGACCAACCGGCCGCGATGTCGGCTGAGGAAAAGGAGGTCAGAGAGGACCGGCATGATGGCGACGAAACACCAGGAACCCGGAGCGCTGGAGCCGGTGCGTGGCGGCGAGCGCGTGGTCGCGCTCGACGCGCTGCGCGGGTTGGCGATCGTCGGGATCCTTCTGGTCAACATCCAGTTCTTCGCGGGGCCCGAGCCTTACCTCCAGATCGCCGGCGAGGAGGTCCGGCAGGGCGCGGACCGGATCGCGTATGCGCTCACCGCCGTCCTGGTCCAGGGCAAGTTCATCGGCATGTTCGCGTTCCTGTTCGGCCTGGGCATCGCCATCCAGGTGGCCCGGGCGGAGCGACGCGGCCATTCCTCGACGCTGACTCCCTTTTCCTCGGCCGACTCCGTGGCCGATTGGTCGGTGAGGAAAAGGGGGTCACAGATGCTGGTGCGGCGACTGGCCGTGCTGGCCGTGTTCGGCGCGCTGCACGCCGTGCTGATCTGGTCCGGCGACGTTCTGTTCAGCTATGCGCTGCTCGGCTTTGTCCTGCTGCTGTTCCGCGAGCGCACGGTAAGGACCCTCCTCGTCTGGGCGGTGGCCCTGATCGGCATCCCCGCCCTGCTGATCCTCTTCGCGGCCGGCCTGACCGCGCTGGCGGGTCTTGCGCCGGGCGGCCAGGAGGCCCTTGCCGAGAGCCGGGCCCCGGTGCTGGACTCAGGGCGCGCATTGGCGGACGCCACCCAGCAGGCGTACGGCGCGGGCGGCTACCGCGACATGGTGGGGGCGCGACTGCAAGAACTGACCTTCACATACGCCTCGTTCCCGCTCAACGGCGCCTGGATCCTCGGAATGATGCTGCTTGGCATGGCCACCGGGCGGGCCGGCATCGCAGGAGACCTGGCGGGCCATGCCGGGACCGTCCGGCGTGTCACGCTCCTCGGGATGCTGGTCGGGCTGCCCCTGAACGTGGCGCTGGCGGCAGCGCTGCTGACCGACCCGGCTGGTCTCACGCCCGCCGGGCTGGCGGGTCAGGCCCTGCTGTTCGCGGCGCCCCCGATCCTCACGCTCGGCTACCTCGGCGCCGGTGCGCAGGTGTTCGCGCGCGCGGCGCGGGCCAGCCTCACGCGGCGGCTCGCAGCCGTGGGGCGGATGGCGCTGACCAACTACCTGCTGCAGAGCGTGATCGCCACCGGCGTGTTCTACGGGCTGCGGCTGTACGGGCGGACGTCGCTGGTCGCCGCGCTGGGGCTGTGCCTGGCGATCGCCGCGCTCCACCTGCTGTGGAGCCCGCTGTGGCTGAGCCGGTTCCAGTACGGGCCGATGGAATGGCTGTGGCGGCGGCTGACCTACGACCGGCTGCCGGGCACGCTGGCCGGCACCGGTGCGACCGCGGGAGGCACCCGTGCCTGAGACACCCATGCCGGAGACGCTCGCCCCAGAGACGCCCGCGCCTGGCGTGCCGACGCTGTCGGCGGTGGCGCTGGAGGTGGTGCGACACGCGCTGGACGGGGTGGCCGAGGAGATGGGCGTGGCCCTGCGGCGGGCCGCCTACTCGCCGAACATCAAGGAGCGCGTTGACTGCTCGGCCGCGGTATTCGGTCCGGACGGGCAGATGGTCGCGCAAGCCGAGCACATCCCGGTCCACCTGGGGTCGATGCCCGCCAGCGTGGCCGCCGCCATAGCCAGCTTCGGCGACCGGCTCGTCCCCGGGGTTCAGGTTGCGCTGAACGACCCCTACCAGGGCGGCACCCACCTGCCGGACCTGACCCTGGTCGCGGCGGTCGGCGACGAGCACGGGCGGCTCCTCGGCTACGTCGCCAACCGTGCCCACCATGCGGACGTCGGCGGGGCCGCGCCGGGATCGATGCCCGCCTCGGCGGTCGACGTGGCGGCCGAGGGCCTGCGGGTGCCACCGGTGCTCGTGGCCGACGCCGACGGTCCGCGCGAGGACGTGCTGGCGCTGCTGGCCGCGAACTCCCGCACCCCCGCCGAGCGCCGGGGAGACCTGCGTGCACAGTTCGCCGCCAACCATGTCGGCGCCGTGCGCCTGCGCGAGTTGGCCGCCCGGCTCGGCGGCGAAGGACTGGCCGCGGCGATGCTGGCGGTGTGCGACTACAGCGAGCGCCGGGTACGGGCGGCGGTGGCCGCCATCCCGGACGGCACCGCCACCTTCAGTGACCAGATGGAGATCGGCGACGGGCTGACGATCAGGGTGGAACTGACCGTGGACGGTGAGACGGTGCTCGCCGACTTCAGCGCCAGCGACCCCCAGGTGCCGGTCAACGTGAACGCGGTCGACGCCGTGACCCGGTCGGCGTCGATGTTCGTGTTCCGCATGCTGACCGATCCCGGCGCGCCACCCAACGCCGGCTGCTACCGGCCCCTGCGGGTGCACACCCGTCCGGGCACGGTTGTGCACGCCCGCTTCCCCGCGCCGGTGGCGGCTGGCAACGTGGAGACCAGCCAGCGCATCGTCGACGTGCTGCTCGGCGCCTTCGCCCGGCTGCTGCCCGATCGGGTGCCGGCAGCCAGCCAGGGCACGATGAACAACGTCCTGCTCGGCGCGTCCGCTCCGATCGGCTTCAGCTACTACGAGACCCTGGCCGGCGGCGAGGGCGCCACGCCGCAACGGCCGGGCATGTCCGGCGTGCACACCGGCATGACCAACACGCGCAACACCCCGGCCGAGGCGGTGGAGCTGGCCTACCCGCTGCGGGTGTGGCGGTACGAGCTGCGCGAAGGCACGGGCGGAACGGGGATGCGACCGGGGGGCGACGGGCTGGTCCGGGAGCTGGAGGTACTGGAGGACGCCACGCTGACGCTGCAGACCGAGCGGCGCGCGCGCGGGCCGTGGGGGCTGGCCGGCGGCGGCGACGGCGCCCCCGGCCGCAACGTGCTGGTGCGCGCCGGCGGCGGCGAGGAAGCGCTCCCGGCAAAGGGCACCTGGCAACTGCGGCGCGGCGAGCGCATCCGCATCGAGACTCCCGGCGGGGGTGGGTGGGGTGCTGGCGAGCGTGGCTGCTAGCCTCGCGGCCGACCCTCCGATGTTGGACGAAGGAGACATGCGTGGACGATCTGGCCGTGCTCGCGCTAGATGACGCGGTCGCGGCGGGGGCGGACTACGCGGATGTCCGGGCGGTCACCGAGAAGACCGAGTCGGTGGCGGTGCAGGATCAGCGGCTCGACGGCGTCGAACGGCGGACCGCCCGCGGGATCGGGGTGCGCGTCCTGCTCGGCGGCTCGTGGGGCTTCGCCGGCACCGCCCGGCTCGACCGGGACTCGGTGCTCGGCGCGGCGCGCACCGCGGTTGAAGTGGCGCGGGCAAGCACGGCCGTGCAGCGCCATCCGGTGCGCCTCGCCCCGGTCGACGTTGTCCAGGCTGAGTACACGACCCCCCACCAGATCGATCCGCTCATGGTGCCCACCGAGGACAAGCTCGCGGTGCTGCTGGAGGCGACGGCCGCGGCCAAGGCCGTGCCGAAGCTGACCTTCGCGCGGGCGAGCACCGACGCCTGGCGCACCACCAAGCGCTTCGTGTCCAGCGAGGGCGCCGACATCCGCCAGACGATCGTGCAGGTGGCCGGGGGCGTGGAGTGCCTCGCGGTCGGCGAGCACGAGGTGCAGGTGCGGTCGTTTCCCAACTCGTTCCGCGGCTACTGCGGCACCGGCGGCTGGGAGGACGTGCTCGCGCTGGGTCTGGCCGAGCAGGCGCCAGCCTACGCCGAGGAGGCCGTGGCCCTGCTCAGCGCCCCGGAGCTGCCCGCCCAGACCGGCACGCTGGTGCTCGACGGGAACCAGTTGGCGCTGCAGGTGCACGAGTCGGTCGGCCACCCGACCGAACTCGACCGCATCCTGGGCTCTGAGGCGGCCTACGCCGGCACGTCGTTTCTGTCCCCCAGTGACCTCGGCACGCTGCGCTACGGCTCCTCGCTGGTCAACCTCACGCTCGACTCGACCACCCCCCGAGCGCTGGGCACCTATGGGTACGACGACGAAGGGGTGGCGGCCGGGCGGCACCCGCTGGTGGGCGAGGGGGTCCTCACCGGCTTCTTGACCAGCCGCGAGACCGCGCCGGTGCTCGGTGAGGACGCGCGCAGCAACGG
>WHTC01000288.1 GCA_009379795.1 Nitriliruptorales bacterium | reverse complement strand
GGGGCGCTCGGAGAAACTCATACCCTCCATGTTCACGTCCCATCGCCCTCGATGGTGTATGCGAGCGGTACAGCTTCATCGGCACTCCTTTGGCCCCACAACCAATTCGGAATAGCATTCAGCATGCTCCTGCCTTCGGCCTGAGTGCAGGCCAAGATCTCATCCTCATCAATCAACAGCAAACGGCCATCTGCCATAACGAAACGCCCGTCCACCAGCAAAGCTTCAAGATCAGCTCCACTTCCTGCCTCCACGAGTGCTCTTATTGGGTCATGGACAAATCCAAAATTTAACTTGTCAAGATTAAAGATGGCAATATCTGCCTTTGCGCCCGGCTCAAGTCGCCCGAGATCGGACCGCCCCAAGGCATTCGCGGCGTTGACAGTAGCCGCATCGAACACGTCCCTTGGAGTGCTAGACAGAAAGCTACGATCGCTGATGCGACTCCCAAGCATAGCAAGGCGCATCTCCTTTACTATGTCCGAAGGCGTTATATCAGTACCAATGGTCACGTTTACCCCAGCACTAATATAGCTGGCTACGGATTCCAGGCAGGCGCCCATTTGCATATACTTGTAGGGTGCATGAGAGACCGTTGCGCCATTCTCGCCTAGTAGTTCTAAGTCGCGTGACTGACTGTAAGGCAACCAACTATGCCCCGAGATAAAGACGCAGTGCCCCAGGATAACTTGAGGTCCGAGTAGACCCTGCTTGGCTAGCAGCTCCACGGGGCTGAGTCGGTGGGTGTCTAGGACACGTAGGGTTTCATGTGGGTTGATGGCTGAATGAATCGTAATTGGTACACGAAGCTCCGCTGCGTACTCGGCGGTCTGCACCAGCACCCGCGGATCGCAGGTATCCGTATGGCCTGGACACAGGATGGCTCGAAGCCGGCCACCCGCTGCGCCATCGAAGTCTCGGACGAATTGAACGGCTACTTCGAGGCCCCGGCCGCCGCGCTCCTGATCCCAGTCATACTCGAGCCGCCCATCGTTTGCCGAATAAACTAACGCATTGCGATATGATGGACCTGTATAGACCCTGACGCCAAGCTCATCTACCGCGCCAACAAAGATCTCCGGACTTACCCCACCGCAGCCTATTTCCACGGCTGTCGTAACCCCCGATCGCATGCACTGAGCCAGTCCGAATAAAGCTGAAAGTCGGTTCGGATCCTCTCTTACTCCGTCACGCCGCCTCGCTTGCCAGTTTAAATAATTACGTCCAATGGCCTCCGGGCGCCCGTTGTCCAGGTATAGGTGGTTCGAGGTATTGTTGCCAGCGTGGAGGTGCGTGGAGATCAGCCCAGGGGTTATTAGTCGATTACGCGCATTGACCGTCTTCTTTAACTCGCCCTGATACGCTCGCCCAATATGAATAATCTTGTCACCTTCGATGACACACTGACCATTCCTCAGTATGTAATGGCTGCCGTTCCGATGGCCGACGACCCAACCACCTTGTATCATGGTTCGCATCGCAAACGATCCTCTCCTCATCGAGCAGTCTACGGTGTGATCGTCACGGTGGCCGGGTTAATTCGGCGGCGACCTTGGCGAGGGCAGCCATGCCGTTCCTGGCCTGGGCGGGCCCTGATTGGTTGGCAGGCAATCAACGTCTCGGTTGTCAGCCAAGCTGGGCCGCGGGGGTCCTAACCTCGGACCATATTATGCTTTGATACGCCAAGAAGTCCGGCTGATCCTGACGCACGGGAGACGTGCCGTCGACTCGGCAGCAGAGGGAGCCGATGGGAGATCGTCGAAGCGGCGCTGGAGCGGGCCGGGTGCTACCGCGCGCATGAGGGCGGGGTTGGTGAAGCTGGGCCAGGTGGCGTTGGACGGCGCCAAAGGTGCGCGCACGCTCAGCACATCGGCGCGCGGGGGTTGCCCTCCTCGGTGGAACGCGGATCCATGCCGCGGGACAGATCCGGATGGTACATCGCCTCCCGGACCTGCTCGTAGCGATCCAAGCCCACTTCTTGGGTCATCTCGTCATCCCCCTGCATCTGCTCACCCGCTCGGATCCGGCTCGGCGGCGCGCAGGATCTCCTCGTACAGCCGCTCCCACCGTTCACCATCGTCGATCATCTCCTCCGCCGCCACGTTGATCGTCTCCACACCGTCCAGAATCCCGGCCTGGGCGTCCGGACGGGCCGGGACGCGACCGACCTCGGCGAGGAGCGGCTGGCCGTCGGTGAGGAACCACTCGTGCAGGAGCACTGCGCCGGCGGGGTTGGCGGCGGTGTTGCTGATCCCGCTGCCGTTGGGCCGGACCACCACCGGCTCGACCGGCGGCTGCCACACCACCGGAGCACCGGCGGCCGCCAGATCATCGATCAGGTGGCTGTAGGTGCTGGCGGCCAAGCCGTACTCCCCGGCCGCCAGGAGCTCGGCCTGGACGCTGTTGCCGCTGATCACGGCCGAGTTGCCGGCCATCTGGGTGAACATGTCCTCGATCGCCTGGAGCTCCATCCCCTGCTCCTCGAAGTAGCGGTAGAGCGTCACGAACCACTCCGCCGCCCGTGGCTCCATCATCATCTGGCCCGCAAAGGCCGGGTCGGCCAGATCCTCGTAGCTGCTCGAGCGCTGCTCCAGCGGGATCACGTCGGTGTTCTGCCCGGTGACGAAGACGTTGTAGCGTGTCGCCGTCCACCCGGGGAAGAGCGCCTGCTCCGGCATGCCCTTCAGCGCCGGACCTTCATAGGGGGCGAGCAGTCCCTGGTCCTGGTCGAGCGCCACCATCCGCAGCGCATGTCCATCTCCACCACGTCAGCGCCCTGGAACCCGGCCGCAGCCTCCTGGATCAGCCGCTGCAGGACGACGTCACCGGTGGCCCGGTAGACGCTGACCTCGATGCCGTAGTCGTCGGTGAACGTCTCCGCCAGCTCGGCGGCGTCGAGGTTGGAGGTATAGAGGTTCACGGTGCCGGCCTCGCCGGCTTCGCTCGACAGCTCGGCGAGCCGCCGGCGGCGCTCCTCGCCCTCAAGGCCCTCCACCTCGTTCAGCACCGACTCGACCGTGGAGCCCGGCGCCTCGGGCGGCGCTGTGTCCTCGCCCTCCTGCTCCGGCTGGGCCCGGCCCTGGCCGGCCTGCCCCTCCGGGTCCTCCGCCGTCGGGGAGCCGCAGGCGGCGAGCACCAGCGCGAGGCCGAGGGTCAGCAGCAGGCGCTGCACGTGTCGAAGGTTCATGCCCGTCCTCCTAGCTTGGTCGCACGTCGTCGGGCCAGTCGGGCATGCTGGCATCCGGCGCCTTGGCCATCTCCTCCGGTGGCTCCTCCAGCAAGGGCAGCGGGTCGAGCAGCGCCTGCATCGTGGTCAGCATCGTCTCCATGAGGTGCAT
>WHTC01000332.1 GCA_009379795.1 Nitriliruptorales bacterium | reverse complement strand
TGCCCGAACGAAGGCCCGACATCCCCTGGCGGGGCATCGTCGGCATGCGCAACCGGCTGGTCCACGAGTATGAGGACGTCGAACCGGCCTACGTGTGGGGGACAGTCGACGACGATCTCGACCCGCTGCGCCTCACGATTGAAGGCGAGCGGGACCGATTGGCCTGCTCCTAGCGTCTGAGGCGGGCTGGGAGCGGAGGCCGCGGGAGGCAACGCTCGCCCTCGTCGTCTGCCCGGCGCTGCGCCTCCCGAGCACGCCGAAGACGAATGCCCCGCGCTCGAAGTCCTCGGTGCCGCGCACAGCCTGACGCGACGCGTGATCAGGCGCCGACGTCGCGCCGGCGGAAGCCGGCCAGGCCGACCGTGATCAGTACGGCGGCGATCGCGGTGAGCACGACCAGCGGGGGGAGCCTGAGCCCCTCGCCCGGCAGCATCGGGACGTGGTCGAAGGGCGAGAGCTGGTACGTCCAGTCGGGGAACCCGAGCAGGCCGCCGAGCATGCCGACGGTCAAGGCGTAGACGACGACCGTCCACGACAGCGCTGCCGCCCGCGGCACGAGGCCGAAGAGCGCGGCCGCCGCGCCGATGATCAGCCAAAGGACGGGCGCGTACGCCAGCGCGGCGCCCACCATCTGGGGCAGCAGGCTCGCGTCCCCGGTGCTGCTGGCAGACGTCAGGCCCAACCCGAGACCGGATACGAGCAGCAGGATCACCGAACCGACGAGCGCGATGGCCAGATGGCTTGCCGCCCATCGCGCCCGTGACACGGCGGTGCTCAGGACCGGCTCGGCCCGGCCCGCGTTCTCCTCGCTGCGCAACCGCAGCGCCGCCAGGATCGCGTAGACCGAGGCGACCATCGCCCAGAAGGAGACGATCGTGGCGAGGAACGCGTGGATCAGGCTTGGGCCCTCGGCTTGGGCGAAGAACTCCAGCATCTGAGGGTTGTCGGTGATGAAGCGCTCCACCTCGCCGACGAGGGTTCCGTACCCGAGGGCGAACAGGAACATCGCGATGCTCCAGCCGAGCAGGCTGGCGCGCTGCAGCCGGAACGCCAGCCCGAACGGGGAGCCCAGCACCGCCGACGCCGCCGGCGGCCCCGGCCGCGGCGGCACCAGCCCGGCGCCGAGGTCCCGCCGGGCGCTGACCGCGAATGCCACGGCGATGAGGACCGCGGTGAGGGCCAGGGTAAGCCCCAACGGCCACCACCGGTCGTCGACGTAGGCACGGGTGGCCTGCGCCCACCCGATGGGGGACAGCCACGACAGCGTGCCGTCACCCATGTCGCCCGCTGCGCGCAGCGAGTACGTGCTACCCAGCACGACACCGGCCAGGCCTGACGCGCCGCGGCTGTGCTCGGTCACCTGTGCCGTCACCGCCGCGACTCCGGTGAAAACCAGTCCCACGGCGGCCAGCGACGCGCCGAACAGGAGCGAGCCCGACCAAGGGATGGACTCGATGCCGAGACTGCCGAGCCCGGCGGCGACGAGGGCTCCCAGCACGAGGTTGGCCGCGCCCACGACCACCAGGGCCGCGGTCGCGGTGGCGTGGCGGCCCACGACGCTTGCGCGCACCAACTCGGCGCGTCCCTCCGCTTCCTCGGCGCGGGTGTGGCGGACGATCAGCAGCAGGCTCATCAGCGCCACCAGGACCGCGGTGAACCCGAGCATCTCCTGGGTCATCATCGCGCCGAAGGTGTAGTCCTCCAGCCCGTGACCGGGCCCGGCCAGGGCTCGGGCCGCCGGGTTCCCCATCAGCGCCGCGCGCGACTGGCGCTGGGCCGCCGTGAGGTACAGGTCCGGCAGAGCGGCGGCCGTGAGCAGCACGTACGCGGTGATCGCGCCGATCCACACCGGGATGCGGATCCGATCGCGACGAAGGATGAAGCGGATCAGGGTCCCCGTACCCGCGAGCGCGCTCCCGCGCGGGCGGGCGGCGGCGCGCGCGGATCGCCTGCCCGCGGTGACGGCGGTCATCGCTGCGCCCGCGATGAGGTCGTGTCGGATATCCCCGACGCCGGGCTACTGGTCCCGTTGGCTTCCACCTCGTCGCCGTAGTGGCGCAGGAACAGCTGCTCGAGCGTCGGGGGGTGGGCGACCAGCGAGCGGACGCCGAGGCCGGCGAGGCGGCCGACGACATCCCCGAGCCGCTCCCCGTCGACGTCGAAGCGCACCGCCCCGTCCTTGGCCTGCAGGTCGTGGATGCCGGGCAGGTCGGCGAGGCCGCGGGCGGGCCGGGCGGTCTCGGCGACGATCGTGGTGCGGGTCAGGTGGCGCAGGTCCGCCAGGCTGCCGGACTCCACGACCCTGCCCAGCCGGATGATCGACACCCGGTCGCACAGCGCTTCGACCTGGGCGAGGATATGGCTTGACAGCAGCACGGTGCGCCCGGCGGTCTTCGCCTCCATGATGCAGTCCTTGAACACTGCCTCCATGAGCGGGTCCAGCCCGGCGGTGGGCTCGTCGAGCAGCAGCAGCTCCACGTCGGCGGCCAGGGCGGCCACGATCGCGACCTTCTGCCGGTTGCCCTT
>WHTC01000419.1 GCA_009379795.1 Nitriliruptorales bacterium | reverse complement strand
CGCCGACCGCACCGTCGAGGCGCTCGCGGAGCAGATCGGCGTGGCCGTTGTGGCGCGCGTACTCCTCGATCATGTGGACCAGAATCCAGCGGAGGGAGACCGGCTCGCCTCGCCGGAGATTGCGCCCGACGACGTCCAGGGAGTCGATCTCAGCCACGATCTTCCGGGCGTGATCGCATTCGGCGCGCCAGGTCGCAAAGGCGTCCGCGACGTCCGCGGTGTCGACGTTGTCGAATTCCCCGTCCGGATCGGTCTCGGAGTAGTACAGCGGCGGGGCGGTCTCGCCGGCGAGGATCCGGCGGAACCAGTTGCGCTCGACGTCCGCCATGTGGCGAACGAGGCCGAGCAGCGAGAGGCTGGACGGAGGTGCGGACCGTTCGGCCAGGCGAGCCGTGGGCAGGCCCTCGCACTTCATCTCGAGGGTGGTGCGGTGGTAGTCCAGCCACGCCTCGAGCATCGACCGCTCGGCGAGTTGGTATGGCGGACGATGACGCTCGCTGCTCACAGTCGCGACCTTCCTGCATGCCGACTTCAGAGCGGGGAGAGGCTACCGCCTCCCGTCCTTCAGCGGGTCGCGCCCGTGACCTGCCAGGCGGAGCCGGCGAAGCGGGCCAGGAGCGCGGCCATGCGGGCGAACATGAGCACGCCGATCGCGGTCCATAGCCAACCGATGCCCAGATCGAGCACGACGACGAGGATCGCCGCCGGGGCGAACACGGCAGCCGCCGCCATGGCCCAGGCGAGGTAGCGCATGTCACCGGTGCCGATCAGAATGCCGTCGAGCACGAACACGATCGCATTGACCGGCTGCAGCGCGGCTACGAACCACAGCAGGAGCGTGCACATCACGATCACCTGCTGATCGCTGGTGAACAGGGCCGGCAGGACCGGGCGGAACAGCGCAATCACGGCGGCGAACACCGTCCCGGCGGCCACTCCCCATGCCATCATCCGGCGGCCGGCGGCCCGTGCGCCCTCCGCGTCGCCGGCGCCGAGCAGGCGGCCGGTGATGGCCTGCCCGGTGATCGCGATGGAATCCAGCGCCAGGGCCGTGAAGGACCACAGTTCGAAGGCGATCTGGTAGGCGCCGAGTTCGACGACGCCGAGTCGTGCGGCGATCGCCGTGCCCAGCGTCAGGGACAGCCGCAGTGAGGTGGTGCGGATCAGCCCGCGGAGGTAGCCGGCGCCGGCCTGCATCACGAGCAGGACAGGCACACCGAACATGCTGATCCGGAGGTAGATCAAGCCGTTCTCGGCCACCGCACCCTCGCCGCCCATGACCGCAATCAGTTGCGGGGCGAGCGGCACGACGACGACGATGAGGGCGATCCCGATCGCCAGCGCGAGCCACAGGCCCTGCACGCCATCGTGAGCGGCCGCCCTCCGGTCACCCGCCCCGAGCAGCCGGGCCACCGAGGCGGTGGTGCCGTACGCGAGAAAGATCTGCGGCATTTCCCTCATCGGGGTGTCCGCGCTCAACTTGCTGCCCATCTTCCTGATCGAGCGCGGGGCCAGTCCCGCCTTCGCCGGGAGCGCCACCTGCGCGGTCGCGGTCGCCAGCATCTCCCGAAGCCCGCTTGCTGCGGCGCTGTTGCGTCACGGCAGGAGTGTCCGTCAACTCGGCGCCGTGCTCACAGCTGTCAGCCTCGCCATCCTCCTCGAGGCCGAGCGGCGCCGACCGGCCGCCCGACTGGCCGAGGATTAGCCTTGCCAGGG
>WHTC01000383.1 GCA_009379795.1 Nitriliruptorales bacterium | reverse complement strand
CTAAGGGCGACGTGAAGATCGAGCCCATGACCACTGCTGCTGCCCGCGCGGCGGGTCGGCCCGTGCGCCTGGAGCTCAGCCGCGAGGAGGTCTTCTTCACCGTCGCCAAGCACTCCTCGCAGGTGTTCATCCGCACCGGCGTGACCGATGACGGTCTGATCGTGGCCCGCAGGATGAACGTGCGCTACAACGCCGGCGCGTACTCGGTCACGAGTCCGCGGGCTGCCGGCCAGGGCATGGTGCGTGCTCCCGGGCCGTACCACATGCCCAACGTGTGGGTGGACTCAACGACCTACTTCACCAACACCGTCCCCACCGGTCCGTTCCGCGGCGCGATGACCAGCCAGGTCGCGTGGGCCCACGAGTCGCAGCTCGACGACATCGCTGCCGACCTGGGGATCGACCCGCTGGAGCTGCGGCGACGCAACCACTTGCGCAATGACGATGTCTATGCCACCGGCGAGAAGATGCACGACCTGTTCTACGCCGAGATCCTCGACTCCGTCGCCGCGGGCGTCGACTGGGGCAGCCCGAGCGAACCGTCACCGCCGGGTACCGCGCGGGGCAAGGGGCTGGCGATCATGATCAAGAGCACCTACACGCCCTCGCGATCCGAAGCGCGGCTCGAACTGGTGGCGGACGGGTCGGCGACGATCTGGACGAGCAGCGTGGAGATGGGGCAGGGGGCGCACGCCACGCTCGCGCAGATGGGTGCGCGTGAGCTGGGTCTTGCGGCCTCGTCGGTCCGCGTCTCCTTCACGGACACGGACGTGACACCCTTCGACACGAGCACGGCGTCGAGCCGCACCACCTACTCGATGGGCAACGCGGTGCGCAGCGCCGCCAGGGCGCTGAAGACCCGCCTCGCGGAACTCGTCGCGGAACACCGGGGAGTTGCCGAGGACGCGGTCGTCGTGGCCGGCGGCCGCGTCGTGATCGGCGATGGTGGGGACGCGCTCAGCTACGCCGACGCGCTCGCGCTCACGGGCCGCACGAGCCTGGCGGCGGAGGGCGTCTTCCAGTCGACGGGGGGCCTGGGCGCGCTCGATCCCGAGACCGGGCAAGGGCCCGCGACCGTGCACTGGCACCAGGGCGGCGCCTCCGCGGAGGTCGAGGTCGACCTGGAGACCGGTGTGGTGACCGTCCTGCGAATGCACGGGGCGGCATACGCCGGTCGGATGGTGAGCCCCTCCCGGGTGCGGCAGCAGAACGAGGGGTGCGCGATCTTCGCCCTTGGTCCGGCGATGCTCGAGGAGCTCCTCTACGACGATGGTCAGATGGTCAATCCAAACTTCTCGGACTACATGATCCCTTCGATCCATGACATCCCTCGTCAACTGACCAGCGAGGGTGTCGAGCACCCGGATCCGGACACAGATCTGCACGGGGTGGGGGAGATGGTCGTGCCGGCGGTTGCCCCGGCGATCGGCAACGCGATCAGGGACGCGGTCGGTACCCGCATACGCGCGCTGCCGATGACGCCCGAGCGGGTGCTGCGGGCGCTCGGCGAGGACAAACGAATCGGGGGGAGCGAATGAGTGCTGAGTCCCACTCGGCCGATGACACGCTGGTCGCCGTCGACCTTCACGTGAACGGCACGGTGGAGACCGTTCGGGTGCACCTGGAGGAGACCCTGCTCGAGGCCCTGCGCGAGCGTTTCGATCTGTTCAGCGTGCGGGGCGCGTGCGGGATCGGCGTCTGCGGCGCCTGCACGGTGCTGCTCGATGGCCGGGTGGCCAGTTCCTGCATCCTGCTGACCGTCGCCGTCGCGGGTCGGAAGGTGTCCACCTCCGAGGGTCTGGTCGACGGTGGTGAGCTGAGCCGGGTCCAGCAGTCGTTCGTCGACCACCAGGCATTCCAGTGCTCGTACTGCATCCCGGGGATGGTGCTCGCCGTGCACGGGTGCCTGGACCAGAATCCCGACGCCGACGAGGAGGAGGTCCGCGAGCATCTCGGCGGGAACCTCTGCCGGTGCGGCACCTACCCGCAGATCCTGGAAGCCGT
>WHTC01000037.1 GCA_009379795.1 Nitriliruptorales bacterium | reverse complement strand
GCGGCCGCGGCGTTGTTCGCGGGGGTAGTGCTCGGCGGGGTGGGGGCGACCGTGGTGTGGTCCGGCACGGCGGAGCCGGCGATGGTCCTGCCGCTCTCGCCGGGGGAGGGCTTCGACGTCGAAGGCCGGGTGGCGTTCACCGAGACGCGCGCGGGACTGAGCGTCGACCTCGACCTGCGGGGTCTGCCGCCGCTGCCCGCTCCCGGTGTCTATGAGGCGTGGGTCGGGATGCCCGACGCCGACGGGCCGGTCAGCATCGGCCGGCTTGACCCCGACCCGGGGGGTCAGACTGCGACCACGCTTGTCGCCGGTGGCGCTTTGGAGGACTACGCGAGCATCTGGGTGACGGCCGAGCCCGATGCCCGCGATCCGGCCCATGACGGCCCCACCGTGGCTTCCGCTCGCCTGCCGAGCGGAGCGCGAACCGACTGATGAGCGAGTGAGCCCTTCGCGCCCTTCCACCGATCCGAGGCCCCATGGTGACGGCGTCAGACCGACCGCGGACGGCACGGGGCAGCCCACGGCGCCGCCATCCCTTCCCTTCCGGCGCCTGTCCCCACGCACCATCCATGCGTTACGTGCGAGTCCGGTAGGTTGGTTCAATCGACTTCGGATTGGAGCGGGCGATCGGATGAGACGCCGCACAGCCGTAATTGGGTCGGCGGTGGACGGTCGGCCGGTGCCGGACCGTCAGTCGGCGCTGGTGGTGCGGGCCGCTGCCGGGGATGAACACGCGGTCAACGAGTTGTACGACCTGTATGCGGGCACGCTGTATGGCTTCGGGTTGCGACGCCTGGGGGATGCGGAGCTGGCCGAGGAGCTTGTCCAGCGGGTGATGACCCGGTTATGGCAGCTGGCCGATCGGTATGACGAGTCGCGGGCGTCGGTGCGGACCTGGGTGTTCACGATTGCCCGGACGACGTTGATCGATCTGCGTCGACGCAATGATCTGGTCCCGCCGGTGGCCGAGCCTGCTGAGCATCCCGAGGAGGATGACGAGTTTGACAAGCTGGTGCGGGCGGAGGCGGTGCGCGCGGCGCTGGAGCGGTTGTCGCCGCAGCATCGGGAGGTTCTCGACCTCGCCTATTTCCGGGCGTTGACACAGCAGGAGATCGCTCGGGCGCTGGGGTTGCCGTTGGGCACGGTGAAGTCTCGCACGTATTACGCGCTCAAGGCCCTGCGCCTGGCCTGCGACGAGTTGGGAGTGACCCGGTGAAACGCTCCCGTCTATGAGGCGTGGGTCGGGATGCCCGCCGCCGACGAGCCCGTCAGCATCCGACGGCGCGAGTTACGACCGGCACCCTCCGCCGCAGTACGCCTCGGCCCGTGTTGACTGGGCGTGCGGCGATGGCTGCTCCCCAACGGACATCGCGGACAGACGGATTGTCATACCCGGTCCGGTCGCCACGATCGCGCCGGTGCTCCTCCCCCAGGTCAGCGCCGCCAGCGTGACACCCCACCACGGCCTGTCACGCTCCGCGCCCAGCTGATCCAAGTGTCGGCGCAGCCACTCCAGCACCTCGTCCGGCGATCCAGCGGGCGTGTAATCGCCTTCGTAGCCGACGTTCTGGCTGATGGGCGCCTCGGTGGCGTAGCAGTGCCAGTGGCGGTCATGCTCTTGCCACGTGTCGCCGCCCATCGTCGACCCGCCCGGCTGGATGACCGTACCCTTGCTGCCTTCGCCTCCCGCTCGTCGGCGCAGGCTTGAGAGAAGACGCTCGAAGCCTACGCCCTGGAGCGCCTGGAGTCCCCCAGGCGGTGTGCCGTGGTGACCAATCACCGACCACTTGTCGCGGCTTGGCGTTCACTTGCTCGAGCCCGGCCGGCACGTCGATCTTGTTGACGAGCACCTGCTGGATCGTGCCGATCCGGCCGAGACGGTCGACGACGCCGTGCACTCTCCAGGTCCTGGCTGTCCAGGAGACGGTCCAGGTGCGGGTAGTCCCTGTAATAGAGCGGGGCTTCGGACGCGCTCACCGGGCACCTCCAGGAGAGCTTGCTGGTATTTCGTTCCATTGTGGTGGTAACGCTGCTCAATAATCGGGTTGTGAGCAGGGAAGCACACGAGATGCACCAGCCGCTCGCGGTGTCCGCGATCGACTACCACACGGCCGGAGAGCCGTTCCGCATCGTCTCCGGCGGCGTGCCGCCACTGAAGGGCACGACGGTGCTGGAGCGCCGGCGCGACGCCGCGGCGCGCCTCGATCACGTGCGGCAACTCCTCATCAGCGAGCCGCGCGGGCACGCCGACATGTACGGCTGCTTCGTGACCGAGCCCGATGACGAGAGCGGCGACCTCGGTGTGGTGTTCTTCCACAACGCCGGCTACTCGACGGCGTGCGGCCACGGGACGATCGCCCTGGTGACCTGGGCGCTCGACAGCGGTGTGGTGCCGGTCACCGGCCCGGAGACCCCGGTCGTCGTCGACGCGCCCTCCGGGCGCCTGCGCGCGATCGCGACGGTCGAGGGCGGCCGCGTCCGCTCCGTGCGCTTCGCGAACGTGCCGTCTTTCGTCGAGGCGGCCGGCGTCGAGGTGACGTTGCCCGCGGGGGCCGTGCGCGTCGACCTCGCCTTCGGCGGCGCGTTCTACGCCGTGCTCGACGCGTCCGCGGTCGGCTGTGCCGTCGTCCCGGACGACCTTCCCGCGCTCATCGCGCACGGGCGGGCCATCAAGGCGGCGGTTGAGAGCACTCGGGAGGTCGTGCACCCGGAGATCCCCGACGTGCGCGACGTCTACGGGGTCATCTTCGTCGACGGGACGCGTGCCGAGGACGGCGGCCTGCACCAGCGCAACGTCGCGATCTTCGCCGACGGGGAGGTCGACCGCTCACCCACCGGCAGCGGTGTCTCGGCCCGGCTGGCGCTGCTGGACGCGAGCGGGGTGCTCCGACGCGGTGCGACCCTGGTGACGTCGGGCATGGCGGGCCCCGCCTTCCTCGGGAGGGTGACCGGCGACGCCGACGTCGCCGGCCGCCCCGGGGTGGCCACCGAGGTCGAGGGCACGGCGTTCCGCACCGGTCACCATGAGTTCGTGCTCGACCCCGACGACCCACTGGGCACCGGTTTCCTGCTCCGATGAGCACCACGACCTCCTGCGCGCCTTGGGGCGCGCCCTTGCGACATCGTCCGACATGGTCGCAATTCAGACCAACTTGGGCTATGGTTCTGACTATGACTATTGCCGCTACTCCGGTTCCGCTGTCGGAGGCGAAGGCCCACCTGTCCGAACTGGCCAGACGTGTCCGCACGCAGCACGAGCGAATCACGCTGACGCGCAACGGTGAGGCCGAGGCCGTGTTGTTGTCGGTCGACGATCTCGAAGGGCTCGAGATCACCCTGGAGATCCTCGGAGACACCGAGGCGGTGTCACGGATCTCGGAGAGCCTGGCCGATCTCGGTCGTGGCGAGGGCGGTGTCGATCTCGAAACGGTGCGCGCCGATCTGGCTCGCCGTCGTACGACCGGAGGATGAGCGAGGAACCGTACGAGATCCGGTTCCTGCCCGCCGCGCGAAGGGCGATCGCACGTCGGCTGCCCGAAGCGGTGGCCGCGGCCGTCCTTGAGTTCTGCGCCGCTGCGCTGGCGGCAAACCCTCATAGGGTCGGCAAGCCGTTGTTCGGGCCGTTGGCTGGATGCCACGGCGCGCGCCGCGGGACCTACCGGGTGGTCTACCGAATCGAAGAGGAAACCCGCACCGTGCATGTTCTCGACATCGATCACCGCGCGGACGTCTATCGCCCACATCGATGACCCGACTCCCGCTGCTGGTTGGCGTGGTCTTCACCGAACCCTTGCCGGTCCGCGCGCTCAGGCCTGTCGCCCGCCACTTCGGTCCAACAACCCCACGCGTGACGAGCCGAGTACGGCCCGCGCGGGATGGATCGAATCGATCACACGGCAGCTATGGGCTCGCCGGACTTGGGAGTACAGGCGGCTACCCGAGGGTGAAGAACGGGCTCACTATTACCATTCATTGCACGTTGGGGCGCTTGGCGTCCTCGAACCCGCGCCTTCGCCTGAGCTCCGACTAAGCCGTCCAGCCACAACGCGATCCGGTGTCATTCAAGAACGGCGCCCCGCAGTTTCAACCCAGCGGATGGATGCCCCATTGTTTCCCCTTGATGGTGCAGGACAGCGATCGTCAAGCAGCGTCATCCTGGGCTGAGGACTCGACGAGCCGACAGTGTCGTGTAATGCGGCTCTACGCCACTAAACGTGGACCTCGTGCTCTGAGGCGCGCAGCGGGTTGATGTTGCCAGTTGCAGCCGCCGCAGTGCAGTAGGAGGCGCAGGCGGTAGTTGTCGAAGTTGCGGAACCCTCGACCTACCCGCTTGATCTGTTTGATGGAGAGGTTGACGGCCTCGGTCGGTCCGTTGGATGCGCCGCCGGTGGTGAAGTAGGCGAGCATCTCGTCTTCCCAGCGCTGCACGGTGCCGGCGAAGCGGCGCATCTCGGGGACGTTTCCGCTGTGCGCCCAGGCGTAGAAGACCTCGAGGGCTTCGCGGGCACCGGCGACGGTCGAGGCGCGGTACAGGTCGCGGGTGAGCTCTTTGAGCTGCCAGGCGGCCGCGGCCTCGCCGTCGGGGTCGCCGCGCTCGAGCCCGCGGGCCAGCTTGTGCCAGCCGCGCGTGTCGAGGTCCTCGCAGGCTTTGAGCAGCAGCTTGCGGACGCCGTACAGCGGGTCGCCGGCGCGGCCGCGATGCCCGGTGGTGTGCTGCTGCACACGACGGCGGACGTCGTCGATCACCCGGTTGGCGAGCTGGATGATGTGGAAGTGGTCGACCACGAGGGTGGCGTGGCCGAGGTGCACACCGACCGCGTTGGCGTAGCCGCGGTGCGCATCGAGGGCGACCACGCCGATGCGTTCCAGCCACTCCGGCGCGCGCTCGCCGAGCCAGGCGATGACCGCCTTGGCGGTGCGGTCGCGCACGACGTCGAGCCAGGCGGCCGGTGGCGGTGTCCACGAGCCCGGAGACGTACATGGTGTGATGGTCGCGGTTGGCGCGCAGCCACGCGGTCTCGTCCACCCCGAGCGCGGCGACCCCGTCCAGCCGGCCCGGGTCGTCGACGAGCTCGGTGCCGTGCGCCCACACCGACCGCATCACCGTGTGCCAGCCGACCCCGAGGTCGCGGGCGACCGCCGCGACCGACTCGCCGTGCTTGCCGACCCGCCGGCACGCCGCCTTGCGGGCCCGCTCGCTGAGCGCCGCCCGCGCGACGATCCCCTCATGCGTCTCGGTCCACGTGCCCGCCGGGCACGCCGTCTGGCGGCAGCGCCACCGCCGCTTGCGCCACCGCAGCCGCACCCGCCGGCCGAAGGCGTCCACGTCACGCACCAGCGTCTCCGGCCGCTCATGCGAGCGCGCCCGCACGCCGCAGCGTCGGCACCAGTCCCGCTCGGCGGCGGTCTCGACCAGCAGCTCGAGCTCACCGTCGACCTCACCCGCCTCCAGCACCCGCATGCCGTCGAATCCGAGCATGACAACGTCGGCTGTCCTACCCTCTGGTTGCACCTGGAGCCTCCTGCCTCGCCAGCCTTGGACAGCTGCGAGTCTCAGGGGGCTTCAGGCGTTCACGCCGGAACCCGTGTCAGCCGACCTCCACGGTTCATAACGAAGAGCCTGTAATGCTCATACCACGTGGTGTGGCACTGGGGAGACCGCGTTGGCGAGGCGGCGAAGGCGCCGAAGGCGTCGTGGCGACGGGCCGGTCGGCGGCTTGATGGTGGCTTGCGCGTCGCTGTATCTGGTCTCGCGCGGCGCATGGGTTGCGCTTGGGTTGCTCTTACTCCTCGTCTTGATCGTCTGGGTGGGGTTGTTCAAGCAGACCGCTTGTGACGTCGAGACCAAGAACGCCCCCGACGGGTGCGGCAATACGGCATACGGTCGGTTGCGTGCCTGCCACCTGCGGGACCACAAGCGCGCCAAGCACGATGCATTGTTTGCGCTGTTCGGACTGAGAAACCCGACCCAGGCTTGGCGCGTCAGGTGGACGAGGTCACCGTCAGCCTACGGGCGCACCGCCCCCGCTCCGGGAAGCACTCCGTCCCGGGTCACCAACCCCCTGTATGACGGTGCAATCCTGGTGGCCACGATTGCCGGATCGGTCGCAACGATCATTGCTCTCGTGCTCCAGTTCAACTGACTTGGGCCTGCAACCCACATGCCGCGCTAGCATTCCCCGTTGTGGCCGGACACCTCCAACTGCGGGGCCTTGCACTTGACACCTTGCGAGCCTCCTCCGGGCTTCGGCGGCACGCAGGTCGGGGCGCTCGCCGGCTTTCCGTTCACCGGTGACGGCGTCGGCGAGGACGGAACCACCCAAGGATGGCGGGCATGGCGGCTCCTTTCGTCGCTAGCGGCTCCTTCCCTGCGGTTGACGCCAGAATGGTCCCCATGGGTGAGCAGGGGGTGCCGCGCAGCGCTGAGGTGGTGATCATCGGCGGCGGGGTGATCGGCACGAGCATCGCCTTTCACCTCGCCGAGGCGGGCGTGCGCGACGTGGTTGTCGTCGAGCGCCACGACCTGGGCTCGGGGTCGACCGCGAAGGCGGCCGGCGGGGTCCGCGCCCAGTTCGGGGACGAACTCAACATCCGGTTGGGGGCGCGCAGCCTGGAAGCCTTCTCGCGGTTCGCCGAACGCCCTGGCCAGGAGATCGACCTGCAGCGTGTGGGCTACCTGTTCCTGATGTCCAAGGCGGAGGATGTCGCCGCGTTCGAGCGCAGCGTGGCGCTGCAGAACACGCTCGGCGTGCCCAGCCGGATGATCGACGTGGCCGAGGCGCAGCGCAGGTCCCCGTTGATCGATCCTGACGGGCTGGTCGCAGCGAGCTTCTCGCCAGACGACGGCCACTGCACGCCGGAGTCGGTCGTGCTGGGGTACGCGATCGGGGCGCGGCGGCTCGGCGCGCACCTCGTGACGCACTGCGATGTGCGGGGCATCGAAGAGCGGACCGGGGAGATCGCCGGAGTCGTCACCGATCGTGGCCGGATCGCGACGCGAGCGGTCATCTGCGCGGCCGGAGCATGGTCGGCGCGGGTCGGATCGATGGTCGGGGTGGACCTGCCGGTCGTCCCCTACCGGCGGCAGGTCATCGTCACCGAAGCGGTGGACGGTCTGCCGGACGCCATGCCGATGACGATCGACTTCACGACGACGTTCTACTTCCACCGCGAAGGGCCGGGCCTCCTGCTCGGCATGTCCGATCCTGACCAGGAACCCGGCTTCCACCTGGAGCGCAGCGACGCCTGGCTTCCCCGGCTGTCCGAGGCGATCGCGGCGCGCGCCCCCCGCATCCTCGACGCCGGGCTCACCTCAGGCTGGGCCGGGCTGTACGAGGTCACGCCCGACCACAACGCGCTGATCGGCGAGGCCAAGTCCGTAAGCCGCTTTCTGTATGCGACGGGCTTCTCGGGCCACGGATTCCTCCAGGGTCCGGCGGTGGGCGAGATCATCCGCGACCTGTATCTGGAGCGGGAGCCGTTCGCCGATATCGCCGCGCTCGACGCCGGGAGGTTCGACAACCAGCGGATCCGCCCCGAAACTCACCTCGTCTGAGGCGCTGGTCACGTCGAGCCCGCTAAGCTGCGAACTGCGGGTGAAGACCATGCGGACCAGGCCGCCGCGGAGCCAGGTGCGGCCCAGGCGCATGACGAGGTATCCGATCAACGGCAAGTGAGGCCGAAGCGTGGCATCCGAAACCGATAACGTGACCGACTCGTGGGTCCGGATCTCGACCGTGGTGAACGGGAAGCCGGAGGAGTTGGCGGTACCCGCGGACCGCTGCCTGGTGACCGTGCTCCGTGACGACCTCGGCCTGACCGGCACGAAGATCGGCTGCGAGGTCGGGGTGTGCGGAGCGTGCACGGTGCTCGTCGACGGTCGACCGACCAGCAGTTGCCTGACGCTGGCGGTACAGGTCGACGGAGCCGAGATCCTCACCGTGGAGGGACTGGGACGCCATCCGGAGCTCCAGGAGCTTCAGCAGGCGTTCATCGAGCAGGGCGGCTTCCAGTGCGGGTTTTGCACCAGCGGCCAGTTGGTCGCCCTGGCGTCGCTCGTCCTGGAGAACCGTCTCCCGTCGATGAATGGCGAGGAGGTCGCCGAGCATCTCCACGGCAACCTCTGCCGCTGCACGGGGTACTACGGCATCCTGCGCGCCGCGGCGAAGGTGGCGGGATGACCGTCGAGTTCAGCCGGCCCACCAGCGTCAGCGCGGTCATCGAGGAACTCGGCGATGACGACGTCCTGATGCTCGCCGGCGGCGTCAGCCTCGTGCTGCTGATGAACGCGGGGTTCCTGCGTCCCCGCAAGCTCGTATCGCTCGCGGGCGTCTCCGAACTCCACGGCGTCTCGACCGATACGGACGTGCTCACCGTCGGCGCCATGTGCACGCACGCCGAACTCGCGGCCGATCCCAGGATAGGCGCGATCTACCCGGCGGCGGCCGCCATGTTCTCAGGCATCGGCAACGTCCGTGTCCGGAGTTGGGGCACGCTGGGCGGCAATCTCGCACACGCGGATCCGGCCCAGGACCCACCGGTGATGCTGACCGCCCTCGACGCGCGCGCGGACGTGGTCGGTCCCGGAGGGCAGCGCGAACTCGCGATCGATGAACTGGCGGATGGCCCGCTGTCGCCCACGTTGGAACCCGATGAGATCGTGACCCGGGTTCGCATCCCCCTCATCGGCGAGGAGGTGACCAGCTCATACGTCAAGTTCCTCCCCGGAACCAAGGACGACTACGCGACGGTCAGCGTCGGCGCCCGCATCGAGTTCGACGACGCGGGCCGGATCACCGGCGCGCGCCTCGCGGCGGGTTCCGTCGGACCGACCGTGGTCCCGCTCACCAGGGCTTGCGAGTCGCTGATCGGCCAACACCCCGCCCCGGACGTGATGCAGGCGTTCCAGGAGGCCGTTCGGGACCTCGTCGCTCCTCAGTCGGATCGTCGGGGCAGCGCCGACTACAAGCGGGAAATGGCTGGCGTGGTGGCGGTCAGGGCGGTGCACGCGTGCGGAGGAGAGACCATTGACCGGACAGCAGGCTGAAGGCAGCGCAGTGAACGAACCGGCGGCGGCCGCCGTCGCCCGAGTCGACGGGAATCGCGCCCGGGTGAGCGGCGAAGCCCGTTTCACCTCGGACATCCCAGGTGAGGGGGTGCTGCACGCCGCGTTCGTCCTGTCCCCGGAACCCCACGCCCGCCTGCTCGGGGTCGACACCAGTGAAGCGGTTGCGGTCCCAGGTGTGGAGGCCGTCATCACGGGCGCGGACATCGGGCTCCGGCTGTTCGGCCGCTCCCTGTGTGACTACCCGGTCCTCGCCGTGGACCGGGTGCTGTTCGCCGGCCAGCGCGTCGCCGCCGTCGCCGCGTGCGACGCCCAGACGGCAAGAGAAGCGGCCGAGCTCGTGATGGTCGAGTACGAGCCGCTGGACGCGCTGCTGAGCCTCGAAGACGTCATGTCCGGTCCCGACATCGAGTTGCACCCCGACGGGGCGTCCTACCGTGGGGCGAACGAGGATCACCATCAGGGCAACCTTCAGGGACAGGAGGCGGCGATCGATGGGGACGTCGACGCCGCGTTCTCCGGATGCGGCGAGATCCACGAGCACACCTTTGTCTGGGACCGGTCCCACTCCGCCCCGATCGAGCCGCACAGCTGCCTTGTCGATGCCAGCGGCCCCCGGATCAAGGTCTGGGCGGCGAACAAGGTCCCCAACAGGCTGCGCGCCGAACTGGCGGGCCTCACCGGCCGCCCCGAGCGCGACTTCGTCGTCCATCCGGCGAACATCGGTGGGGACTTCGGGTCCAAGGCCGCCCCCTACATCGAAGCCGCCTGCTACTTCCTCTCCGAACGCACGGGCCGGCCGGTGCGCTCGACGCTGAGCTACCTGGAGCTGCTGACGAGCACGGCCGCGCGCCATCCGGGATACATGCGCCTGCGCACGGGGCTACGCGAGGGGCGCTTGCACGCGCACGAGGCGGAGACCGTCCTCGACGGCGGTGCGTTCGCCGCCATCAAGCCGCGACCGAGCCGAGTGGTGTCCGTGCTGCACCACCCGCTCGGCCCGTACGAGATCACCACCCGCGACGAGCGGGTGATGGCCGTGTACTCGAACAACCTGCCGGGCGGCCACGTCCGCTCACCCGGCGAGTTCCAGGCGGTGTTCGCCGGCGAGTCGCACATCGACATCATCGCGAGGTCGCGCCGGGAGGACCCGGTCGAGTTTCGCCTGCGCCACACGAGGGTTCCCGAGACCCGGCGGATCCTCGAAGAGCTGGCCTCGATCGTCGGGGCGTGGCGCTCGGACGGCGCTCAGGGGAGCGGCATCGGTGTCTCGGTGTTCAACTGCGCTGCGGGGAGCGGGAAGAGCACCGTCGCCTGCGAGGCGACCCGGTCCGGGGTGACGCTCTTCGTCGGCGTCCCCGACCAGGGTTCCGGGATGTATCCGAGCTTCCGGCGTCTGGCCGCCGACATCCTGGCGCTGCCCGCCGACGCTGTGGGGATCGAGCCCGTCGGCGCCGACGAGACCCTCATCGACGCGGGCGCCGGCTCCAGCCGCGTCACGGCGATCGTGGGGAACGCCTGCATCGATGCCTGCCAGCGGCTCCTGGCGGAGATCGGCGGCCCACCGACCGAAGCCCCCGGCACGTACTGGATCGCGGATCGCCTCGCGGAGCTGGACCGATCGTCGTGCCGCACGACGGCGCAGCGGGCGGTCTCGCGGTCGGAGGCCGAGACGGTGCGTCCGAGCTACGGGGGGCTTGCCGTCCAGGTCGCCGTCGACACCCAGACCGGGGCGATCGAGCTGCGGCAAGCGACGCACGTCGTGGAGACCGGGCGGATCGTCAACCCTGTGGGGTTCCGAGGACAGCTGGAGGGCGGGTTCGTCTACGGCCTCAGTCAGACGCTCTACGAGCAACTCGTGGTCGAGGACGGACAGCTCGTCACCGCGTCCCTCGGCGACTACAAGATCGCCTGCGCCGGCGACATCCCGCCGCTGGAGATCCGCCACGTCCACGCCGGCCCCGAGCCTGACGACCAGATCCGCGCCGTCGGAGAACTCACCAACATCGGCGTGGCGCCGGCTGTCGCCAACGCCCTGGACGACGCGGTGGGCGTCCGGCTCCTCGAACTCCCGATCACCGCGGAACGGGTCTGGCACGGTCTTCGGCGACGCCCTCAGGCCGAGGTCAGGGTCGCGTCGACCAGGCTCTGAGCCTCCTGGATGATGCGCTGCAGATGCTCCTCGTCCTGGAAACTCTCGGCGTAGATCTTGTACACGTCCTCGGTGCCCGACGGGCGGGCCGCGAACCACCCCTGCTCGGTCACGACCTTGAGCCCCCCGATCGCCGCGCCGTTGCCCGGCGCCGTCGTGAGCACCTGGGTGATCGTGTCGCCGGCCAGGTCGGAGGCCCGGACGTCCTTGGGCGACAGTCGCTGGAGCGCGGCCTTCTGATCCGGCGTGGCGGGCGCATCGATGCGCCGGTAGGCGGGGCTGCCGAAGCGCTCGGTCAGCGCGCGGTACCGCTCGCCGGGATCCTCGCCGCTGCGAGCGGTCATCTCCGCGGCCAGCAGGCACAGGATGATCCCGTCCTTGTCGGTCGACCAGACGCTGCCGTCCCGGCGCAGGAACGACCCGCCGGCGCTCTCCTCGCCCCCGAAGCCCAGCGACCCGTCGAGCAGTCCATCGACGAACCACTTGAACCCCACCGGCACCTCCACCAGGGAGCGGCCGAGATCGGCGGCGACGCGGTCGATCATGCCGCTGGTCACCAGCGTCTTGCCGATGCCGACGTCCTGTGGCCAGTCGCGCTCGCCGCCGAACAGGTACGCGACGGCCACGGCCAGGTAATGGTTGGGGTTCAGGAGCCCGGCGCCGCGGGTCACGATGCCGTGCCGGTCGGCGTCCGGATCGTTGCCGAACGCGACGTCGAAGCGATCCTTGAGCGCGATCAGGTTGGCCATCGCGTAGGGCGACGAGCAGTCCATGCGGATCCTGCCGTCCCAGTCCAGCGGCATGAACCGGTAGGTCGGGTCGGTCGAGTCGTTGACGACCTCGAGGTTCAGCCCGTACCGCTCGGCGATCACGCCCCAGTAGCTGACGCTCGCCCCGCCCAGCGGGTCGGCGCCCAGGACCAGCCCAGCGCCGCGGATCGCTTCGAGATCCACGACCGCGGCGAGGTCACCGACGTAGGAGCCCACATAGTCGTGCCGGTGCACCCGCTCAAGCGCGCGCTGGTAGGGCAGGCGGGCCACCCCGCTCAGGTCCGCCAGCAGCGCATTGGCGTGGTCCTGCACCCGCCCGGTGATGGTGGTGTCGGCCGGGCCGCCGTTGGGCGGGTTGTACTTGAAGCCGCCGTCCTCGGGCGGGTTGTGCGACGGGGTGACGACGATTCCGTCCGCCAACCTGTCTGTGCGGCCCTGGTTGTGGGTGAGGATGGCGTGCGAGATCGCCGGGGTCGGCGTGTAGCCGTCGTCGCGGTCGATCATCACGTGAACACCGTTGGCGGCGAGCACCTCGATCGCGCTGCGGAAGGCCGGTCCGGACAGCGCGTGCGGGTCGCGGCCGAGGAACAGCGGGCCGTCGATCCTCTCCTCCTTGCGGTACCGGCAGATCGCCTGGGTGGTCGCGAGGATGTGCGCCTCGTTGAACGCGCCCTTCAGCGATGACCCGCGGTGGCCGGAGGTGCCGAAGACCACCTGCTGAGACGGATCCGAGGGGTCGGGGCGGTCCTCGTAGTAGCGGCTCAACAGGAGGTCGACGTCGACGAGCATCGATGGGTCGGCCGGCCCTCCGGGCTTGCCGCGGCCCTGAGAAGGCACCTCCATCGACCATCCTTATCGCCTGAAATATGACGGGCTGCGTGCACTCTTGCCCAGCCGCTGGTGTGAAGAATCAGCCGGAGCGGGCCCCAGCGCCCCCGGGTGAGCGGATCCCGCGCTGGTCGCCGCGTGCGGCGAGCAGTCCCTGCACGTCCCGAGCGCGTTGCCATGCCTGTGCCTAGTAACAGTCCCACGCGCGGTGAGTGCCGGCGTGTGAGGGCTCAAGAGGACACGAACGCAACAGGCCGAAGCAGGTCCGCCAGGTGGGGGCTGCCCAGGGGATCAGGCCTGAGCAGACCCAGGAGGGTGGTCGGCGCCGTTCATGCCCGCGTCCGCGCCATCGGACACCTCCTGACATGATGCGGAAGACGACATCACGATCATGCGCTCATGATGCATCACGGGACGAGGCGCTGGGAGAGAGGTTCGGCGAAGGCGACGAGGTGGCCGAGGCGGACGCAACGGGCGGCCTGGGTGCGGATGTCGCGGTCTTCAGCCCGCAATTCATGGCGGTGCCGCACCGTCAGCAGCAGCGCGCTGGAGACGGGGCCCGTCTCGCCTTCGGTCACGTGCGGATCGCCCCAGTGGACCCGGTTGTCGTCCAGATCGAAAGGGATCAGCGTGCTGCGGGCGGTCTCGGAACCATTGCTGCCGTCGGCCTCCAGGATCGTGAGGACGCGCTGCCGCAGGTCACCGAGGCCGGGCAGTACCGGGGGTAGAGGATCGTTCATCGACCAGGCCCGAGCGGGGATGCTGAGGGCGAGGCGGTCGGCGTCCAGCGGTGCGGCGAGCGCGAGCAGCTCGACCAACGCGTCGAGGTGCCGGCCGCGGTCGAACGGGCGCAGAAACGCGATGAACAGTCGCCGGGCGCCGGCCATCGCCAGCAGGCACGGCCGGACCTGCTGGCTCGCCTCCAGATCGCGTCGCGCCTCGTCCAGGAGGAATCCCTGGCGGTCTTCCCAGGTTTGCATTTCATAGCCTCTCATATTCTTCCCGCCAGCATCATGCACGTTGAGTGGCGCTCGGGCCAGAACTGAGGGCTCGAAGCTGTGGACAAGCGGTGTCGGCTGCCGGCTCGCCCTCAGGTCGCGGCGCCGAGGCGCCGCCGGACCAGGCGGGACAGCGTGTCCACGCCGAGGATCAGCATGAGCACGGCGATCACCAGGGTCGACAGTTCGGGGTAGCGGAACAGGCGCAGCGACAGGTCCAGGGCTTGGCCGATGCCGCCCCCGCCGACGAACCCCACCACGGTGGCGGTGCGGATGTTGCACTCCCACTGGTAGAGCAGCAGCGAGGCAAGCCCCGCTCGGGCCTGCGGGATGATCCCCAGCAGGGTGGTCCCGATGCGGGTGGCCCCGGTCAGCCGCAGCGCCTCGATCGGCGCGGGATCGACGGCCTCGAGTTGCTCGCCGCACAGCTTGGCCAGCAGTCCCGCGCCATGCAGGCCGATGGCGTACACGCCGGCGGCGGGGCCGAGGCCCACGGTGGCGACGAACAGCAGTGCCCAGAGCAGTTCGGGGACGCCGCGCAGCGCGGTGGCGAGCAGGCGGGCACCCTGACGCACGGCCGGCGGAGCGGCGACGTTGCCCGCTTGCAGCACCGCCAGCGGCAGCCCGAGCAGTACCGCGAACACCAGCGCGGCCAGCGAGATGTGCACCGTTTCCAACGCGGCGCCGGCGACCACGGCCAGGAAATCTGGCGACAGGTCGGGGGTCAGGAACCCCGCGAGCAGCCGCGCGGCGCCCTGCCTGCCCGCGATCAGCGATCCCGGCCCCACGCCGGTCTGCTGGAACGACCAGCCCAACACCACGGCGATCGCCAGCATGCTGACCCAGCGGCGGCCGGGCCTCCCAGGCCGCGGTGGCGGCGGGGCGGTCCGGGGACGGGGAGCGGCGCCTTCCAGCGTGGAGCTCACACCGCGGTCCCGTACAGCGCGGCCGCCGCCTCGGGGCCGAGGTCGGCGCCGTTGTGGACGAGCCGGCCCTCCCGCAGCGCGATGATGCGCGGGAACCGCCGTGCCACGTCCAGATCATGGGTCGACACCACGAGCGTGGCGTCATCGCATCCCATCAGCGCGTCCACCGCCGCCGCGCCGGTGGCCACGTCCAGTCCGGCGGTCGGCTCGTCGGCCAGCAGCAGGCGGGGATCCGGCAGCAGCGCCCGCAGCAGGGCGACTCGCTGGCGCTGGCCTCCAGACAGCTGCCACGCTGGCGCAGCGAGGCAGTCATCGACCCCGTGGCGGGCAGCCAACTCCCGCAGGCGGCCCGCCCAGCGAGCGGGCGGATGGCCACGGGCGACCGCCAGCCAGTCGCCGGGACGCCAGGTCCAGGCGGTGCCCATGACCGCGTTGGTCCGTGCGGACAGCGACAGGATCAGGTCGCTGCCCTGGCGCACCACCCCGCAGGCCCGCCGCAGCCGGAGAACCTCGCCCTGAGGACCCCATGGGTCCAGGCCGCCCACCCGGACGGCGCCACCCCCCGCGGGCACCGCACCCAGCAGCGCTCGCAGCAGGGTGGTCTTCCCGGCGCCGGAGGGCCCCAGCAGCGCGACCTGCTCGCCTGCGGCCAACCGCAGGGTGACGCCGTCCAGGGCCCGGATCCCCCGGTCGCGGAACGCCACGGTCAGCCCGTCGGCGACGACGTCCATCACCCAGCCGCCAGCAGGCCGAGTTCGTCGGCACGCGTGCGCATGTCCTCATAGTCCTCCCGCTCCACCCGCAGGTAGCGCTCGGCACGCAGCAGATCGAGCAGCTCCGGATCCTCGATGTCCAGGAACGCCTCGGTGATGGTTTCCAGCGTTTCCTCGCCCAGCGCGAGCCGGGCAACCCATGGATAGCCCTCGACCTCGGCCTCCTCGACGATCCGCAGCTCACCCTCGGGGACCGCACCGTCGCTGATCAGCCGGTTGAGGATCCGGCGTTCCAGCCCCCCGGCATCGACCTGGCCGGCCAGCACCGCCTGCGCCACCGCGTCGTGGCCTCCGGTGAAGCTGATCTCGGACAGGGGCGGGCACGAGTCCAGTTCCTGAACGCTGCATTCCGCTCCGGCCTCCACCAGCATGATGCGCGGGTACAGGCTGCTGGACGTCGAGCTGACATCGCCGAAGGCGAAGCTGGCCTCCTGCCCCAGCAGGTCGTCCACGTCCTGCGCAGCGCTGTCGGAGCGCACGATGATCGCCGAGATGTACCGCGAGGTGCCGGTCTCGCGGTCCTCCTCGGTCACCAGCGGCTCCAGTTTGATCTGCTCCTGGGCCTGCAGGTAGGTCAGCCCGCCGAGATAGGCCACGTCGAGCTGGTCCGAGGCGAGCGCGGTCACCACGCCGGCGTAGTTGGAGGCCACAAACAGCTCGACCTCGACCCCGAGTTCGGTTTCCAGGTAGTCGCCGAAGGGCTGGTACCGGGCGCGCTGCTCATCCGGCGCGACGTTGGGGATCAGCCCGACCCGGAGGGGGTCAGGCATGCCATCCTGGTCCGCCTGCGCCTCCTGAGCGTCGCCGTCGGGCACGTCCTCGCCGTCCGCTCCGTCGCCGCCGCCGCGGCTGTCACCGCCGCACGCCGCGAGCAGCCCACCCAGCGCCAACACCATGATGATCCTGATCCGCCGCACCTGTTCGCCTTTCATGCTGCATGCCGGAAGGACGCGGCGCAGTGCCTTCGCGGCGACGGCGCACGCGCACGCCGATGCCGCCCTGGAGATAGGCGGGCAGCACGGCACGAAGCGGGTCAGGCGAATGGCTGGCCGCAAAGAGAGGCGGGCGCCGCGCTAGGCCGTCGGGCCGGGGGCTCTGACCAGAGCCCTTGCGCGGGGTCACAGGCTGGACCACCCATGCACCCGCCACCCACACCGCAGCACAACGCTCACCCTGACCCTTCTACCCGCTCCCCGGGAAGCTACTCCCGCGACCCGGGCGTGAGCACCGCGCCGCCCTACCCCAGAGGGGTGGCTGCGGCGGTAGTGATCTGGTCGGCCAGCACGGCGGGCGATCAGAAACGTAGACGATCAGCCCGATGGCGTCCCCAGGGTGGTGATCAGCGGTGCGGATACCACCGCCGGATCGATACCCCAGGCGGTTCGGCCGGCACGGCAGCACACGAAACATGCTGATCTCCGGGCGACGTGCGTGAATGCGGCCAGATCGGGCTAACTCCATGGGCGGTGCACCCCAGACGGATCGGAGGAGAACCACCATGACCCGGTACGGCTACAGCCTGATGTGCGAACTGCACCATCCCAACGACCTGCTCACGCAAGCCAGGCGCGCGGAGGAGGCCGGTTTCGACTTCCTGACGATCTCCGACCATATCCATCCGTGGTTGTACTCCCACGAGCACAGCGCCTACGCCTGGAGCGTGCTGGGAGCACTGGCCGCGCAGACCTCCCGCGTGGATCTGGTCTCTCTCGTGACCTGCCCGACGATGCGCTATCACCCGGCCATCGTCGCGCAGAAGGCCGCGACGATCGCAGCGATGAGCGGTGGGCGCTTCCACCTGGGCACCGGCACCGGAGAGAGAACCTCAACGAGCACGTCGTAGGGAAGCCCTGGCCACCCGCGCACGTCCGTCAGGAGATGCTCGAGGAGGCGATCGGCGTCATGCGGACGCTGTGGTCGGGCGGGTTTCACTCGCACGACGGCAAATACTTCACCGTCTACGACGCGCGCATCTACACGCTCCCCGAGAAGCCCCCGCCGGTGTACGTGGCCGCCGGCGGACCGCGTTCGGTCGCGCTCGCTGCGCGTGCTGGGGACGGGATGGTGGCCACGGAGCCCAACGCGGAGTTGACCAAAGGCTTCGATGCGGCCACATCAGACGGACGGCCCAAGTACGGCAGCTTGCCGTCTCCGTTGACGACGATGAGGCGCGTGCTCGCCGTATGGCCCATGAGCGGTTCCGCTTCGCCGCACCAGGCTGGAGGGTGCAGGCCGAGCTGCCGAACCCGAGCAACTTCGAGGCCGCGACCGCTGCTGTCCGCGAAGACGACGTCGCCGAGCTCGTCTCCTGCGGCCCGGACCCTGACCGTCACGTTCAGGCCATCCGGCAGTGGACGGACGCTGGGTTCGACCACGTCGCCATCGTTGCGGTGGGTGACCCCGATCGCTTTTTCCAGGCCTGGGAGCGCGAGCTGCGCCCGCGGCTGACGACCGGCCGTAGCCCCGGATGATCGCTCGTAACCCAACCGGATCCGCCATTCAGGACCTGGCCTGAAGGCGCCCGTCGCGGCGGTCGCGCCTGATCGCCGCTTGATCGCCCTGGACGACCGCGCCTCGGACGAGCGCGAGACAATGGTGCAACCGGCGGAGTTCCCGCAAGAGCGCCGGGCGGGACCGCGCCTGACTGCACGCTTCATCCAGTGCGGCCAGCGCCCGCGCCAGCGGATCGCCCGACGCGCCCGGGCCGCCACGACCGCGGTGCCCAGGGGCCCCCTCGCCGCTTCCGTTCGCCATCGGCAGGCCGGTCGGTGGACGCTCGCCGATCTGCTCCCTCGCCCGCTGCAACGCCGAAGCCGCCAGCCGTTGCGAGTTCGTCCTCATTTCTGTCGCTTCCCTTCCCGGCGACCTGGACACAGACGCCGCCGAATGATTGGAGCAGCCGGGGACAGGCGAGAGGCTCGCCCGTCCCGCCGACCGCTGACCCTGGGTCGCTCCAAACTTGACAATACAAGTTGCGGAGAGAGCCTATGCAACTTGGCAATACAAGTCAACTCCAACAGCGGTCGAGGTTCGCAGAGCTACCAGGGGATGCCGGCACCCAGGGAGGGCGGGCGAGAGCACGGTGGTCGGCCAACAACATGGCGGGAAGCGAGGAAAGCCAGTGCCGGGCGGCTCAACTGGTTGGCAACCGCCCGCTTGTAGTATCAAGTCGGTGAGCCAGGTGAACCGTCCATTCCCGTATCAGCGCATCGTCGACGCTTTCCGTGCGGAGATCCTGACCGGTCGCCGGGCCCCTGGTGAGCGGTTGCCTTCCGAGCATGAGCTGGCCCAGGAGTACGGCACGAGTCGGCCAACCGTTCGCCGAGCCATCGCGTTGTTGAAGGCCGAGGGCCTTGTCGTTACCGAGCAGGGGCGAGGCGCCTTCGTTCGGCCCAGGCCCCATGTGCGCTTACTCCTCAGCGGAGTGAACTACCGGAGACACCGCACAGCCGGCCTGACTGGCTTCAATGCCCAGGCTCTTGAGCAGGGCCAGAACCCCGAGCAGCGGCTCACCGAGGTGGCAACCGTCGGGGCTCCTGGCCACGTCGCCATCAGGCTCGATCTGGATGAGGGCGCTCCGGTTGTCGTGCGGCGCCGACTGTTTCTGATCGATGGACAGCCGGTCGCATTGTGCGACAGCCACTACCCCGCTGCCCTGGCAGAGGGGACTGCCATCGCCGAGCACCGCAGGATCAAGGGGGGCGTTCACGCGGTCATCGAGGACCCTTTGGGACCGATCCGTCGTCGGGTGGCGCGGTCGGTGGACGACCTGGTGGCGCGGATGCCGACGCGAGAGGAAGCGGAGGCGTTGAAGTTGGCGCCGGGGGTGCCGGTCATCCGGCTGCTGCGTACGGTCTACGGTGCCGAGGACTGCCCGTTGGAGGTGCAGGACACGGTGGCGGCGGCTGACCGTCACGAGCTCCGTTATGAGGTGTCCATGACGTGAACGCCTCCCGCCGTGCCGATGCGAGCACACGCCGCGTGCGGGTGGGGGCGTGCCTGTCGCTGACCGGCAGGCATGCCAGGTTCGGCGTTCAGGCCGCACACGGTCTGGAGGTCTGGCAGGCGCTGGACGGGGCCGCCGACTTGGTGCTGGAGGATGACCGCAGCGATCCGCGCACGCTCGAAGTCGCCATTCAGCGAGTGGCGCAGGATTGCGATGTGCTGCTTGGCCCCTACTCCACTCACCTGATGAGGGTGGCGGGACGGATCGCGGAGGAGTCGGGGTGGTTGGTGTGGAACCACGGCGGGTCGGGTGATGATGTGGAGTCCGCTCATCCCGGTCATGTTGTCTCCGTCTTGACCCCCACGAGCCGGTACGCGGAACCCTTCTTGCGGCGTCTGGCCAGGGAGGACCAACGCGCCCCGCTCTTCGTGGTCCACGGCAAAGGAAGCTTCGGACGACAGGTCGTCGATGGCGCGGAGAGGATGGCTCGGCAGCTCGGC
>WHTC01000084.1 GCA_009379795.1 Nitriliruptorales bacterium | reverse complement strand
GCGGTGCTCGGTCCATCCTTCAGCAACATCATCTTGGCCCTCGCGGTCGTCTTCTGGGTCAAGTACGCCCGGATCATCCGCGGACAGATCATCCACGTGAAGCAGAACGAGTACGTGGACGCCGCGCGGGTGATCGGTGACGCGCCCTGGCGGGTGTACGTCAAGGATGTGCTGCCGAACTCCCTCACCCCGGTCATCGTGCAGGCGACCCTCGACATGGGCAACATCGTCCTGATCGGCGCTACCCTGAGTTTCATCGGCTTGGCGGAGGCCGGGCTCGCCGAGTGGGGCAACCTCGTCGCCGACGGCCAGGCAGGCATCACAGCCGGCCGGTGGTGGGTGGCCACGTTCGCCGGCGCGATGGTGTTCCTGTGGTCGCTCGCCTTCAACCTGCTGGGCGACGGTCTGCGTGACGTCCTCGATCCGAGGATGGAGGCACGGTGACGCAACCAGAGATCGCGCACGCCTCCTCCGTGAACGGGGACCTCAGCCGCCCGCCGCCCCTCGTGTCCGTGCAGGACCTGCGGATCCATTTCCGCGGCAAGCGCGGGACCGTGCACGCCGTGGACGGCGTAACCCTCGACATCGCCGACGGGGAGACGCTGGGCCTGGTCGGCGAGACGGGCTCCGGCAAGAGCGTGAGCGCCAGGTCGCTGCTGCGTCTCGTGCCGGTGCCGCCCGGGATCTATGCGGGCGGACGCGTCCTCTTCCGGCCCAAGATGACCTGCCCGCGCTGTCAGGGCACTGGCTGCGAGGGCTGCGAGAACGTCGGAAGGATCGCCACATCCTGCCCCGGCTGCAGCGGCGCCGGGTGTGGCGCGTGCGAGCAGTCGGGACGCGAGACCCTGGACCTGCTGCGGATCCCCGAGCGGCGGCTGCGGCACATCCGCGGGAACCGCATCGCGATGATCTTCCAGGACCCGGGCAAGGCGCTGAACCCCGCTCTGTCGGTCCGCCGGCAGCTGGCGGAGGTCTTCGCCGAGCACCGGGCCGACGAGTTGCTGCGCGACGCCGGCCTCGACGGCTCGGCGGCGGCCGGGAACCTCATGATGCGCCGCGACGCCCAGATGCACACCACCTTCTGGGAGCGCCGTCTCCTCGACGTTCCGCCGCTGCGGTCCTCACACCGGCGGCTGAGGAGGGTGCTCGACGAGCACATCGCCGAGGCGCTCGCGGACACTCGCATCCCGAACCCCCGCAAGGTCATGAACAGCTACCCGCACCAGCTGTCGGGCGGGATGAAGCAGCGGGTGATGATCGCCCAGGCGCTCGCCTGCGACCCTGACCTGCTGATCGCCGACGAGCCGACCACGGCGCTGGACGTCACGATCCAGGCGCGCATCCTCGACCTGATCGCGGAGTTGCAGGAGCGGCACGGCACCACGGTCCTCTACATCAGCCACGACCTGTCGCTGGTGCGGCACATCAGCGACCGGGTGGCGGTGCTGTACGCCGGCAAACTCGCCGAGGTCGGCCCGACCGAGCGGATCTTCGACGAGCCGCTGCACCCGTATACCCGTGGGCTGCTTGCCGCCAGCCCCGCCCACGGGCAGCGGCGCGGCGAGCTGTCCGCCATCGAAGGCACCGTGCCGGAGCTGATCTCGCCGGGGCCCGCCTGCCGGTTCCACACCCGCTGCCCACATGCTGCGCCGGTCTGCGCTCGGGTCGAGCCGGGCCTGAACGTGCAGCGGCCGGACCAGCGGGCCGCCTGCTTTCTCTACGACAGCGCCGAGCAGGTTGGTGCGCAGCCCGACGAGATGCCGACGGAGGCAGTAGCCCGATGACGGCGATCAGCACGGCCCGGCCCGAGGACGCCACCCCACGCGCCAGCGAATACGTCATCAGCGTCCGCGACGCCCGTAAGTACTTCCCGATCAAGGAAGGCGTGCTGCAGCGGGTTACCGGACACATAAAGGCGGTCGACGGCATCAGCTTCGACGTCCGCCGCGGTGAGACGGTCGGGCTGGTGGGCGAAAGCGGCTGCGGCAAGACCACCCTCGGCCGCTGCATCGCCGGGCTGCTCGAACCGACCGGGGGCGGCGTGTACTTCGGCCTCGACGCCGACGCGCGGGCGCGCCTCGACGCCCTTCTCGCGGACCCGACGGAGACGCGGACGCCAGCACAGCAGCGGGAGCTCGCCGAGCTCACCTCGCGGCACCGCATCGACACGATGGCGAAGGACCGCCGGCGGGAGTACCGGCGGAACTGCCAGATGGTCTTCCAGGATGCCTTCTCGTCGCTGAACCCCCGGCAACTCGTGAAGGACATCGTTGGCCGCCCGTTGAAGATCTACCGAGAGGCGTCTGGCACCGCCCTCCTCGAGCGGGTGGTGGCGCTGCTCGAGAGCGTCGGCCTCGGCCGCGAGCACCTGTACCGCTACCCGCACCAGTTCTCGGGCGGGCAACGGCAGCGGATCTCGATTGCGCGGGCCCTCGCGCTCTCGCCGCAGTTCATCGTCCTGGACGAGCCGACCAGCTCTCTGGATGTCTCCGTGCAGGCGCAGATCCTCAACCTGCTATACGGGCTGCAGCAAGAGCACGGCCTGACCTACCTGTTCATCACCCACGACCTGAACGTCGTGCGGCACATGAGCGACCGCATCGTCGTGATGTACCTGGGGCAGGCGGCCGAGATTGGCTCCGCCGACCGTATCTTCGCCGCGCCCCGGCACCCGTACACCGAGGCTCTGCTCGCGGCAAACCCGAGCCTGCGGAAGGACCGGCGCGACGGGATCCGCCTGAGCGGCTCGGTTCCCGACCCCGCCCGCCCGCCGCGCGGCTGCCGTTTCCACACGCGCTGTCCCGTGGCCACACGGGTGTGCGGCTGGGAGATCGACGACGCGATCCGCGAGCTCGACCTGCGCGACGGCCTGCTCAAGGGGCTGAGCGGTGTGGAGCGGCACTCCGACTTCGCCGCAGACCTGACCTTCGACACGACCGATCAGGCGGCCGCCCTGGTCGCCGAGCTCCGGTCGCCCAGCACCCCTGAGCCCATGCGCGAGGCGCTCGTCGGGCTGCGCCAGGACGGCGGCGTGGTCAGCGTGCGCTTCGAGCCCGTGGAGCCCGTACGGCTGGAGACCGTCGAGCCCGCCCACGCCACCGCCTGCGTCCTGCATACCAGCCAGCGGCCCGAGGTACATCCATGAGCGCCGAACACCTGCAGGCGCTGGGCCCTCATGAGCGGTACTGACCTCTACCCACGCTTCTCCGAGGCCGAGTTCGGCCGGCGGTACGAACTCGTGCGCGGCCTTTTGGCCGACGCTGGCCTCGACGGCCTCGTCGTGTTCGGTTGGTCCGCGCTCGGCCGCGCCGCGCAGGCCGACATCCACTATCTGTCGAACTTCCTCGGAATGCGGGACAACTACGTGCTCTTCCCCCTCGAAGGGGACCCGACCCTGTTCGTGCAGAGCTTCAACCACGTGCCCAACGCCGCCGTCGTGGCCGTCATCGAGGACGTCCGCTGGGGCGGCAACGACAGCGGCGCGACCATCGGTGAAGAGCTCGCCCATCGGGGTCTGCGCCAGATCGGGGTGGTGGGATTGATGCCCTACCAGCACCACGCCAGCATGGGCGCTGCTGCGGCTGACACGGACTTCCGGGACGTGACCGCTGAGTTCCGGCGGTTGCGCGTGACCAAGAGCGACGAGGAGGTCGACTGGCTCCGCCGGGGGGCGGCGTTCACGGACGCCGCCATGGCGGCCCTGGAGAAGGAGCTACGGCCCGGCCTGCACGAATACGAGCTCGCCGACATTGTCGAGCGTGCGTACACCCGGGACGGCGGCCTAACCAGCTTCCACTACATCGCCACGACACCGATGCAGACCCCGGACCGGTGCGTGCCCGCGCAGGTGCTGTCCTCCCGCGTTCTGCAAGCCGGCGATGTGGTCACCACCGAGATCAGCGCCGGCTACGGCGGCTATGCCGGCCAGGCACTGCGGACCTTCACGGTCGCAAGCGATCCGACGCCGGAGATCGCTGAGTTGCACGACGTCGCGGAGAGCGTCTACCACCGGGTGGTGGCTGCCATCCGGCCGGGCGCCACGCAGGTGGAGGTGCTGGACGCTGCCGACGTGATCGAGGAGCGCGGCTTCAGCATCCGCGACGGTCTCGTCCACGGATTCGGGATCGGCATCCTGCCACCGTCGATCCGCACCCGGCACACGACTCACGGCGAGGCTCCCTGGACGTTCGAGCGCAACCAGACGGTCGTCATCCAGCCCAACGTCATCACCCCCGACGAGCGCCTCGGCGTCCAAGTCGGCAACCTCTGCGTCGTCGGCCCCGACGGCTGCGAGTCGCTGCACCGCTACCCGCTGCGGCTGGTGACCACCGCCGGCTGACAGTGAGAATGTCGTAGGGCTTGCACCCCTCGCCTGCATCCTGCACACCCGCCAGGACCCTCGGGCCTCCTCCAGCGGGCGCCAGCTGGCGGCATCCTGGAAGGATTCGCGGCTACCGATCTCCCGCGTCGGGGGACAGGGCGAACTCGCGAGCCTGGTCGAGCGTCATGGCCCGGCCCCGCGCCCGCGCGCTGCTGAATGGCTTCTCCCCCAGCTGGGAGTGGAGGGCCGCGATCCGCCGCTGGTACCCGACGGGGTCGACGGCCGGAAGGGAAAAGGCGATGGCCGCGCCCGCGCAGGGCCTCCGCGGCTCCAGCTCCGCGGCCCGGCGAGGCTTCCCGCGCCGCGAGGCCAGCTCGGCGAGGCCCTCCAGGCAGACCGCGCTGTCCTCCCGGTCCCCCCAGGTCCCCGAATACACGGAGGCCGCGCCGGTACAGGTCTGCCGCGTCCCGATCCTTGCCCCGAAGCATCGCGATCCCGGCGAGATGCGCATCCCCCGGGCCGCTCCCCACCGGTCCCCGATCCCCTGGGTCAACTCCAGGCTCTCGCGCAGCAGCTCCTCGGCCCGGTCCAGGTCTCGCCGCAGGCCCGCGAGACCTCCCAGAGAACCCAATGCCACCCCGACCCCCGAGTCGTCCCCGTGTTCCCGGAACCAGGCCAGGCGATCGTCGTAGGCGGTCTCGGCCTCGTCGAGCGAGCCCTCGGCCACGGCAATGAACCCCAGGTGCCCGAGCGTAGTGGCCACTCCCCACCGGTCGTCCAGATCCCGGAAGAGGCGGAGGCTCTCGTTGAAGGAGGCTCTGGATCGGTCGGGATCCCCCAGCTCCCTCGCGGCGAGCCCCAGCTTGCCCAGCGCATACGCCATGCCCCAACGGTCGCCGGCCCGCCGGTACAGATCGAGGGCCTCCTGTGCGTGCTTCAGCGTGTCGCGGTAGTCGCACTGGAAGAGAGCCAGGAATCCCGCCTCGACCAGGGCCCCTGGTGCTGTCACGGAAGAGGAGGCCACGCCTAGCCTGAGACGGGTGACACATCCTTCTACCTGCGTACATATCGCATCATGGCTCGGTCGATGGGGCCTGTTTGGAGGTCAGTGGGGCTCCTTCGCTCTCCAGACGCTTGAGCGCCCAGGAGGTTGCACAGCGCCGCGATGGCCGCGGCGTGGTTCAGCCCGTGGGGCGTACCGCCTCGGCCGGGTCGAGATGTGCCGCTCGGCCCGCCGGGTAGAGCCCGGCAAGGACGCCGAGGACGAGGGCGGCGGCGACACCGGCGGCCAGCGCGGAGAAGGGGACGGCGACCAGCCAGCCTTGTCGGGTGGCGTAGCCGAAGGTGATCGCCGTTCCCAAACCGGCGCCGAGTAGGCCACCGAGGCAGGCCAGCGACGCCGATTCCGCCACGAACTGGGCGACGATGTGGCGTTTGGTGGCTCCCAGGGCGCGTCGGATGCCGATCTCGGTTCGGCGTTCGAGGACCGAGACGATCATGATGTTGGCGATGCCGAGGCCGCCGACCACCAGGGCCACCCCACCGAGACCCAACAGCAGGTTCTGGAGGTTCTGGTCGACTTGCGCCCGGGCCTCGAGGGCGTCGGAGGGGCGGGAGACGGACACCTCGTTGGGGTCGGCGGGGTTGACGGTGCGGGCGAGGACGGCACGGACGCCGTCGACGTGGTCGGGGTCGACGCGCAGGTAGATGTCGGTGGGGATCACCTCGGCGCCGAGCAGGGTCTCGGTGATGTCCTCGCCGATGAGCGCCGACCGGTCGATCTCGGGGTTGAGCGGAAGCGGATCGAGGACCCCGATGACAGTGAACCATTCACCGGCGATGTGGACACGCGGGCTGCCCCCGAGGTCGGTGATGCCGAGCCGTTCGGCGGCGACCGACCCCAGCACGACGGTGGCCAGCTTGGCGGTGCCTTGGTCGAGGAACCGACCGGCGGCGACGGCGCCCTCCAGGGTGTCGAGCAGCTGCGGCTCGGCGGCGAGCACCTTGAGACCGTTGCGGTCGTCAACGAGGTCGTTGCGTTGCACCTCGGTGTTGAGTCTGGCCATCCCGGCGCTCTGGAGGACGGGTGCGATCCGGCGGACCATCGACGGCGCCTGCTCGGGAAGCGCGGAGTCTTCCCCGAAGACGTCGTCGCCGGCCTGAACCTGGAGCAGGTTGGTTCCCAGCCGGTCGATCTGGGCGATCAGTTCGGCTCGGCTGGAGGCGGAGATACCGACGACGGCGATGAGCGAGGCGATGCCGATGGCGATGCCCACCGCACTGAGCGCCGTTCGGATCTTGCGCGCCCGCAACCCCTGAACGCCGGTGGCGACGACATCGGCGGATCGCATCCGCGAACGCCAGCGGGTGGCGGTGGTCGACGGCCTCATGACCGTCCTCCGGTGACGGTGGGCACGGTCGCCCGGTCGTCAGTGATGCGGCCGTCGCGTACGGTCACCCGGCGGGGCAGCATCGCGGCCACGTCGTGGTCGTGGGTGATCACCACGATGGTGGATCCTTCCTGGTTGAGCCGCAGGAGCAGCTCGACGATCTCGGTCGACGTGGTGCTGTCGACGTTGCCGGTCGGTTCGTCGGCCAGGACGATGGCCGGTTCGCCGACGATGGCGCGGGCGATGGCCACCCGTTGCCGTTCCCCGCCCGAGAGGGCGCCCGGCCGGTGCTCGAGCCGATGACCTAACCCCACCCGGTCGAGCGCGTCGGCGGCGAGCCGACGGCGACGGTCGGGACGCACACCCCGGTACAGCAGGGCGGTGGCCACGTTTTCGATGGCGGTCATGCCCTCCAGCAGATGGAAGTGCTGAAAGACGAACCCGATTCGGGCCGACCGCAGCCCCGCCAGGCGGGCGTCTGAGAGGGCGGCGACGGGGCTGTTCTCGATGTGGACCTGACCCGAGGTGGGCCGATCGAGGGTGCCGATCACGTTCATCAGCGTCGACTTTCCCGAACCGGATGGGCCGACGAGGGCGACCAACTCACCGTCGCTGACCGTCAGGGTGACGTCGTCGAGCGCTCGGACCGGTGGGGCACCTGGATATTCCTTAGTGACCGACTCCAGTTGCAGCACCCGGTCGCCGGCGCCTCCGCTGGTGCTAATGGCCTGGAGGCTCATCCCGGCACCACCACCTCGTCGCCCTCGGCGATGTTCCCGTCGATCTCGGCGATACCGTCGGCGACCTCGCCCACCTCGACCCCCACCAGGGTCGTCGCGCCATCGCCGCCCACCGTCTCGACTGCGTAGCCGCCCTCGGCGAGGGCGAGCAACGCCGCGACCGGCACCGTGAGGACGTCCTCGGCCACGACTCTGGTCACCTCGACCGTGGCCGAGGTGGCCGTGAGCGCGGGGTCGATGGCAGGGTCGGTGACGATGGTGGTCCGCCACACGGTCGACCCCGAGTCGTCCTGCGTCTCCTGCTGCGACGCCACCACCCCGTCGAGGGCGTCGTCCGTGTCAGGCAGGCGCACCACCACGGACGCGCCCTCGGGGAGGAAGCCCCGGTCGCGGGTATTGGTGTCGACCTGCACCTCGGCGTCGGTGGGGTCAACCTCCAGTTCGCTGAAGGCATCGCCGACCCGGTCCGCCGAGGCGATCCGCACCGGCTGCGGCGCGAACACGATCTGGGCGCTGTCGACCTTGCCGGTGACCCCTAGCCCCACGGCCTTCTGCCAGTCCTTCAGCGCCGACTCGGTGACACCGCCGAAGGTCCCATCGGCCGCGAGCCTGCCGTTGGCGTCGAAGCCGGCGTCGAGCAGGAACCGTTGCAGCTGGGCGACGTCGTCGCCGGTCTGACGCTTTCGGCGGTTGCCCGCGTCGTCCCGGCTGCTGGTGTCGACCTTTGCCAGCTCCCGGTACATGGGCATGTCGCCTCGGGCCAGAACGACCGGCTTGTCGTCGATCCTGATCAGCTCTTCGCCGTAGCCGACCACCTCGCCCTCGTCGTGACTGCCGGTGACGACGCCGGTGGCGTCGGTGTGCAGCACCCACGACTCGCCGAAGGTGACCGTGGCCTGGAACTCCTTGTCGGTCGTGAGGTCCCTCCGTGTCACCTCGGTGGTCTCGACCGGGACGGCGGAAGGGTCGTCGGCGGCCGACGGCGCGGCCTCCGTGCCGAACGGGTTGGCGACCACGGCCGCCACGACGACCGCCGCCACCGCCGCCCCGATGAGCACCCAGCGGCGTCTCATCGGCCGGCCTCCTCGTCGGGGAACAGGTCCTCGACCTCGTCCCAGATGTGGTCACATTGCTTGGCAGCCTCCTCGAACGCCTCGAAGTCGAAGTCGTCGAGCTTCTGCTGCTGGGGGTTGGTTTCGGCTCCCTCCTCGTCAAGAACCTCGATGCGACCGCCGGCCGCCGCCGCCGCCGTTGGCGAGCCCGGCACATCCGCACCCATCTCGATGCCCTGTTCTTCCATGCACGCCTCAAAGGCGAGGTTGGCATCCTCCATGCGGGCCTGCTGTTCGGGGTCGAGGTTCAAGTCACCGTGGACGCCCTCCAGCAGCGGCCCGCATTCCTCTTCGGCCTCCACGACGGCCTCCCCGTCGAAGTCCCCGGGGCCCTGTGGATCGCGTTGCGGGTCGCTCTCTGCCTCCGACTCGTCCTCGTGGACTCGGATGGCTCTTTCGGCCGAGTCGATCGATACCTCGATGCCCTCCTCGGCCATGCAGTCCTCGTAGGCGGCCCAGGCATCCTCGGGATCCTCTGGCGCGGTCGCTTCGGTGCCCTCGTCGGTGGTCGCGGTCGCGTCGTCGATGCTGGCGACACCCGAGGTGTCGTCGGCCGGCGGCGCGCTGCACGCTGCCACGAGCAGGGCTGCGGCCAGCATCAGCGTGACCCGCGGCAGCCGGCGGTGCGTACGTCGTCTCATGGTCGTCTCCCGTCGTCTGGGACATGCGGGCGTCACCGTGCCGCCTGGACGGTGAGACGATCATGAGAACCGATGAGACGGTTCTCATGATCGGCGAAGAGTTCTCACGAATCTCTCATGTCCCATGCGCCATGCTGGAGCGATGCGCGTGCTCGTCGTGGAGGACCACGAGGCGATGGCCGACGCCGTGCGGCGTGGGCTGATCGCCGAAGGCTTCGACGTGGACGTCGCCGGTGACGGCGTCGACGGTCTGTGGCGGGCGCGGGAGTTTCCCTACGACGCCATCGTGTTGGACATCATGCTGCCCGGCGTCAGCGGCTACGAGCTGTGCAGGACCCTCCGAGAGGAGGACGTGACGACACCGATCCTGATGCTGACCGCCAAGGACGGTGAGTACGACATCGCCGACGGTCTCGATCTCGGGGCCGACGATTACCTGACCAAGCCCTTCAGCTTCGTGGTGCTCGTCGCCCGACTCCACGCCATCGTGCGCAGGGGCAACCCCCACCCTGGCTCGTCGGTGATCGAGGTCGGTGGCCTTCGCGTCGACACCGCCCGGCGGCAATGCACGTACAGGGACGAAGTGATCGAACTCACACCGCGGGAGTACGCGGTGCTCGAGGCGTTGGCCCGGCGGCCCGGCCAGCCCCTGACACGCAGCGAACTCCTCGATCTGGTCTGGGGCGCCGACCACGCCGGTGACTCCAACGTGGTCGACGTCTACATCGGCTATCTGCGCCGGAAACTCGACAGCCGCGTCCGGCACGGGGCGATCGAGACCGTCCGCGGTGTCGGCTACCGATTGGTGGAGCCATGAGCCACATCAGCAGACGTCTCGGGCTTCCCGCCCGTCTTACGCTGTTGGTCGCCGCGGTGTTCGCGGTGACCGTCGGGACCATCGCGGTGGTCCTCCTCGAGGTCGTCGAGAACCGGCTGGTCGCCGACACCCGAGCCAACACCGAAGCTGTGCTCAGCGGCTACGTCGACCAGCTCTCCCGGGGCGAGGCGACCATCGGTGTCGTCGACGTCGACGACGCCACGGGGTTCTTCTACCTCGACGACCACGGCGAACAACTCACCGAAGCGGAGTTCTTCCTTAGGCTCGCCCCGGTGGACGGCCCCGTCGATCACGGCGCCGCAGGGCTCATGGTTGACGGGCCAGGCCCGCACAGCATCGAGGTGCCCGTTGACCCACTGACCGGGGAGGTGATCGAGACGCCCGGCGACCCCCTGGGGGTCGACGTCTTCCCCGTCGGGGAGCCGGGGCCGGTCGATCTCGATGAGCGCGTGGTCGCCGTCGCCCAGGACCTCACCATCGGCGACGACGTCGCCCGCGTCGGGGTGTCAAGCCCACTGCGACCGGTCCAGGACAGCCTCGACACGCTCCGCCGGGCGCTTTGGGTGGTAGTGCCCCTCCTCGTCGCAGCGGTGGGGGTGCTTTCCTGGCTCACCACCACCCGCGCCCTGCGACCCGTCGACGCCATCACCCGGCGGGTGCGTGCCATCTCCCACACCACCATGGGCGACCGCGTCCCGGTACCCGACCGAAACGACGAGATCCAGCGCCTGGCAATCACGATGAACGACATGCTCAAACGCCTCGACCGCTCGCAACAACGGCAGCGACAGTTCGTCGCCGACGCGTCACACGAGCTGCGCAGCCCCATCGCGGCCAGCCGGGCACAACTCGACGTGGCCCGCGCCGACCCGGACGCCGCCGACTGGCCGGCGACCGCCGACGTGGTGATCGCCGAACAGGAACACCTCACCCAACTCGTCGACGACCTGCTGGCACTCAGCCAGATGGACGAGCACGGCGTCGGCGAGATCGTCGACGTCGACCTCGACGACATCGTCGCCGCCGAAGCCCGCCGCCCCCGCGACATCGCGGTTCGGGTCACCGCGCCGAAGCCCGTGCGGACCAGAGGCCACCCAGGGCAACTCACCCGCGCCCTGCGAAACCTCCTCGACAACGCCGCGACCCACGCCGTCGACGATGTGCACCTGTCGCTCACCGTGTCCGAGGCAGATGCGGTGATCACCGTCGACGACGACGGTCCCGGCATCGACCCCCACGACCGCGAACGGGTCTTCCAACGGTTCACCCGACTCGACCAGGCGCGGCACCCTGAGCTTCGGGGCGGGACAGGCCTCGGCCTGGCGATCGCACGCCAGGTCGCCCGATCTCACCAGGGGGACATCACCGCTGGCGACAGTCCGCAAGGAGGCGCCCGTTTCACCCTGGTCCTCCCCCGACAGGATCAGCACGTCGGTGGCTTGCGAGCGACATGTCCACAATCGATGCCTGTCCGGCGCAACTAGCCCGGGCCGCGGGACGTCTGACACAAGGGAGAGGCCGCCACCCACGAACCGAGCCAGGGTGTCCTGATGAAGGTGCGCGCGTGGACCCTTCTCGCAGTCGCGTGTGTCGGTTGCGCGGGACCGTCGTCCGACGCGCCGATCTCGGCTGAGGACTTCCCGGTCGTGGCCTGCACCGTGGCGTACCGCTCCGCGGTCACCGAGCCCCTCCAGTCGACGGAGGAGGTCTCCCTGCGCCCCGGCGAGACGGAGACGCTTACCTTCGACGAGGCGGCGATCGATCTCACCTACGACTTCAGCGAGCAAGAGGGCGCGACCATGCGGATCGACGCCCGGCAGCCAGGCGCCGAGCACTACCTCAGCAGGGGGCTGTACCAGTTCATCGCAGGGGAGCCGCCGGACAACGCGTTCGCAGGCGGGCACGGGTTCACCGGGCTGGTGTACATCCAGCCGCCGGACTCGACGGCGGAGGCCCAGTACTTCTGCCAGACCGAGCCCGCCGAGTAGGGCGAGTGCCACAAGGGATAAACCGTGGTCGACCACATCAGCAGGGCTTCGCCGTGTTGCCCCCGCCGCTGGATGGTCGAGCGGACCTTCGCCTGGATCGTGCGTTGCCGCCGGCTCGGCCACGACTACGAGCGGCTGCCCGCACGCGCAGAAACGATGGTCAAGTGGGCCATTGCGTGCACTCGATGCCGCGCAGCATGAGGTCCAGGCCGAGCTCGAACTGTGCGTCGAGGTCGCATTGCCCGCAGAAGACTTCGGCGACGCCGACCAGCTCGCCGGGAACACCTGGCCGCAGCAGGTCGCTGACCGCCGGTGCGCATCCCGGCGCACCCAGACCCCAGCTCACCTCTGCGAGCGCGGAACCCAGCGCGTACGACGTGATCGTGCGCAGCAGCGCATAGGCGCGCTCTTCCGGAATGCCACGATCCGTGGCAGAGGTGATGTGGGCCTGGACGGCCCGGAGTGCGGGCTCTGGCATGACCTGCTGGCTGGTGATCAGCGCTGCGGCGTTCGGGTGCCGGCGCACGACGTCGCGCAACGCATGCGCAAAGGACCGCAATCCCTCACGCCAGTCAGGCGTCGCTGGGGCGGCGCTCTCGGCCTCCGACCAGAGCAGCTCGACCACGCCGTCGAGCAGGTCGTCCTTGCGGGCGACGTGGTTGTACAGGGACATGCCCTTGACGCCCAGCTCGGCGCCGAGCTTGTGCATGCTCAGCGCGTCCAACCCGTGCGTGTCGATGTAGCGCAACGCCG
>WHTC01000185.1 GCA_009379795.1 Nitriliruptorales bacterium | reverse complement strand
GGCTATGAGCGCGGCACGGGGGTGTGCGGCGAACTCCTCGGCGATCGACAGCGCGGCTGCCCGCGCCTGCCCGGCGTGGACCACCTCGTCGACGATGCCGAGGTCCTTCGCCCCGGCGGCGTCCTCGGCTCTCCCGCTGAAAGCGAGCCTGGACAGCGCGCCGCGAGCCATGAGCGAGGCGAGGGCAAGCAGGCCCCCGCCCGAGGTGATGCCCTGCCGCACCTCCGGAAGGCCCAGCAGGGCATCCTGCTCGGCGATGCGGTAGTCGCACATCGCCGCCAACTCGAGGCCGGCACCAAGCGCATGACCGTGGATTGCGGCGACCACGGGGACACTGATGTCGTGCACCGCCCAGGAGGCCCCTCGGACGGCGGCAAAGACCGCGGCGCTCCCGGCGGGACCCGTCAGCCGCTCCTTCATGTCGGCCCCCGCACAGAACGATGGTCCGGCGCCGGCAAGCACCACGGCACCCACCCGCTCATCGCTGTTCAGCGAGCGGGTGGCGGACGCGATCTCCCCCGCCATCGCGGGACCGATGGCGTTGCGGCGTTCCGCTCGGTTGAGCTCGAGCAGGGCGACCCGATCGTGATGCTCGATACGTACGTGCACGCGGCCTCCTGCTCCGGCTCAGCGGTCTCTTGAACGGGACGCTCGCGGGATCATGCTATGCGCTCGGGTCACGGCCGGAACTTTTCGCCCGCCGCGGAGGACTCCTGTGACGACGGCTTCCGCCGGGCTTCCAACCCTCCACCAAGGAGCGACGACCATGACCGCACGACCCGCCCGCCCTCTGGCCCGCCTCGGTGTGATCGCCGTCGCGACGCTGCTGCTGGCCCTGCTCGCCGCACCGGCGTTGGCGCACGTCACGGTCAACGCCGACAACCCCAGGGCGGGCGCCTTCGCCGTCTACACCGTGCGGGTGCCCAACGAGTCGGAGACCGGCTCGACCACCGTGGTCGAGGTGCAGATGCCGGAAGGCTTCCAGGCCAGTCGCTACCAGCCGAAGCCCGGCTGGGCGATCAGCCTTGAGGACGGGCTGTTGACGATCGAGGCCGACGGAAGCCAGATCGACCCGGGCGAGTTCGACGAGTTCCGCTTCCAGGCCCGCAACCCCGAGGAGCCGACCGAACTGGCCTTCCCCGCGATCCAAACCTACGACGATGGCGAGGTCGTCGAGTGGATCGGCGAGGCGGACTCCGACACGCCCGCGTCCGTGGTCGAGATCGTTCCCGGGGACGGCGAGGACAGCCACTCCGGGGAGGGCGAGGAAACCGGCGACGAGGCCGAGGCCGCCAGCGACGACCAAGACGAGCAGCTCGCGTCGACCGACGACCCCACCGCGACCGGCGGGACGCAACCGCTGACCTACGCGGCGCTCGGCATCGGTTTCCTGGGACTGGTCACCGGCGGCGCCGCACTGGCGACCCGCCGGCGCACCTGACGGCGCTCGCCCCCAGGACCCGGGAGCATCTCAGCGTGCAGCGCTTCGCCTCCACGCCGGTGGGGAAGGCCACAGGCCCCACAACGATGGACTAGGATCTTCAAACGTTCTATGGAATAGTTGAGGAGATCCCCCGTGAGGAGGTGCCGCTGTCATGGACATCGTGCCGATCGTTGACGAAGGACTGGGCAACAGTGCCTATGTGGTCGGTCTGGGTGAGGGTCTCGCCGCGGTCGTCGACCCCAGCCGGGACCCATCGCGCTACCAGCGGGCGGCCGAGCCGCGCGGGTGGCGGCTGGCATTCAGCGTTGAGACGCACCTGCATGCCGACTTCGTCTCCGGCAGCCGGGAACTGGCGGCGCTCGGCGCGCAGGTGATCGCGCCGGCCGACGCCGGACTGGCCTTCCCGGCACGCGGCCTCCATGACGGCGACGAGATCGACCTCGGCGGGCTGACGCTGCGAGCGCTCGCCACCCCCGGGCACACACCGGAGCACCTCGCCTACCTGCTGGCTGACGGGGCTCGGCCGCTGGGCGTGTTCACCGGCGGCACCCTCATCACCGGCGGCGTCGCCCGCCCGGATCTGCTCGGCCCGGAGCAGACGGAGCCGCTCGCCCGGGCCGCCTACCGCTCGCTGCACGAGCGTCTGCTCACGCTGCCCGATGATCTGCCCGTCTGGCCGACCCACGGCGCAGGGTCGTTCTGCTCAGCCGGCGGCGATGGCGGGCGGACGAGCACCATCGGCAACGAGCGGCGGGCCAACCCGCTGCTCCGGGCCCCCGACGAGGACACCTTCGTCGCGCACCTGCTCACGGGGTTGGGCAGCCATCCGCCGTACTTCCTGGAGCTCCGCACGGTCAACCGCGGCGGGCCGCGCGTGTACGGAGGCCAGCCGCCGGTTCCCACGCGCGTGGACGTCCCCGCGTTCCGCCGCGCGCTCGACGGCGGCGCCGAACTCATCGACGTACGCCCCATCGCGGACTTCGCCGCCGGCCACCTGCCCGGTTCGCTGTCGATCGCGCTGCGCGACCAGTTCGCCACCTGGCTCGGGTGGCTGGTCGACCGCGCCCGGCCGTTCGTGGTCGTCGCGAGCCGCGACACCGACCGTGCGCTGCTGGTGCGCGAATGCCTCAAGATCGGTTACGAGCGACTGCTCGGCGAACTCGACGGCGGCGTGGCCGCCTGGGGGGCCGCCGGCCTGCCGCTGCAGCAGATCCCGCTGGTCGAGCCCGGTGACGCCCTCACCGATCGGCCGGTGCTCGATGTCCGGCAGCGCGCCGAGTGGTCAGGCGGCCATCTGCCCGATGCCGTCCACGTCGAGCTCGGCATGCTGGCCAGGGACACGGCGGCGGCGCCCAACGCACCCGTGACCGTGCACTGCGGCCACGGCGCGCGGGCCATGACCGGAGCCAGCCTGCTCGCCCGCGCCGGCCGCGAGGACCTCAGCGTGCTGCACGGCAGCCCTGCCGAACTCGCCACCGCGCGCGGCCAGGAGCTGGAGCCGGAGGCTTGATGCCGCGCGCCGCAGACGGCATGAGGCTGGGACTGCGGGAGAACTGGCCGCAGTTCACGCTGCTCGTGCTCGTCAACTTCTTCGTCGGCGGCATGGTCGGCCTGGAGCGGACGGTGGTGCCGCTGGTCGGGACGGAGGAGTTCCGCATCGCCTCCGAAGTGGTGGTGTTCAGCTTCATCATTGCCTTCGGCGTGGTGAAGGCCGTCGCGAACCTGGCCTCGGGGATGCTCGCCGACCGGCTCTCCCGCAAGACGATCCTCGTGGCCGGCTGGCTGGTCGCCCTGCCGGTCCCGTTCCTGCTCGCCTACGCCCCCACCTGGGGGCTGATCGTGGCCGCGAACGTGCTGCTCGGGGTGAGTCAGGGTCTCACCTGGTCAATGGCGGTCAACATGAAGATCGACCTGGTCGGCCCGCGCAGCCGGGGCCTGGCCATGGGCCTGAACGAGGCTGCCGGGTACGGCGCGGTGGGGCTGACCGCACTGGTCACGGGGTTCGTGGCGCAGTCCGCCGGGCTGCGACCGGAACCGTTCTTCATCGGGATCGCTTACGCGGTGCTCGGCACGGTGCTGTCGGTCGCTCTCGTGCGTGACACGGCCGGCTACGCCCGTCTGGAAGCAGCCCTCCACGGCGGCAACCCCTTGAACCCCGAGACGCACGAGCGGCCGCCGACCGGCTGGATCGTCGCCGAGACGAGTTGGCGGAACCGCACGCTGTTCGGCGTCTCCCAGGCCGGTCTGGTCAATAACCTCAACGACGGGATGTCCTGGGGCGTGTTCCCGGTGCTGTTCGCGGCCTACGGGGTCTCGGTCGCCGACATCGGCATCCTCAAGGCGGTCTACCCCGCCATCTGGGGTGCCGGCCAGATCATCACCGGCCCGCTGTCCGATCGGATCGGCCGCAAGCCGCTGATCGTCGCCGGGATGCTGGTGCAGGCGGGAGGACACGCCGTCATCGGCTTCGGGCTGACCCGTCCCTTTGCCGCCGGCCTGGCCGGTTCCGTCCTGCTCGGCCTCGGCACCGCCATGGTGTATCCCGCGCTGCTGGCTGCCGTGGGCGACGCCGCCCATCCGGCCTGGCGCGCGACATCGGTCGGCGTCTACCGCTTCTGGCGCGATCTGGGCTACGCCGTCGGCGCGCTCCTGGCCGGCATCGTCGCCGGCCTGCTCACCCTGGTCTGGGCGGTTCATGTGGCGGGACTGCTGACGCTCGCCTCCGGTCTGCTGGCATGGTGGACGCTGGACGAAACCCTGCGCCCGGAAGCCAGCCGACCCTTCCCGGCCGCGCGGGCGGGTGCGACCAGGCAAGACGGTTCGTGAATCGCGACCGATCACGCCGGGCGGCCTGGCCGGTGCGACCGCGATCGTGGCGCTGGTCACCGCGATCAGCCGCGTCTTCGGATTCGGGCGCGAGGCGGTCATCGCCGCCGTGTACGGGCGACGTCCCCGGTGGTCGTGGCCCTCGCCGGCTGGGGCAGGATGCGGCTGACCCGGAAGCGCTGCAGGTACGACACGGTCGTCGCGATGGTGACCGGGCCGTCGAAGCTGGTCATTACCCTCCGACGACGGCTCTCGCACCCCGATGGGCTACCAGCAGTGCCACCAGGAGGAGGGCCGCAAGGACGGCGCCTCCGGCGAAGGTCGCCGGCGCCCCCACCGCGGCCAACCCCACCCCGGCGACCACCGGGCCGGTGGTCTGGCCGAGTCGCGAGGCGCTGACGAAGATCGCCACGATCGTGCCTCGACTGGAGTCCGGGGCGGCCCCGACGGTGATGTCCTGCAGGTTGGGCACCATCAGCCCCTCGCCCACGCCGAACAGCAGGATGCCCGCGACCAGGATCGGCAGGCCCGACGCCGAGGCGACCATGCTCAGGGCCACGACGAAGCACACGAGGGCCGCGCCAAGCAGCGACCGCCGGCCGAAGCGGGCGCGCAACCGCCCCAGCATCAGGGCGGCCGACGTGTTGGTGAGCGCCGGCAGGCCCAGGATCAGCCCACGGACGGTCGCATCGATCCCGAAGGCCTGCTCCAGATGAAGCGGCAGGACCGTCAGCAGCAACCCGAAGATCAACGCGAACGTGATCATCGCCGCCGACAGGGTGCCGAGGACCGTCGTGGTGCGCAGCAGCGGCAGCGCCAGCGTGAGTTGCCTGCGGAATGCCACCTGCAGCGGGGGGACGCGTGGGAGATAGCGGCCGAGGAGCAGGGCCGTGACGAGCGCGAGGGGGTAGAGCAGGAACGGGGCCCGCCAGCCGCCGACTTCGGTCAACCACCCGCCGAGGGTCGGCAGCACCGCCAGCGAGGTGGTCAGCACCGCGGCGTTGCGCCCGATCATCCGCGCCCGTTCTGTCCCCTGCCAGTGGTCTCCGATGATCACCACGGCGAGATTGATCAGCCCGGCGGAGCCGACACCCTGGGCCAACCGCAGGGCGACCAGCACCCACAGGGACGGCGCGACGGCGCCGAGGCCGCCCGCGACGCCGAACACCACGAGGCAGGGCAGCAGCACCTGACGGCGTCCGAAGCGGTCGGCGAGCAGGCCGATCAACGGCGCGAGCAGGATGCCCGGCAGGGTGGCGGCTCCCACCAGCAGCCCGGCGTACCCCCGCGACGCGTCCAGCCCCTCCAGGATGTCCGGCACGGCGGGGGCGACCAGCGTGTTCGCGGTAATCCCCGTGGCGGTGACGGCGAAGATCAGCGGCAGCGGGGGGCGCAGTCCCGGCGTGCCCGGGCCGGCGACCGCGCCCGTCACTGCTCCCCGCGCCGCCGCGGTCGGCCGTGATCCCGGCCGGCCGCGGCGCGCTCGCGTGGCTCCGTCGATGCCGCCGGTCCGGGCAACGACTGGGTATCGCCGTTCACCCCTCCCGCCTCGTCCCGCGACTCCGGCCGGGATCCCCGGGCGGGCGGCTGCACGGCGACGGCCTCGCCGCGTGCCCATGCCACGATCTCGGCGGTGGCGGTCGGCCGGCGGCTGACCGCCACCAGCACATGGTCGCCGGGCTGGAGGATGGTGTCGCCGGTCGGCACGCGGGTGGTCGCGTCGCGCACCAGCACCGTGAGCAGGGCGCCTTCGGGCGGCGGAACGTCGCGGAGCCTGCGTCCGGCGATCGGCAGGTCCTCGGTGATGTCGACCTCGACGAGATCGGCGGCGACGCCTTCCAGTGGGAGGGCCTCGGCGATGGGCGCCCACACCCGGGCGTCCTCGCGGAGGCCAAGGCGGCCGGCGAGCAGGCCCACGGTGGACCCCTGGATCGCCGCGGAGACCAGCACGACGAAGAACACGGTGTTGAAGATCACGCCTCCGCCCGGATAGCCGGCGGTCAGCGGGAAGGTGGCCAGCACGATCGGCACGGCCCCCCGCAGCCCGGTCCATGACAACAGGGTCACGTCGGGCAGGCGCCAGCGACCCCGCGC
>WHTC01000425.1 GCA_009379795.1 Nitriliruptorales bacterium | reverse complement strand
CCGGTGCTCGTGCTGATCATCTTCATGTACACGGCCGTGGTGCTGCAGTTCCCGCCGATCAGCAACGCCGCCGAGACCCTCGGCCTCATCGTGTTCTCCAACCGGGGACTGGTGGTTCCGTGGGGGGAGGGAGCCGAGCAGACGCGCCTGTTCCTGGTGCTCCTGGGCTCCGGGCTGATGCTGGCGATGACGGCGGCGGTGTGGCGGACCCGGCGCCACGACGCCAGCGGCGAGCCGCACCGGCGGGTGCTGTGGGGCGGCGGCGTGCTCCTGCTGGTCGCGGTCGCTGCGCATCTGTCGCTGTCGGCCCCGGGCACCATCAGCCTGCCCTCGCGGGAGGGGCGCGTGGTGACCGGCGGCATCCAGCTGGGGTCCGAGTACGCGGCGCTGCTGATCGCGCTGGTGCTCTACACCGCCAGCCATATCGCCGAGATCGTGCGCGGCAGCATCCTGGCGGTGCCCAGGGGCCAGACCGAGGCGGCCAACGCGATCGCCCTGTCGGGCTTCCAGCGCCTGCGCTACGTGATCCTGCCGCAGGCGCTGCGGGTCCTGGTGCCACCGCTGGGCAACCAGTACCTGAACCTGACGAAGAACTCCTCGCTGGCGGTGGCGGTCGGCTACTTCGAGTTGACCCGCATCACCGGGCAGATCATCGCCAACGGGAACCCTGCGCCGCAGTCCATCGGCATCCTGATGCTCTGTTACCTGCTGCTGTCGCTGACGATCGCGCTGGTCACCAACTTCGTGAACCGGCGGCTGCGGCTGGAGGGGCGGTCATGACCTCGGCCCAGACCCCCCAGACCCCTGTCACCACCGAGGGTTCGGAGATCACAGCACTCGCTCCAGAGCAACCCCTCCACGCGCTGCCGCCCGCGACCCACCTGTCGCCCAGGGAATGGGCGCGGGCCAACCTGTTCAGGCCCTGGCACAACGCGGTGCTCACCGTGGTGTTCGGCGGCCTGCTCGGCTGGGTCATCTACCGCGCGCTGCGCTTCGTCTTCGTCACCGGTCGCTGGGAGATCATCCAGGTCAACCTGACCAACTTCATGGTCGGGCGCTTCCCTCGCGACGAGCTCTACCGCCCGTGGGTCGCGATCTTCGTGGTCGCGGTCGTCGCCGGCATCACCCTCGGGCAGTCGGCGCGCCGGGGCTCGTCCGATGTGCGTGGGGCGCTGCGCCGCGCCGGGCCGCTCATCCTGCTCCTGGCGGTCCTGCTGGCGATGACCCGCACCGTGACCCCGTCGCTGCTGACGCTGGCCGCGCTCGTCGTGGCCGCCGCCGGCTGGGTCGCGGGCGCGCGCCTGCCGCCGACGCTGGACCGCCGGATGCCGGTGGTCTGGCTGGGCACGATCATCGCGGTGTTCGTCGCGTTCACCGGCTTCGGGGGCGTCGGGTGGGACAGCTGGGGCGGGCTGCTGCTCACGCTGTTCCTCGCCATCGGCGGCATCGTGCTGTCCTTCCCGGTCGGGGTGCTGCTCGCCCTCGGGCGGCGCTCGACCTTCCCGGCGGTGCGGATCGTCTGCGTCGGCTACATCGAGCTGATCCGCGGCGTGCCGCTGATCACCCTGCTGTTCATGAGCTTCTTCGCGCTGGGCCTGTTCCTGCCGGGCTGGGTCGCCACACCGGGCTTCGCGATGCGCGCGATGGTCGCCCTCATCCTGTTCACCGCCGCCTACATCGCCGAGATCGT
>WHTC01000033.1 GCA_009379795.1 Nitriliruptorales bacterium | reverse complement strand
CTGGCCCAGGAGCGCGACTTCGCTGAGAAGCAGGCGCGTGACGACGGCAAGCCGGAGCACATCGTCCCCAGAATCGTCGAGGGTCGATTGAAGGCCTACCTCAAGGAGCAGGTGCTGCTGAACCAGCCGTTCATCAAGGACGACTCGCGCACTGTCGGTGACCTTCTCGCCGAGTTCCAGCGCACGTCCGGAGAGAAGATCGAGGTGGGGCGCTTCGCCCGCTTCAGGGTTGGCGAGTGAACCCTTGACCAGGGGGCCGGGGACCGTTGCTCCTCCGGGGCGGGAAGGGCCTTTTAGCCCGCTCCGGAGCAACGGTCCCCGGCCCCTCTCGTAGGATGCACGTGGGAGCCGACCGTGAAGTGGGCCAACCGTGAGTGAAGCGAAGTACAAGCGGGTGCTGTTGAAGCTTTCGGGGGAGGCTTTCGCCGATTCGGAGAACAGCATCAGCCCGCTTCGGGTCGGCTCGATCGCTTCGCAACTGGTCGATGTGGCCGAGAACCTGCGCGTGGAGATCGCCGTGGTGGTCGGCGGCGGCAACATCTTCCGGGGCACCTCGCCACAGGCTGCCGGCCTGGACCGCTCCAGCGCTGACAACATGGGCATGCTGGCCACGGTCATCAACGCTCTGGCGCTGTCCGACGCCTGCGAGAAGCGTGGTTTGCCCACCCGGGTGCAGTCGGCGGTCACCATGGAGGCGCTGGCGGAGCCCTACATCCGCCGCCGGGCCATCCGTCACCTGGAGAAGGGGCGCCTGGTGATCTTCGCCGCCGGCCTGGGCGCTCCCTACTTCTCGACCGACACCGCCGCGGCCCAGCGGGCGCTGGACATCGGCGCAGAGGCGATACTCAAAGGCACCAAAGTCGACGGCGTCTACGATCGCGACCCGGCGGTGCACGCCTCCGCGCGACGCTACGACTCACTGACCTACTACGAGGTGCAGGTCGCCGGCCTTAAGGTGATGGACGAGACGGCCGTCTCTTTATGCAAGGACAACGATCTGCCGATCCTGGTCTTCGAGTTGCTCGTGGAGGGCAATATCCGCCGCGTCGTCTGCGGTGAGGCGATCGGCACGCTCGTTCACGGCGCGCGCCCGGCGCCTTACGACGCTTCGGAGGCGAACTCATGAGTACCGAATCCCTGGATGACACCCTGACCGAGGCCGAGCTCAAGATGGTCGCGGCGGTTGACCATACGCGCAACGAGTTCGCGAAGATCCGCACCGGTCGCGCCAACCCCCAGCTGATCACCGACTTGCCCGTCGAGTACTACGGCACCCACACGCCCCTCCAGCAGCTTGCCGGCGTGTCCGTGCCCGAGCCCCGGATGCTGCTGGTCACGCCCTACGACCGCTCGGCGATGAAGGAGATCGAGCGTGCGATCTCAATGAGCGACCTGGGGCTGAACCCGTCCAACGACGGCCAGGTGGTCCGTGTCGTGTTCCCCGAGCTCACCGAGGAGCGCCGCAAGCAGTTCGTCCGGCTTGCCCGTGAGCGCGCCGAGGAGGGACGCATCGGCATCCGCAGCACCCGGCGGTCGGCGCGCAGCGTGATCGCCAAGCTCGCCGATGACGGGGCGATCGGCAACGACGAGGCCCAACGCACGGAGAACCGCCTCCAGGACCTGACCGACCGCTACGTCGCCGAGATCGACGGGCTGCTGGCCAACAAGGAGAAGGAGTTGCTGGAGGTCTAGCGCGAGCATTCACGGGTCTTGGGGCGGGCGCGGGGTACGCGAAGACAGGGCAGGCGGGAGTCGCCTGCCCCAGGAGGTGTCCGAGATGTCTGGCGAACCCGATCCAGAGCCGTCCGACGCCCCATCGATGCCCGACCCTCCGCGCTCGGCCAACGGCGACCCCACCCCCGCGGGCGAAGCGCCGCCTCCCGCTCCGGCGGGCCGCAACCTTCCGCTCGCCATCGCCTCGGGCGTCGTGCTCGCCGGGCTGTTTCTGCTGACACTGTGGCTCAACGATTACGCGTTCCTGGTCTTCGTGGCCGTCATCGTGATCATCGGCCTGCTCGAGGTCGCGATCGCCCTGCGAGAGCGCGGGCTGCGGCCCGCCACCCCGGTGGCGATCGGAGCGGGCCTGGTGATGTTCTTCGGGGCCTACGTGGCTGGCCCCGTGGGACAGGTGCTCGGTCTGGTGCTGCTGGTGTTCGGCGCCCTGACCTGGTTGCTGTCCGACCGCGGCCGCAGCGACGTCACGGCCAGCCTCGGGGCAACCTTCCTGATGACCTTGTGGGTGCCCTTCTGCGGCAGCTTCATCGGGTTGCTGCTGGATCGCCCGGACGGCGCCTGGTACGTGATCGCCGTCGTCGCGATGACCGTGGCCGCCGACATCGGTGCGTACGCCCTGGGCAGCCGGTTCGGTCGCCACAAGCTCGCTCCCAGCGTCAGCCCGGGCAAGACCTGGGAAGGCCTGCTCGGGGCGCTGGTGACCGTGCTCGTGCTCGCCGTCTTCATGGCCGAGCCACTGGTTCCCGGTCTGAACCTGGTGGAGGCGCTGATCCTGGGCGCCGGCATCCTGTTCGCCGCGACGCTCGGTGACCTGTCCGAATCACTGGTCAAGCGTGACCTCGGCGTCAAGGATCTCGGCCGTGTCCTTCCCGGGCACGGCGGCATCATGGATCGGATGGACGCGCTGCTTTTCACCCTGCCTACCACGCACCTGATCCTGCTCGCCCTCGGCCTTTGACCCGGTGATGGATCCTTACACGCTCGACCGCGACGGACTCGCCGCCCTCCTGGAGCGCTTCGGCGAGCGCGCCGCTCCGTCCTACCGGGTGCGCCAGATCCGCCGCTGGCTGGCTCGGGGCGTTGATGACGGTGCGGAGATGACCGACCTGCCGGCCACGCTGCGGGCACAACTCGTCGAGGCGTTCGACCCGTCCCCGCGGGTGCTGCGGGAGAGCACCGCCGACGCGGGACTGACCCGCAAGGTGCTGCTGGAGTGCGGTGGCCCAGGCGGTGAGGCCGTGGAGAGCGTGCTGATGCTCTACCCGCGGTCACGTCGTGCGACGGTCTGCATCTCCACGCAGGCGGGCTGCGCGCTGGGCTGCCCGTTCTGCGCCACCGGTCAGGCGGGCTTCCGCCGGCAACTGGGTCTTGGCGAGATCCTCCACCAGGTGACCGTGATGCAGCGCCTGCTCGCGCGCGGAGTCGGCGTCACCGACGCCCCCGACCACGTCACCAACGTGGTCTTCATGGGTATGGGCGAACCGCTGGCCAACCTGGAGCCGACCATCGCCGCCGTGCGCTGGCTGACCGGGCGACCCGAGGAGGGCGAGGGCTTCGGGTTGTCCGCACGGTCGGTGACGGTGTCCACTGTCGGGCTGGTCCCCGGGATCCGGCGCCTGCAGGGGCTCGGCCTGCCGATCACGCTGGCCGTCAGCCTGCACGCCCCCAACGACGCCCTGCGCGACGATCTGGTTCCCGTCAACCGCCAGCACCCGCTTGCGGACCTGCTAGCCGCCTGCCGGGACTACGTCGCCGCCACCAGCCGTAGGCTCACCTTCGAGTACGTGCTGATCGAGGACATCAACGCGGGTGGAGACGATGCCCGCAAACTCGCCGAACTGATACGGGGCGGCTTCCCGGACGGTCCGGTACCGCACGTCAACCTGATTCCCATGAACGCCACGCCGGCGGTGCCCTGGCGCGCGCCCCCGACGGCGGCCCAGCGGGCGTTCGCGGCCGTGCTGGAGGGCGCTGGTATCCCCGCCACCCTGCGACGCAACCGCGGCACCGCGATCGACGCCGCCTGCGGCCAGCTTTATGCCGACTACGCGCTGTCCAGCGGGCGGACGCTGCCCGCCGCCGAGGGCGCGGCGCAGCGGCTCGAAGCGGTCGCCGCGACGCGGCCCGCACCCCTCGGGCGCAAGCCGTGACCTCGGAAGCCACCTTCGTTCCCGCGCCCGCACCGGGCAGGGCAGCGCCGCGCGCAGTGACGATCCTGGGCTCCACGGGGTCGATCGGCACCCAGGCGCTGGAGGTGATCGCCGCCCACCCCGAGCATTTCGTCGTCAGCGGCCTGGCTGCGGGTTCGCGGGACGACCTGCTGGTCGAGCAGGCCCGCGCCTTCGGGGTGCGCCGCGTGGCGCTGGCCGACCCCGCCTCCGCCGCCCGCGCCCGGGAGGCGCTCCGCGCCGACCCGGGACCGGCGCGTCCCGATCGGCCCCAGCGGCCGGTTGAGGTGCTGGGCGGGCCGGAGGGGGTGCTCGAGCTGGCCGGGACCACCAGGCCAGAGGATCCCGCCGGCCCCGGAGGCGACGTGGTCCTCAACGGCATCGTGGGCTCGCGGGGACTGGGCCCCACCCTGGCCGCGCTCCGGGCGGGCCGCCGGGTGGCGCTGGCGAACAAGGAGTCACTGATCGTCGGCGGAAGCCTGGTCCGCCGGGCCGCGTACCTGCCCGACCAGCTCGTGCCGGTGGACAGTGAGCACTCCGCGCTCGCGCAGTGCCTGCGCGCCGGGCGCGGCCGTGAGGTCGCCCGTGTCGTGCTGACCGCCAGCGGCGGGCCCTTCCGGGGCCGAAGCCTGGCCCAGTTGGCCGAGGTCACGGTCGCCGATGCGCTCGCCCACCCCACCTGGTCGATGGGCAGCGTGATCACGGTGAACTCCGCCACGCTAGCCAACAAGGGCCAAGAGGTCATCGAGGCCCATCTGCTGTTCGACGTTCCCTACGAGCGCATCGCCGTCGTGGTCCATCCCCAGTCGATCGTGCACGGCATGGTCGAGTTCTGCGACGGCGCCACGATGGCCAAGCTGAGCCCGCCGGACATGCGCTTGCCCATCCAGCTGGCGCTGGGGTGGCCCGAGCGCCTGGAGCACGCCCCGGCGCGCATGGACTGGAGCGCTCCGATGGCCCTGCAGTTCGAGCCCGTGGACGGGGCGACCTTCCCCATGCTCGACCTGGCCTTCGAGGCGGGACGGCGGGGTGGCACCGCGCCGGCGGTCTACAACGCGGCCAACGAGGAGGCGGTCGAGGCGTTCCTGGACGGGCGCCTACCATTTCTCGGCATCCCCACCGTGGTCGAGGCAGTCTTGGAGGGACACCCGACGCAACCCGACCCGGACCTGGAGACCGTCCTGGCCATCGAGCGCGACGCCCGCGCCACCGCCCGGACGTGCATCGTCGCCGCAACCGGAGCCTGAGAGGACGCCGTGTTCATCGCGATCTTCGTGGCAGCGCTGGCCTTCGTCATCATGTTCCACGAGTTCGGGCATTTCGCCACGGCGAAGGCGTTCGGGATGAAGGCCGAGCGCTTCTTCCTCGGCTTCGGACCCACGCTGTGGTCGTTCCGTCGAGGCGAGACCGAGTACGGGGTCAAGGTCATCCCCGCCGGCGGGTTCGTGAAGATCGCCGGGATGAGCCGGTTCGAGGACTCGGATGCGGTCGACGACGACGGCCGGCTGTTCTACCAGCAGGCCGCGTGGAAGCGGGTGATCGTGCTGGTGGCCGGATCGGCCACGCACTTCGTCCTGGCCTTCGTGCTGCTGTTCGCCGGGCTGGCTTTCATCGGGCTGCCCACCGGCCAGCTCACGCCCGAGATCAGCTCCGTGCTGCCGGACAGCCCCGCCGACGAGGCCGGGCTGCAGGCGGGAGATGTGATCGTCGCCCTCGACGGCGAGCCGATCGGCGAGTGGGAGGCGGCCCGGGCCGACATCCAGGAGCGCGCGGGCGAGACGGTCGCCGTCACGGTCTCCCGCGACGGCGGCGAGCGGGTGCTCCAGGTGGAGCTCGCCGGCCGGACCCCCGACGGCGTGCGGCAGGGGTACCTTGGGGTGGTCCCCAGCGAGGCCGTGCGGGACTTCACCGTCGCACAGGCCTTCCAGGAGACGCTGATCGGCGACCTCTCGATTGTCCGGGTGACCGGGGCGACCGTACAGGCGTTGACCGAGGCGCTCAGCCCGGACAGCCTTGCCGCGTTCTTCGGCCAGGTGGGATCGGATCAACCCCGCTCCATCGAGGACAGCGGGATCGCCAGCCTGGTCGGCGCCGGGCAGGCGGTGAACACGTTCGGGTCGTCGGGCAACATCCTGGCGGTGCTGCTCATGCTCGCGTCCTTGAACATCGTCTTCGGCGTGCTGAACATGCTGCCGCTGCCGCCGCTGGACGGGGGGCATGTCGCCGTCCTGCTCGTGGAGGAGTCCGTCAACGGTGTCCGGCGCCTGCGGGGGGAGCGCGAGCGCTGGTACCTGGACCCCGCGGTGATCACCCCGGTAGCCTTGGCGGTGATCGCGTTCTTCGCGGTGGTTGGCCTGACGGCGATCTACGTCGACATCACCAACCCGATTTTCCAGTGACCCTTTGTCGCGCTCCGAGAGGTATTGAGCAGCCGTGGTCTCCCTGCCGATCCTGACCACTCCCCCCTCAAAGCCGCCGGTCGAGCCGCCGCCGCGCCGGAAGAGCCGGCGGATCCGTGTCGGCGGCGTGGAGGTCGGCGACGGCGCCCCCCTCAGCGTGCAGTCGATGACGACGACCAAGACCCATGACGTCAACGCCACGCTGCAGCAGATCGCCGCGCTGAACGCGGCCGGCGTCGACATCGTGCGGGTGGCCTGCCCCCGACAGGAGGACGCCGACGCTCTCGCGGCGATCGCCGCCAAGTCAACCGTGCCCGTGGTCGCGGACATCCATTTCCAGTGGCGCTACGCGATGAGGGCCATCGAGGCCGGGGTCGCGAAGGTCCGCATCAACCCTGGCAACATCCATAAGAGCGGTGATCACTCCAAGGTGAAGGTCATCGGCGATGCCGCCAGGCAGCGGGGGATCCCGATCCGTATCGGGGTCAACGGCGGCTCCCTGGAGAAGCGCCTGCTGGAACACTACGGGGGCGCGACTCCGGGGGCGCTCGTCGAGAGCGCGTTGGACGAGGTGCGCATCCTGGAGGACGTGAACTTCACCGACATCGCGATCTCGGTGAAGCACTCCGACCCCTGGACGATGATCCAGACCTACCGGCTGCTGGCTGAGCGGACCGACTACCCCCTGCACCTCGGCGTCACCGAGGCGGGGCCGCCCAAGACGGGGGTCACCAAGTCCGCCGTGGGCATCGGCACGCTGCTGGCGGAGGGCATCGGCGACACGATCCGCGTGTCGCTGTCGGCCGACCCGATCGAGGAGGTCAAGGCGGGCATCGCCATCCTGGAGGCGCTGCACCTGCGCGAGCGCGGCCTCGACGTGGTGTCCTGCCCCTCCTGTGGCCGGGCCGAGGTGGACGTCTACACCCTGGCCGAGAAGGTGCAGGACGGGCTCGAGGGCATCGACGTCCCGCTGCGCGTGGCCGTTATGGGGTGTGTGGTCAACGGGCCAGGGGAGGCCCGCGAGGCGGATCTCGGCGTGGCCGCCGGCAAGGGCAAGGGGCAGATCATCCAGCACGGTCAGGTCGTGTACACGGTGCAGGAGTCCGACATCGTCGAGACGCTGGTCCACCTCGCCAACGAGATGGCCGACGAGATCCGTGCCGAGCGTGGCGCGGGCGTGGCGACCGTGATCTCCTGACGGCGGCCATCACGACAGGTCAAGGGCGGGGGAGCGCGCCATTATGCTCGCTTGATGCTGCTGCCTCCTGACGCTGCCCGCGCCTTCATCGCCGACCGCCACAGAGGGGTGCTGGTGACGTTGAAGTCCTCCGACGGGCGCCCACAACTGTCCAATGTCGTCTATGCCCTGATCGACGACCGCATCCGCGTGTCGGTCACCGACTCGCGCGCAAAGACTCACAACCTGCGGAGAGACCCACGGGTGAGTTTGCATGTCGCCAGCGGGGACTTTTGGACGTATGTGGTCGCCGAGGGGGACGCGGAGCTCAGCCCGGTGGCCAGCGAGCCCGGCGATGACACCTGCAGGTCGCTGCTGCTGCTGTACGAGACCGCTCGGGGCGAGGCCCATCCGGATCCACAGGAGTTCGCGGAGGCGATGGTGGCCGACCGCCGCCTGGAAGTCTCCTTCCACCTCACCCACCTGTACCCGACCTCGTAACCGCCGGGCGTCCACGCACCCCCGGGCCGGGGGACGGGCGGGCTCCACCGGGGGAACAGCGGCGTCCCCGAGCCATTGCCACTGATTGGTGCCGCTGATACGCTCGTTGGTCGGACGCGGTCAATGAGAGCGTCGTCGCAGAGCAGAGTGGGCGTCCCCGCCCACTTTTTGTTTCGCCCGAGCAGCCCTGGTCCTGGGAGATCAGGGCCGTCGGCTGCCAGAGGATGGCCCAGGGAGGGAGGTGACCCGCTTGCCCGCCGGAGAGAACGATCTTGTGCGCCAGGCCGCGGCGCCAATGGCCCACGCCGCCAGCCTCGATCTGGTCGACGTCGAGGTGAAGGGTGACGGGCCGGGGCGGCTGGTGCGCGTCACCGTCGACCGCAGAGGCGGGGTGGACGTGGATGCCTGTCAGGACCTCTCCCGTGGCCTGGGAGCGCGGTTGGATGAGCTCAGCGAGTTTGACGACGGCTACGTCCTGGAGGTGACCAGCCCCGGAATCGATCATCCCCTCCGCGATCAGCGCGCGTTCGACCGGGTTCAGGGACGAGCGGTGCTCGTCCATCGGCGAGGCGTCGACGCCCGCCTCGAGCAGGTGCGTGGGACGGTTCAGGCCGCTGATGACGATGCGGTCGTGCTTTCCGTCGAGGGATCGACCGTCCGTATCCGCTATCCGGAGATCGCGAAGGCCACGCAGAGCCTGCCGTGGTGAGCGGCCCCGTCGACCGTGCCTCGCCGTCCGGCAACAGGCCCGGACCGGCGGGGACGAAGGAGGAGAGCGCATGAAGGTCGACATCGAAGCCCTCAAGAGCATCGAGCGCGAGAAGGGCATCGCCTTCTTCACGGTCATCGAGGCATTGGAGAGTGCGCTCGCCAGTGCGTACAAGCGGTCGCAGACCGACGGCGAGGAGGCGCGCGTCGTCATCGACACCACGACCGGCGATGTGACGGTGTACGCCCAGGAACTGGATGATCTGGGCAACGTCATCCGGGAATGGGTCGACGAGCCGCGTGACTTCGGCCGGGTGGTCGCCCAGACCGCCAAGCAAGTCCTGCTGCAGCGCTTGCGCGAGGCCGAGCGGGAGCAGACCTACGGCGAGTATTCCGGCAAGGAGGGCGACCTCGTCACCGGCACCATCCAGATCCATGACAACCGCGTGACGGTCCTGGACCTGGGCAACGCCGAGGCGATCCTGCCCTACGCCGAGCAGGTGCCGACCGAGCGCTACGAGCACGGCACCCGCCTGCGCGCGCTGGTGATCGAGGTGCGCCGCTCGGTCAAGGGGCCGCAGATCATCTGCAGCCGCACCCATCCCAGCCTGGTGCATGAGCTGTTCCGCCTGGAGGTCCCCGAGATCGCCGACGGGTTGGTGCAGATCAAGGCGATCGCCCGCGAGGCCGGCTACCGCACCAAGATCGCGGTGGAGTCGCTGGAGCCCTCCATCGATCCCGTCGGGGCCTGCGTCGGAGCCCGCGGCAGCCGCGTGATGGCGGTGGTCGATGAACTGTCCGGCGAGAAGGTGGACATCGTCCCCTGGGCGACCGAGCCCGGCGCGATCGTGGCCAACGCGCTGTCGCCGGCAAAGGTCTCGGAGGTGTACCTGTATCCTGAGGACTCAACCGCGCTGGTGGTGGTCCCCGACTATCAGCTGTCGCTGGCGATCGGCCGGGAGGGACAGAACGCCCGGCTGGCGGCGCGCCTGACCGGCTGGCGTATCGACATCAAGAGCGAAACGCAGTTCGCTGAGGAGCAGGCGGCATTTCAGGCGGCCTACGAGCGCGGGGAGATCGACGAATACGGCAATCCCGTCAGCGCTGACGCCGGTGCCCCGTCCGAGGTGTCAAGCGAGGGATCGATCGACGAAACGCTGTCTACCCAAGAGGGATAAGATCGGGAGTGCCGGACCGGCGGTGCGCCGCGTGTCTCGGAGTGATGGATACGCAGTCGCTCGTGAGATTCGTCGTCGCCGGCGGTGCCATATGCGTCGACCCTCTCTCCTGCGAGCGGGGACGCGGCGCTGTATCTCTGCAGCCGGGCGGCCTGCCTCGAGGCCGCGCTCAGGCGAGATGCTCAGGTGCTGCGGCGAGCGCTGCGCTCGACCGATCAGACGGTGGCGGCAGACGGCACGCGGTTGCGCTACGCATGGCAGCAGGCGATCCGCGCCGGTCGCCTGGCAGAAAGAAGACGGCAGAAGCCGCGGGCGGTACGCCCATGAGGAGTGAGTGAGTGAGCAAGGTACGCGTCTACGAGCTGGCGAAGGAGACTGGCCTCCCCAATCGTGAGGTCATCCGTCGCCTCGGGGCGCTCGGAGTTGAGGCGAAGTCGCATTCCTCGACCATCGAGGATGCGGATGCGTCGCGTTTCCGCGGCAGCCTTGGCAAGCTCCGCGAAGAGCGCCTGCGCAAGCAGGAGGAGCGTGAGCGCCGTGAGGCCGAGGAGTACGACCTGTCCGCGGTGATCGCGCCGCCCAAGGAGGCCAAGGCCCGGCGGATCCTTCCGCCACACCTGCACGCGAGCCAGCAGGCTCGGGAGGAGCCGGCTGCGCCCATGCCCCCCACGGCCGCCCCCGCAGGCCCGGCCGACTCCGGCGCCCCGGGCGACGGCGACACCGAGGTTCAGCGGTTCCGACCCCCCACCACGCCCTTCCGGCCTGGTGGCAGCGCCGGCGTCAGCGTCGGCGGCGACGACGAGGCGGATGCCGCGGCGCCGCCCGCGATGGAGGCGGCGCAGGCATCGCCGACCGCCGCCCCGCCCCCCGTGCAGGAGCCTGAGGTGCCAGAGGTCGAGTCCCAGCCGGCGCCGCCGGCCCCCCCCGCCCGTCCGGACGAGGGCACCTCGCAGACGGCTGCGGACCGCGCCCGCGCCGGGATTGTGCGTTCCGCGTCGGACAAGCCCGCCCAGCCGCGCCCGGACACGCGGCGGTCCGGGGAGGCCCGTCAGCGCGGGCCGGGGCCGCGACCGCGCCCCCGCGGCCCCGAGCAGGGCCCGCCCCCTCGTGGCGAGGAGCCCGAGGGCTCGCAGGGCGTGCCCGGCGTGCCGCGCCCTGGTGCGCCGCCCCGTCCCGGACAGCCGATCATCCCGCCGCGCCGCCCACGCCAGCCGCTCAGCCCGCTGGCGACCGGCGAGGCGATCGCACCCGTGCGCAAGGTCGAGACCAACCTGCCCCGCGAGGGCCAGGGCCGGCGCTCGATCCCGCCGCCCTTGCGGCCCGCGCCCAGGCAGCAGGCCGCCGGGGCCCCTGAGGCGCCCGCCCGGGGTCGTCCCGGTGGCGGCGCGCCGGGCCGTGGTCGCCCCGGCGGAGCCCCCGGCCGCCCCTCCGGCGGGGGTGCGCCAGGGCGGACCGGCGCGCCCGGCCGTCCCAGCGCGCCCGGCCGTCCCAGCGCGCCCGGCCGTCCCGCCGGGCCCGGCCGTCCCGGTGCTCCGGGCGGTGCGCCTCCGGGACCTGGTGGCGCTCCCGGCGGTGCTCCCGGTCGCGGCCGGCGTGGCAAGAAGGACAAGCGCCGCAAGGAGCCGACGCTCCAGGACCAGTTCGAGGCGACCGCCGGTCCCCGGCGCGCGCGCTCGGGCCCGGTCAAGGCCCAGGTGAGCGGCCCGGTTGACGTGCTGCCGGGTATCACCGTGGGCGAGTTCGCCAAGCTGCTCGGTGTCAACGCCACCGACATCGTCCGGGTTCTGTTCGGCATGGGCGAGATGATCACCGTCACCCAGTCGATGTCCGAGGACCTCATCCAGATCGTCGCCGCGGAGATGGACGCCGAGGTCAACCTCGTCACGCCCGAGGATCTGGAGTTCGGCGCGGAGGAGGAGGACGACGCGGGCGACCTGGAGGCGCGTGCCCCCGTCGTGACGGTCATGGGTCACGTCGACCACGGCAAGACGCTGCTGCTGGACGCGATCCGCGCCACCGACGTCGTGTCGGGCGAGGCGGGTGGGATCACGCAGCACATCGGCGCGTACCAGGTCACCAAGGACGGCCGCAAGATCACGTTCATCGATACTCCGGGCCATGAGGCGTTCACGCAGATGCGCGCCCGTGGCGCCGAGGTGACCGACGTCGCGATCCTGGTGGTGGCGGCCGACGACGGTGTGAAGCCGCAGACGATCGAGGCCATCGACCACATCAAGGCGGCGGACGTGCCGATCATCGTTGCGGTCAACAAGATCGACAAGGAGAACGCCGACCCCACACGGGTGCGGACGCAATTGACCGGGTACGACCTGGTCGCCGAGGAGTTCGGCGGTCAGACGACGATGGTGAACGTGTCCGCCAAGACCGGGGAGAACCTCGACGAGCTGCTGGAGATGGTGCTGCTGCAGGCCGACGTCGCCGAGTTGCGCGCGAACCCGAGCAGTAAGGCACGGGGCGCGGTCATCGAGGCGAACCTCGACCGCGGCCGCGGTGCGGTCGCGACCGTGCTGGTGCAGGCCGGCACGCTGCACGTCGGCGACAACCTCGTCGCGGGCACCGCGGACTGCAAGATCCGCGCGATGTTCGGCGACGAAGGCAACCCGGTGAAGGAGGCCGGGCCGTCGATGCCGGTCGAGGTGCTCGGCTGGAGCGAGGTGCCCGACGCCGGCGACGAGTTCCGCGTCGTCCACGACGAGCGCACCGCCCGTGAGATCGCCTCCAACCGCCAGGCCCGGTTGCGTCAGGTCGATCTGGCGAACCGGCGGACGCTGTCGCTGGAGGGCCTGGGCTCGGCGATTGAGGCCGGTCAGCGCCAGACGTTGAACCTCATCATCAAGGGTGATGTCGCCGGCTCGGTCGAGGCCGTTGTCGACGCGATGAACAAGCTGGAGTTGCCCGAGGTCTCCATCCGCGTCATCCGCAAGGCGGTCGGGGCGGTGACCGAGGACGACGTGTCGCTGGCACAGACCGGCGAGGGCGCGATCATCATCGCCTTCAACGTCCGGCCGGAGGCCAACGCGCGTCAGGCGATCGAGGCGTCCGGTGTCGACCTGCGGCAGTACTCGATCATTTACAAGGCGATCGAGGACATAGAGTTGGCCGTGAAGGGACTGCTGGCCCCGGAGTTCGAGGAGGTCACCACCGGCCGTGCCCGGGTCCGCGAGATCTTCAGGGTCCCACGCGCCGGGTTCGTCTTCGGGTGCTACGTCACCGAGGGAGAGCTGCGGCGGGGCCGCACCGTCCGGGTCATCCGCGACGGCGTGGTCGTCGCCGACGACACCGTCTCCTCCCTGCGACGCTTCAAGGATGACGTCACCGAAGTCGCGACCGGCTTCGAGTGCGGTGTCGGGCTGGAGAAGTTCCAGGACATCAAGGTGGATGACGAGTTTGAGGTGTACGAGCAGCGCGAGGTCGCGCGCGCCTGATCTCTTGGGTCGGGGCACGTCACTCCTTCGGGGCGGTAAGGCCTTTTAGCCCGCTTCGGAGCGATGTGCCCCGATCCCTCTCGATGCCCCCGGGCCGCCTTCGGATCCTCTTCTCCTCGGACTGCTGATGGATAGCGAGAAGATGATTGCCGGATTGATGGAGGTTGAGGTGCATGTGCCCGCTGCGACCTCGTTGAAGGGGAAGCGGGGGGTGGTGAAGGCGTTGATTGCGGCTTTGCGGAATGGGCTGAACGTGTCGGTGGTTGAGATCGATCACCAGGATCTGTGGCAGCGGTGCACGCTGGGGGTCGCGGTCGCCGCAAGCTCTGAGACCGGCGTGCGGCAGGTGGCGCAGTCAGTGGAGAAGATCGTGTACCGGGAGCCGCGAGTCGAGTTGATCCGCTTCGACCTTGACGTGATCGCCGGGGAGTTCTCATGAGCCAACGCATGCGTCGCGTCAACGAGTCGGTGAAAGAGGTACTGGCGGAGGCGGTCCTGCAGCTCAAGGATCCGCGCATCGGCTTCCTGACCGTCACCGACGTCCGCACATCCTCGGACCTCAAGCACGCCGAGGTCTTCTACACCGTGCTGCCGGATGACCAGGAGTCGCTGACGGCCACCGCCGAAGGGCTGGAGAGCGCCCAGCCGCTGCTGCGCCGCGAGCTGGGCGCGCGCCTGCGCATCCGCTACGTCCCTGACCTGCGGTTCAGCCACGATCCCGTCCCCGCGCAGGGTCGCCGCATCGACCGCCTGCTGCGCGAGATCCCATCCCCCGGCGACGGCGATCAGGACGCCTCGCCGCAGGACCCCGGGGGCCGAGGGTCGTCATGACGCCTCACAGAGAAGGATTGGGCGTGCTCGCGCCGCGGGCTCGTTGAGAGGGGGTGAGCAGGGCCGTATGGACGGGGTGCTGGTGATCGACAAGCCCACCGGTATGACCTCACACGACGTGGTCGCCGTGGTTCGCCGGGCCGTCGCCGCCGGTCTTCCCGGCGGCGGGCGCCGGCGCGGGCCGGGACGGTTGAAGGTCGGGCACGCCGGCACGCTCGATCCTGACGCTACCGGCGTCCTCGTCGTCTGCCTGGGCCGGGCGACCCGCCTGGTTCCCTACCTCCAGGCATCCGCCAAGACCTACGACGCCCGCATCCGCCTGGGCGTGACCACGACCACGCTCGATGCCGCCGGTGAGGTGCTCGCGGAACGCGATGCCTCCGGTGTGGACGAGCCCGGGCTATGCGATGCGCTGAAGTTCTTCGTCGGGGAGATCGACCAGATCCCGCCGATGGTCTCCGCACTCAGCATCGGTGGGGAGAGGCTGTACGCGAAGGCCCGCCGCGGAGAGGTCGTCGATCGTGAGCCACGCCGTATCACCATCCACGACATCGTGCTGGAGGACTTCCACCCCGGCCCCAGGGCCGAGGCGGCCTTTCTCGTCACCTGCTCGCCCGGTACCTACGTCCGGGTGCTCGCGGCTGAGGTCGGCGAAAGGCTGGGGGTGGGCGCGCACCTGATCGGGCTGCGGCGGCTGGGCTCGGGGCGGTTCTCCGTGGAGGACGCGGTCGACCTGGAGAAGGTCGTGCAGTTGGGGGAGCAGCGCCGCCTGCCCGAGGCGCTGCTCGGCATGGCCGACGGGGTCCGCGACTACCCGCGGATCCACCTGCGACCCACCGACGTGACCGCGCTGCGCCACGGCCGTCCGATCGCCGTGACCGGCCAGGCCGGGCCGGTTGCCGCCCTGGACCCCGACGGCCGGTTAGTTGCCATGATCGCCGATGACGGCGACAGCGCCAGACCGCTGGCCGTACTCGTGTCCTCCGGGGATGGGGACGGAGGTCGCGGTGCCTGATCTCCTGCTCCCGCCGGCCGACGAGATGGCTGAACACATCGTGTACGTGCTGGCCGACGCACTGCCCGCACCGTCGGTGGTGTCGATCGGATTCTTCGACGGCGTGCACCGCGGCCACCAGACCATCATCCGGCGAGCGGTGCGCCGGGCGAGCGATCTCGGGCTGCGCAGCGTGGTCGTAACCTTCGACCGGCATCCGATGGAGGTCGTCAATCCCGGCAGCCAGCCGGAACTGCTGATGACCTCCCTCCGCCGCGCGCAGATGCTGGCCGCCCAGCAGGTCGACCTGGTCGTCGTGCTGCCGTTCGACGACACCCTGCGGCACCTGCCGCCCGACGAGTTCGTCGATCACGTGCTGGTCGACCCCCTGCGGGCGGTCGAGGTGATCGTCGGCACCAACTTCCGCTACGGGCACAAGGCCGCCGGGGACGTCGCCACGCTCACCGATGCCGGCAGAGCGCGGGGCTTCCGCACCGAAGGCGTGAGCCTGCTGTCGCTGGACGGGGTCGCGATCTCCTCCACCGAGATACGCGCGGCGGTCGACGCCGGCGAGGTCGAGCGCGCCGGGCGCATGCTCGGGCGGCCGCACTTCGTCGACGGGGTGGTCGTTCGCGGCGATCAGCGCGGCACCGGGCTCGGGTTCCCCACCGCCAATCTGCAGGTCGATCCGCGACTGGCGGTCCCCGCGCGCGGGGTCTACGCGGGTATGTTCCAGGGCCCCGGGAACGAAGTGCACGCGGCGGTCACCAACGTGGGGATCAATCCTACCTTTGGGGGCAGTCAACTCCGGGTTGAAGCGCATCTGCTCGACGCCCATCCGGACCTCTACGGCGTGACCGCGGCCGTGGACTTCCGCCATCGCCTGAGGGACGAACGCCGCTTCGACTCGGTCGACGATCTCGTCACCCAGATGGGCAGGGACCGGAACGCCGCCCGCCGCCTGCTGGCCCAGGACCCAGGCGATGCGGGCTAGCGACCGGCCGCCACTGGCTCGGCACGATCAAGCCCGTAGCAAAACGCCTTTGCCGGAAAGCCAATGGTCCAACCCGACACAGCGCGAGCGGGTGCTCTAGGCTCCAGACTGTAGCCTGAGCCGCATCGCGGCCCGACCCCCGAGCGTTGATACGACTCCACCACAAACTACGGACATCACTATGGCAACAGTGCGGCCATTCGACCTGACGCACTTTGAACGTACTACCGAAGAGATTTACTCCGGTCAAGAGTTCGAAGATAAGCTTGCGTCCCGCAAGCAGCTTCGTATCAAGTACGGCGTGGACGCAACTGCTCCTTTTCTTCACATCGGCCACGCGGTCAACCTCTGGATGATGAGGGACCTCCAGGACCACGGCCACAAGGTTGTCTTCCTCATCGGGGACTTCACCACGCGTATCGGTGACCCGACGGACAAGGAGCAAACCCGCGGTAAGATCACCGACGAGGAGATTATTCGCAACGCCGAGTTGTTCATTGCTCAGGTGTCTGAGATTTTGCGAACCGACGAAGAGGTCTTCGAGATCCGTCGGAACAGCGAGTGGTACTCGTGTATGGATCTCGGGGACTTCCTCAACCTCCTCACGATGGTCACGCACACGAGGCTCATTCAGCGGGATATGTTCGAACGCCGTATCGTTGCGGGCCGCGAGATCTACATGCACGAACTCCTTTACCCCGTCCTGCAGGGCTACGACTCGTACGCGCTCCAGTCAGACCTCACCATCGTGGGCACGGACCAGCTATTCAATGAGCTCATGGGTAGGTTCTACCAGGAAAAACTCGGACAGGATCCGCAGGTCGTTCTCACGACCCGGATCACTCCCGGTATCGACGGCCGCGAGAAGCAGAGCAAAAGCCTCGGCAACTACATCGCGCTGAGTGACGCGCCTAGAGATAAGTTCGGAAAGGCCATGCGACTCCGGGACGACCTCGTGCCGGAGTTCGCGGAGGTCTACTCGCTGATTCCGCTTGACGAGCTGCGGGAGATGTTCGGTGCGGTCGACCGGGGTGAGCTCAACCCGATGGTGGCGAAGCGTGCCTTCGCGCGCGCCCTCGTGGAGCGCTATCACGGCGCAGACGCAGCACGCGAGGAAGACGAGTGGTTCCAGAGGGTCTTCTCCGAGCGAAAGGTGCCGGAATCGATGCCTGAAGTCGGCGTGGCTGGCGGAGAGCGCTTGATGGCCGTCCTGGAACGCTGCCTTCCGGAGGAGTCGCGATCCGAGTTGCGACGGCTCGTCCAGGGAGGCGCCGTGCGGCTGAACGACGTGAAGCTGCTTGACCCGGACGTGGTGATCGGCGGGGAGCAGCGTGAGGCCGTGCTACGGATCGGGCGGCGGCGCTGGTTCCGGCTACGACCGAGCCCAGCGCCCGCTGAAAGGTAGCTGGGAAGACCGCGCCTGCGCGCACCCGACAATCCTCCCGGTTGAGGCTTTGGCCAAGGCGTGGCAGACTCGCAGCAGGCCGCCGAGCAGGCGGCCGTACGTCGTGCCCGGATTGGGTGAGCGGGGCAGGTCCCAGGTGCTGGTGAAGGCACGGGACGGGCTGCCGCAGGAGAACCGACGGTGCGCCCGACTTTGATCGTGCCTGCCGCCACAGAGGTTCCCGGCGCCGCATGCGTCCATCCGCCGGAGCCCGAGATCATTGAGGAGTATCCATTTGGGCCGGGCCGCTATCCCTCACAAGAACGAGATCGTCTCCGAGTACGCCACCGCTGACGGCGACACCGGGTCGCCTGAGGTGCAGGTCGCGTTGCTCACCGCTCGGATCAATCACCTGACCGAGCATCTGAAGACGCACAACAAGGATCACCACTCCCGGCGCGGGCTCCTGCAACTCGTGGGCCGGCGTCGCCGGCTCCTGGGCTACCTGCAGCGCAACGACATCGAGCGATACCGCTCGTTGATCGCGCGCCTCGGGCTGCGCCGCTAGCACTGCCGACGCCGAGCTCACACCGGGCTCGGCGTCATCCGTTTGAACCGCATTCCGGCTGGGCTTGCCGGACCCGGCGCAGCAGTTGTCAGTGGTGACGGCTGTGGATCAACCACAGGCATCACCACTGGGAACTGCTGCCGAGAGCGAGCCTGGCCCCCACACGCCGCCGGTCACCGGCGGCGGTAAGGAGCACCATCACCATGGGCAAGCTCGGTACCACCGAGGCGTCCGCCAAGATCGGCGACGCCGAGATCCGATTCGAGAGCGGTAAGCTCGCCGGTCAGGCCGGCGGGTCGGTCGTCGCCCACCTCGGCGAGACCATCCTGCTCGTCACCTCCACAGCCTCCTCACGGCCGAAGGAGCATCTGGACTTCTTCCCGCTCACGGTCGACTACGAGGAGAAGATGTACGCCGCCGGGAAGATCCCCGGCGGGTTCTTCAAGCGTGAAGGGCGTCCCAGCGAGAACGCCATCCTCACGTGCCGGCTGGTCGACCGGCCGATGCGACCGACGTTCGACTCGGGTCTGCGCAACGAGATCCAGATCCTGATCATGACCCTGTCGGCCGACCAACTGCATACACCGGACGTGCTGGCGATCAACGGCGCGTCAATGGCGACGATGCTGTCCGGTATCCCCTTCGACGGCCCGGTCGCCGGTCTGCGCATGGCCATGGACCGCGAGGGTCGCTGGCATGTGTTCCCCACCTTTCCCTTCCTCGCCGATGAGGCCATCTTCGATCTCGTCGTGGCCGGACGGCTCAACACCGACAGCGGTGAGATCGACATCCTGATGGTCGAGGCCGAGGCCACGGAGCAGGCCGTCGACGACATCGAGCTCGGGGCGGTCAAGCCGACCGAGGAGGTCATCGCGGCGGCGCTGGAGGAGGCCAAGTCCCATCTCAAGGCCTTGTGCGACCTCCAACTGGAATTCGCCGAGCGCGGGGGCAAGCGCGACACCGGGGAGTTCAAGCTGTTCCCCGCCTACAACGACCAGGTTTTCGAGGCGGTCGAGCGCACCGCCGGGGGCGACCTGCGCGCGGTCCTGGCGGACGCCTCGCTCAGCAAGAACGACCGTAATCTCAAGATCAGCGATCTGCGTGAGGCGGCTATCGACGGCGTGTTCGAGACCGCTGGCGAGATCGAGGTCAATGACGAGGAGCTGGAGCGCCAGGCCCGCAATGCCTTCCGTGCGCTGGAGAAGAAACTCATCCGCCAGCGTGTCGTCAACGAGGGCGTGCGCATCGACGGGCGCGGGCCGCGCGACATCCGCGAGCTGTCTGCGGAGGTCGGCGTGCTGCCCCGGGCACACGGCTCGGGTCTGTTCCGCCGCGGCGAGACGCAGGTGCTCAACGTGCTGACCCTCGGGATGACCCGTGAGGCGCAGCGCATCGACACCATCGACCCGGACACCGAGAAGCGCTACCTGCACCACTACAACTTTCCACCGTTCTCCACGGGCGAGACCGGCTTCATGCGCGGTCCCAAGCGCCGCGAGATCGGTCACGGGGCGCTTGCCGAGCGTGCGCTGCTGCCGGTGGTCCCCGACGTCGACACCTTCCCCTACACCCTGCGCCTGGTCTCGGAGGTGCTGTCGTCCAACGGCTCCACCTCGATGGCGAGCGTGTGCGCCTCCACGCTGTCGCTGCTCGACGCCGGCGTGCCGATCGCGGCACCGGTCGCGGGCATCGCCATGGGGCTGATCGCCGAAGACGGCAAGTACACGACGATCACCGACATCCTCGGCGCCGAGGACGCCTTCGGGGACATGGACTTCAAGGTCGCCGGAACCGACGAGTTCGTGACCGCCCTGCAGCTGGACACCAAGCTGACCGGCATCCCCGCCGAGGTGCTCGCCGGCGCGCTGAACCAGGCCAAGGAGGCGCGCACCACCATCCTCGGGGTCATGACCGAGGCCATGCCCGCCCCCCGTGCCGAGCTCAACCCGAACGCGCCCCGCGTGATCCTGGAGTACATCCCCGGCGACAAGATCGGCGAGGTGATCGGGCCGAAGGGCAAGATCATCCGCGAGATCACCGAGGACACCGGCGCAGAGATCAACGTCGACGACATCGACGGGCGCGGCCAGGTGCTCATCTACTCGGCGGACGCGGACAAGGCGCAGATGGCGCTTGATCGCATCCGCGCCATCGCCAATCCCGTCGTGCCCAAGGCCGGCGAGCGCTACTACGGCACCGTGGTGAAGACCGCCGACTTCGGCGCCTTCATCTCCCTGACCCCGGGCAGCGACGGGCTGCTGCACATCTCCAAGCTGCCCAAGCACGAGGGTCGCCGCCTCAACCACGCCGACGAGGCGGTGCAGGTCGGTGACAAGTTCTGGGTCGAGGTGGTGGAGGTCCGCGACGGCCGCAAGTTCTCCCTCGACCTGGTCGAGGGGCCTGAGGCCGCGGCCAATGCCGCCGAACCGACCACTCCAGAAGGCACGGGCGCTGAAACCGCCCCGAAGGTGGAGCGCACGCGGCAGCGCACGCGCGAGCGCAGCGCCGGAGGTCCGCAGCGCGAGCGCACCCGGGAGCGGTCGGAACAGGCCGACGGCGAGGACGGCGAGGACGGCGAGCGTCGCCGTCGTCGCCGGGGCCGCTCGTGACCAGCCCCACGGAAGGGGTGGCGATGACCACCCTGCCCTCGGGGGTTCGGGTGGTGACCGAGGCGATGCCCGACGTCCGATCTGCCACCGTGGGCTTCTGGATCGACGCCGGGTCCCGCGACGAGCAGGGAGCGGTGGCCGGGGCCACCCATTTCCTGGAGCACCTGCTGTTCAAGGGCACCCATCGGCGCAGTGCGCTGGAGATCGCCGAGGTGCTGGACGCGGTGGGCGGCGACATGAACGCCTTCACGTCCAAGGAGTACACCTGCTTCTACGCCCGGTGCCTGGACCGGGACCTCCCGCTGGCGATCGACGTGCTCGGCGACATGATCGCCTCCGCGACCATCCGCCCGGACGATGTGGACGCGGAGCGCGACGTGGTGCTCGAAGAGATCCGGATGCACCTGGACACCCCGGATGACCTGGTGCACTCGGTCTGGAGCGCCGCGTTCTTCGGAGCCCACCCGCTGGGTCGCGAGGTGCTGGGGGACGAGGAGACCATCACCGCGATGGCCCGCGATGAGATCGCCGGCTGGTACCGGCGCAAGTACGTCCCCGCCAACCTCGTGGTCGCCGCCGCCGGCAACCT
>WHTC01000421.1 GCA_009379795.1 Nitriliruptorales bacterium | reverse complement strand
GTCTCGGCGGCCGTGCGGTTGGCCACCCGCACCGGCGCCTTGGATCGAGACGCCGCCCACGACTCGTCGGCGGGGTCGTAGCGTTCGACCCACTTGCGCACCCACGGCTTGGAGCGTCCCGTCGACGCCGCCACCGCCGCGACCGGCTCGCCGGCCATGACCCGACGCACCGCCTCTCTGCGCTGGCCCTCCTCGCTGTGCAATGCTCAACCTCCGACGCTCGACGACGCCTCGGAGGAAACACACGCACGTCATTCACAGCCGCGAACCCGCCCACGCCTCGGAAACGATGTGCTGTCGTCCGGCAGGCAACGATGTCCTGACATCTTTCACCCAGGGAGCCGCGATGTACCTACGCATCCTCGCCGCAGTGCTGCTGACGGCGCTGGTCGTCGCATGTGGCGACGCACCGACTGCCGACGCACCGGCGCCTGAGCGGCAAGCCGGCGACACGGCACCCACCGGCCAAGCCGATGATGGGGCAACGAGCGGCCAGGCCAGCGAAGGCGAGCAGTCACCCGCTGGGGGCATCGAGCTGGAGAGCAACTTCGCGGAGGTGTTCGCCGAGATCGAGGGCCTCGAAGGTCAGGCTCGGCGCGACGCGCTGATGGCGATGGCCGGGGAAAAAGGGGACGTCAACTGGTACACCTCGCTCAACTCCGAGGTCGTCGCGGATGTGGTGGACGCCTACGAGGAGGCGACGGGGCTCGGCATCTCGGTGTACCGCGCCAGCGGCGAGACCATCCTCAGCCGCGCGATGGAGGAGGCCAGCGCCGGGTTCGCGGGCGCTGACGTCGTCGAGAACAACGGGACCGAACTCACCACGCTAAGCGGCGAAGGGGTCCTGGAGCCGTTCACCTCACCCGTGCACGACGGACTCGTGGAAGGCGCGGCGCGGGAAGCCTGGACCGCGACACGGTTCAACATCTTCACCGTCGCCTGGAACACCGACCTCGTGGCCGAAGGCGAGCAGCCCCGGAGCTACCAGGACCTCGCCGATCCCAAGTGGGACGAGCAGATGGCGATGGAGCTCAAGGACTACGACTGGTACTGGGCCGTGTGGAACTACCTCGTTGATGAGGGCGGCATGACCGAGGAGGAGGTCGACGTCTACTTCCAGGAAGTCGCGGACGGCGCCGCCTTCGTGTCCGGCCACAGCGTGATGCGCCAGCTGCTGGTCGCCGGTGAGTATGCGATGACGACCAGCGACTACAGCTACGGCGTCGCCGAGCAGATCGTCGCCGGCGCACCGGTGGCATGGCAACCCGCAGTCGAGCCGCTGTTCGGTCGCCCCAACGGCATGGGGCTGGTGCGCAACGCACCAAACCCGGCAGCGGCGGTCACCTTCCTCGAATGGATGCTCGTCGAGGGCCAAGAAGTCCTTGCGGACAACAACATCGATCCAGCCCGCGCCGACCTGCTCAACCTCGGCGGCGCCGAGGTGCGCATCTTCGACATCGAGGCGTACCTCGCCGCAGAGGACGAGTTCATCGCCAAGTACGAGGAGCTGGCTCGCGCTGGTGAGGTCGTGGAGGGCTGAGGTGACCCGTACGGGGAACTACACCTAGACGCAATACCGTTCAGTTAGAACTACATGCGTGGTATTCTCTCGGGAGACCGGGAGGGCAGGATGCCGCGGGCAGGGTGGGTCAAGCCGCAGAACGATCAGCGATTGTCGGATCATGTGGCGTTGGGGGTGCTGACCCAGACG
>WHTC01000226.1 GCA_009379795.1 Nitriliruptorales bacterium | reverse complement strand
CGTATACGGCGGCCTGCAGCAGCGCTTCCCGGATCTCCTCTCGCGTGCAGCCGTTGCGCACCGCGCCCTGAACATACGTCTTCAGCTCATGCGGCCGGTTGAGCGCCACGAGCATGCCGATGTTGAGCAGGCTGCGGACCTTCCGTGGCAGGCCGTCCCGGGTCCACACCGCTCCCCAGCAGAACTGCGTCACCAGGTCCTGGAGGGGGCCGTTGAAGTCGTTGGCTCTGTTCAATGCCGCATTGACGTAGTCCTCTCCCAGCACGGCCTTGCGCACGGCCAACCCGTCGTCGTACCGCTGTGCAGTCATTCGTCCTCCTTCGTGTCCGATGTCCAGAACGGGATCTCAGCCCACCATTCACCGCGACGCTGCCAGCTCTGAGCACGGCCGCTGCCTCCAGGGTCGACGAGGGCCGACAGGAGTCGTCGCGCCCGCCCACGGCCGCGGCTTTGGCTGCAGCAAGCGTCATACGGAGAGGTAGCGGCGGACGACGTCCTCGTTGGCCCAGATCGCCTCGATGTCGCCGGCGTGCTCGATGACGCCCTTGTCCATGATGTAGCCGCGGTCGGCGACCCTGCGGGCGAACTTCAGGTTCTGGTCGGCGATGAACGTGGTGATCCCCGAGGCGCTGATCTCCCGCAGCACCTCGACGAACTGCTGGACGATCTTCGGGGCGAGCCCCTCGCTGGCCTCGTCCATGAGCAGCAGCCGCGGGTTCTGGATCAGCGCGCGGCCGGTGGCGAGCATCTTCTGCTCCCCGCCGCTGAGCTGCAGACCGCCGCGGCGGCGGTAGTCGGCCAGGACCGGGAACAGGCCGTAGACGCGGGCGAGGTCCCACTCCCCGCGGCGTCCGGCCGCGCGGGCGGCGAGGACGAGGTTCTCCTCCACGGTGAGCTCGGGGAAGATCCGGCGGTCGTCGGGGACGTAGCTGAGCCCTAGCCGGGCGATGGCGTGCGACGGTTTGCCGAGGAGGTCGGTGCCCTCGAAGTGGATGCGACCCGACCGGGGACGCACCAGCCCCATGATGCTGCGCAGGGTCGTCGTCTTGCCGGCCCCGTTGCGCCCCAGCAACGCCACCACCTCGCCGCGGTTCACGGTGAGGCTGACACCCTGCAGGACCAGGCTCTGCCCGTAGGCGGTGTGGAGATCCTCGACGCCGAGCATCAGTCGAGCACCTCGCCGAGATAGACCTCGCGGACCGCCTGGTCGCCGCGGATCTGCTCGGGCGGCCCCTCGACCAGCTTCTCGCCCCGGTTCATCACCACGATCCACTCGGAGATGGCGAACACCACGTCCATGTCGTGCTCGATGACGACAAAGGTCGTCCGCCTCTCCTCGGCGAGCCGTGCCACGAGCGCGAGGATCTGCTGCCGCTCTGAGGGGTTCATGCCGGTGCACGGCTCGTCGAGGAAGCACAGCCGCGGCCGGGGGGCCAGCGCCATGGCGATCTCCAGCAGCCGCTGGTTGCCGTGCGACAGCGCTCCCGCGGGCTGGTCCGCGACGTCACCGAGACCGACCTCGCCGAGCAGGCCAACGGCCTCTCGCCATGCGTCGGCGTCGGGGCTGATGCCCCGCAGCGGGGATGCGGCCTCGCTCCGGCGAGCCAGCACGGGGATGAGCACATTGTGCGTGACCGATAGCTGGGGGAACACGCTCGTGATCTGGAACGAGCGGCTGATGCCCCGCCGGACCCGTTCGTGGATCGGCAGGCAGGTGATGTCGGCGCCCACAAAGCGCACCGTGCCCTGGTCGGTCTCGGCCAGGCCGCTGAGCAGGTTGATCAGGGTGGTCTTGCCCGCGCCGTTGGGTCCGATCACCGAGGTCAGCCGGCCCTCGGTCAAGGTGAGGTCGACGTCCTGCACCGCCCAGAAGTCGCCATAGCGTTTGCTGACGCCGTCGGCGATGAGCAGGTCAACCATCCCCGTCGCCCACCTGCTGCCGCCCGAGGAGCCTTCGCCGCCCGGCGCCGGCCACACGCGGCCAGACGCGCAGCGCGACGCTGGCCACCCCACCGCGGAAGCCGAGCACGAGCCCCACGACGATGATCCCGAGGACCAGGAGCCAGTACTGGGTGTACTGCACCACGAACTGTTTGATCATGAACAGCAGCACCGCGCCGACGATGGGGCCGCCGAACACGTGCGCGCCCCCGAGCAGCGACGCGAGCACCGGCTCGGCGGAGAACGTCCAGTGGGCGATGCCGGGACCGGCGTTGGTGTTGAGCGGCGACCACAGCGACCCCGCCAGCCCCGCGTAGAGCGCGGACACGGTGAAGCTGGCCAGCCGCACCCGGCGCACGTCGATCCCTGTGTAGGCCATGCGCGTCTCGTTGTCGCGGATCCCCTGGAAGGTCAGCCCGAGCGGGGAGCGAAGCAGCCGCCATGCGAGGTAGATGGCCGTGACCGTGACGACGAGGATGATGTAGTAGAAGCGTTCGAGCGAGCCGACGTCGAGCCCGAGGCCGGGCGTGCCGAGCACGCCGCGAGGCACCCCGGAAAGACCGTCGTCGCCGCCGGTGACGTCCCGCCAGCGCCAGATGATGGAGTGGATCATCATCCCAAAGGCCAGGGTCAGCATGGCGAAGTAGATGTCGGTGTGACGCAGGCACAGGTAGCCGATCAACACCCCGATCACGGCGGCGGCGAGCGTGCCGGCCACGACGGCGACCGGCAGGGATCGCCAGGTCAGCAGCACCCCGGCGCTGACATATGCGCCCACGCCGAAGAAGGCGGCGTGGCCAAACGACAGCAGGCCGGTGAAGCCGAACAGCACGTTGTAGCCGACGGCGAACAGGGCCAGCAGCAGCACGCTGGCGGTGATCCACGTGTAGTAGGCGCCCGTCACCAGCGGCACGGCCGCGAGCGCGACCAGGCCGACCACAAGCAGCGCCGCCCGCGGGAACCTGCCGCCCGTCCGGGCAGGCGCGACGGCGCGCTCCGCTTGCGTCTTCATCGCGCACCTGCCAGCAGTCCCTCGGGTTTCACCAGCAGCACGAGCGCCATGATCCCGTAGATCAGGAACAGTGCGACGTCGGGGAACAGCAGCACCCCGTAGGCATTGGCGAGCCCGACGATGATCGCGCCGAGGAACGCGCCGCGCAGGCTGCCGAGCCCGCCGATCACGGTGATGATGAAGGCCTCGATGATGAGCGTGGTGCCGAGCCCGGGGGTGACCACGCGCACGGGGATGCTGAGCGCGCCGCCGAGTGCGGCGACACCGGCGGCGAGCACGAACACCGATGCGTAGACCCAGCCGACGTTGACGCCCAACGCCCCCGCCATCTCCCGGTCCGAGGCGGTGGCGCGCACCGTGCGACCCCACCAGGTGCGGTCCAGCAGCAACCACAGACCGGCGCCCACGGCGAGGCCCGCGACGATCACGAAGGTGTTGTAGTAGGAGAACGCCCGGCCGAAGACGCGGAAACTGCCGATCAGCGCGTCCGGGGTGGGCGGGATGAGGAACACCCCGCCCCACACGATCCTGACGAGGTCGGCGGATACCAGTACGAGCCCGAACGTCAGGATCAGCCCGTAGGTGATGTCGAGGTTGTACAGCGGGCGGAACAGCAACCGCTCGAGGGCCAGCCCCAGCAGCCCGACGCTGACGGTGGCCAGCAGCAGGGACAACCCGAACCCCAGCCCCATCTGGCCGTACAGCGAGAAGGCCAGGTAGGCGCCGATCATGTACAGGCTGCCGTGGGCGAAGTTGATGATCTTGAGGACCCCGAACGCGATCGTCAGCCCGGCGGCGACCAGCCACAGGTACATCGCGTTCGTGAGCCCGACCAGGCCCTGATAGAACAGCGCGTCAGGGTTCACGTAGCGCGCCTTGCCTACTGATCGAACGGTGGGTCGCGGTAGTACTCCTCGGCCTCGAACTCGTACAGGTCGGCGCACACGCAGGCGGTTTCGTATCCCTCGTCGTAGACGATGCGCCCTGCCGGCACGGCGTAGACCGCTTGGTGGTCCTCGGCTCGGATCTCCACCTCGCCCATCGGGAGGTCGAGCACCATCCCCGCGAGTTCGGCGGCGACGTCGTCGGTGTCCACGCTGCCCGCGGCCTCGATCGCGTCACGCAGGGCCAGCACCGCCGAGTAGGTGGTCTGCGCGGAGTAGTTGGGCAAGCGGTCGAAACGCTCCTGGAAGGCTTCCACCCACTCGCGGTTCCGGTCGGTCTCCGGCCAGTTGAACAGGTACCGGCCGGTGCCCCACAGCTTGCCCTGGAAAGCGTCCGCCTCGGCGTCGTCGGTGACCGCCTCGAGCACGTCGGCGGAGCCGCCCATGGCCTGCCACCACATCTCGATGTCGTCGAAGACGCCGGTCTGCTGGGCCTGGCGGATCACGCCGACCGCCTCACCGGCCCACGGCGTGGTGAAGATCATGTCGGGGTCGGCGGCCATGACGCTTGAGACATGCGGCGAGAAGTCGGTGGTGAGGAACGGCGCCCACGCCTCAGCGACGAACTCGACGTCGTCGCGGTACTCCTCCAGCGTGTTCTGGAACATCTCCCAGGCGGTCCGCCCGTACTCGTAGTCAGCGCCGATGGTGGCGATGCGGGTGATCTCCGGCATCTCGGCAACGATCAGCGCCGCCACGATGGCGTCCTGGTAGACGGGCACGCTCATCCGGAACACGTTACGGTGGTCGTTCTCGAAGACCTCTTCCTCGTTGAGCTTCTCGGTGGCGGCGTGGGTGACGATGAGGAGCCGGTCGAGATCGTCCAT
>WHTC01000340.1 GCA_009379795.1 Nitriliruptorales bacterium | reverse complement strand
CGCCGGAGCCCTCACTGACCCCTGAGCCACCCTCAGCGTCACCCGGCGAGGAGGCGGCCGGCGATCCGCCCCCCGCCCCATCCGCCGACGTGACGGAGCCGGTGACGGTGCGCATTCCCGCGATCGAGTTGGAGGCCACGCTCGTGGGTCTGGCGCTGCGGGACGACGGCGCGATGGAGGTGCCCGACTCCGGCTCCGCCGGCTGGTACATCGAAGGCCCGAAGCCCGGTGAGTCCGGCCCTGCCGTCATCGTCTCGCACAGGGACGCCAAGGGGGACGGACCGGACGTGTTCCACCGCGTGTCCGAACTGGTCGCCGGTGACGAGGTCACCATCACCGATCATGGTGGGCGGGACTACACCTTCACCGTGGAGCGGGTGGAGCAGCACGACAAGGAGGCACTGCCCGTCGAGGCCATCTGGGGTCCGACCGACGGGCCGACGCTGCGGCTGATCACCGGCGGGGGTGACTTCGATGAGTCGGTCGGCCGCTATGTCGACAACATCATCGTTTACGCCACGGCCGCCCGATGATCCCGATGCCCTTGCTCAGTCGGGGAGGGCAGCGAGGCCGGGGCGGAAGAGCTGGTCGTAGGTGGACAGGGCGAAGCGGTCGGTCATGCCGGCGACATAGTCGAGCACCTGGGTGACGTGGTTCGCGCCGGTGTCCCGGTAGGTGACCGGGATCAGCTCCGGGTGCTCCAGATGGTGGTCGACCAGGCGGCGGATCACCTCGATGGCGCCCTGCTTGCGCCCGGTCTGATCCGCGGCCAGGTACACGCGGGCGAACATGAACTGGCGCAGCTCGTGCATCACCGCGAGCACGTCGGGCCGCATGGCCACCTCCCCGGTACGCACAGTCTCATCGACCACCGCGCGGATCATGCGGTCGAGCCACTGGCTTCCGGGCTCACCCAGGCACTCGCGCGCGGAGGCGGGGAGATCGCCGGCGGTCAGCACGCCGGCTCGCAAGGCGTCCAGCGCATCATGGGACAGGTAGGCGATGCGATCGGCAAAGCGCACGCAGTGGCCCTCGGGCGTGGCCGGAGGCGGCTCGATCCTCCAGGTGTGCGCCCGGATGCCGTCGCGCACCTCCCAGGTGAGGTTGCGATCCTCCAGAACCTCGAAGATGCGTACACCCTGAGACGCGTGGTGCCACCCGCCCTCCATGTAGGGGGACAGCGCATCCTCGCCGACGTGCCCGAACGGGGTGTGGCCGCAGTCGTGGCCCAAGGCGATCGCCTCGGCCAGCGGTTCGTTGAGACGCAGTGCGGCGGCCAGCGCCCTGGCCACCTGGGTGACCTGCAACGCATGAGTGAGCCGGGTGACGTAGTGGTCGCCCTCGGGGTTCAGGAACACCTGGGTCTTGTGCTTGAGCCGCCGGAACGCTTTGGAGTGCAGGATGCGATCACGGTCCCGCTCGAAGGCCGTCCGGTAGTCGTCCGGCCCCTCGAAGCGGGCACGCCCGCGGGAGGCCACCGAGCGCGTGGCCGCGGGCGCGAGCCGTTCCTCCTCGGCCTCGCGCTGGTCTCTGCTCCATGGCGCGTAGCCGTCGCTCAATGATCACACCTCCGTGTTGCCGGTCGTGCGAGAACCGCCCTCGATGCTCACGATGGGCAGGCTACTTCGCCAGTTCCGCGAGGTGGGCCTGGGCGCGACCGCCTCCACCCGCGATCAGCTCGTCGCTGAGTGGGATCTCGAACACCTGGATGCGGTCGTCCAGGAAATCGGAGAAGGCGAGGTACTGCCCGTCCGGTGACACGTCGAGTGCGGTGGTCTGGTTGCCGCCAACGATGCCGTCGAGCACCGCCCCGCTCTGGGTGTGGATGGCCAGCACCGATCCCCACTCGGGCCCCGGGATGTAGAAGGACTCGGGATTGTTCGCCCCGCGGTTGGACACGTACAGCACCTTGCCGTCCGGCGTGAGGTCGGTCGTGTTGGGCTTGTCATTGGTGTCGGCCAACTTGCGGACGGCCTCGGTCGCCAGATCAACGACGTAGACCTCGTTGGTGGCCATGTCGTTGGCGTAGAGCGCCCCCGTCGCGGCGTCGCCGACCAGATGACGCATGGCTCCGCCGGTCTGCAACAGCGTCTCCGACGTGCCGTCGGTCAGCTCGATGCGGGCAAGTTCGCCGTTCTCGAACCCGGCCACGAACAGCCGCTGCCCGTCCGCCGCCGGGTACAGCCCGCGCGGTGTCGCCACCGTCGGCAGCACACGGCGCACCTCGCCAGTGGCCAGATCGATCTCGGACACGTCGTTGCTGGACCAGTTCGACACGTACAGCGTGGCCCCGTCCGGCGACAGGGCGATCACCTTGCTCCACGACCCACCGGTGGGCAGTTGGCGACGGACGGTGAACGTCTCGGCGTCGATTTCGAACACCGACGCGCTCTCCATCTGGCTGGCGAGCACGGTCGAGCCGTCT
>WHTC01000295.1 GCA_009379795.1 Nitriliruptorales bacterium | reverse complement strand
GTACAGCCCGACACCGGCGAACCGGGAGGCCTACGCGGCGGAGATGGCCGAGCGCTACGGCATCGAGGCCGTCGCCGTGGACGACCCGCGCGAGGTCTACCGCGACGTGGACATCCTGTGCGGCTGCACCGACGCCGCCGGGGAGGTGATCCGCGGCGACTGGCTGGAGGCCGGCACCCACATCACCTGTGTCGGCGGCCGGCCGGACCGTGCCACCTACGAGCGCGTCGACACCTGGCTGCGGCTGGGAACCGTTCCCGCCCCCCGTGGTCACGAGGACTGGCGCACCACCGACGAGAACCTGGTCTACGCCGCCCGCCCCGACGCGGAGGTCTGGAGCCGCCACGCCTCCGACCAGCGCACCCGACGCCCACCGACGGCCCAGGACCGCGCCCGCTTGGTCTACCTCGAGGAGGTGCTGAACGATGGGGCGGTGGTCCGAAGCGGGCCGGAGGACGTCACCTACTCCGAGCGCGGCAACATCCAGGGCGCCCAGTTCCATGCGGTAGCGTGCGTGATCTACGAGGCGGCGGTGGACAAGTCGTTGGGCCGCGAGCTGCCGACGGAGTGGTTCCTGCAAGACATCCGCGATTAACCTCTGCCCCAAGTGTCTCGAAGGAACGGAGAAACGTCATGGTGCCAACACCGAAAAGCGGGCGAAGGCTCCTTGCTGTCGTTTGCCTCCTTGCAACCGTCGCAACCGGCTGCGGCTCCTCACCGACGACGACCGAGGAGCCGCCCGCCGACGCTGGCGGGGCCGCGACGGAACAATCCGGCGCACCGGAGGCCGCTGACGGGCAGGACGGAGCTGCGGCGCTCGAGCAGGTATACGCCGAGGTCGAAGGTCTGACCGGTGACGAGCGTCGCCGGAAGCTCATCGAACTCGCCGCCGACGAGGGCGAGCTGAATCTGTACACCTCGACAAACATCGACGAGTCAGGTCCGATCACGGAGGCCTTCGAGGAAGCCACGGGATTGCCAGTGAGCCTGTACCGCGCTTCCTCGGCCAACCTGCTGCAGCGCGTCCTGCAAGAGGCCCAGGCGGGATTCGCGGGCGCGGACGTCATCATGTCGAACGGTCCGGAGATGACCATCTACAACAGAGAGGGCCTCCTCGCGCCGTTGAACAGCCCGGCCACCGAGGGCAACGCGGTCGTGTTTGATACCTGGGCGGGCACGTACCTGAACGTGTTCATCGCCGCGTGGAACACGGACCTCGTCGCACCCGAGGATGTGCCCACTTCCTGGGAGGACGTGTTCAGCAACTACCAGGGCCGGATGGTGTTCCAGCTGGATGACACCGACTGGTTCGCGACGCTCGTGAACTGGTACGTCGAGGAAGAAGGCATGACCGAGGAGGAAGCCATCGCGATGTTCAAGGAGGGCGCCGCCGGCAATACCCCCATCGACGGCCATACCACCGCCGCCGAGCTGCTCGCCGCCGGCGAGTACGCCGTGGCATCGTCGCTGTACCAGCACCGCATCCCGCGGCTGCAGGCCGAAGGTGCGCCGGTTGCATGGGAGCCGGCGGTCGAGCCGCTGATCCTGCGCCCGAACGGCATCGGCATCCCGGTCTTCACGCAGCGACCGGCATCGGCGTTGCTGTTCACCGAGTTCATGCTGACCGACGCCCAGCCGATGCTCGCCGAGTTCGAGCGCACCCCGGCCCTGCGGACGGTGGAGGGCGGCGTGCCCGCCGAATACGACCCTATCCCCGTAGATCTCGAACTCCTACTCGACGAGCGGGAGAATTGGGAGTCGCTGTACGAGGAGGTCGTGAACGCCTCAGGGACAGAACCGATCGAGGGAGATTGACGAACGAACCGGGTCGCGCCGTCTTTCGGGCCGGATCTGTTGCATCAGGCAGAGCCGGCCCGCTGGCCGGTGGAGGCCGAGTTCTTGGCGGCGTGCTGGACGAACAGGTGCGCGACCAGGGATAGCCGCACGCCAGCCGCCCAGACCGCTCGCAGCTTCCTGTCGATTGCGAAACCGGGACGGGCACGTGACGCAGGTGACCGCTGTGCAACTCGTTGCCGACCACGAGATGGCTGATCACGGCAGGCCCGATGCCGTCGAGCACGGCTGCCTTCACCGCCGTCGTCGAACCCAGCTCCACCAGCGGTGCAGGAGCGGGCTCGGGCTGCAGCGGTGCGACAGCTCTGTCGAAGATCTCGCGGGTGCCCGACCCAGCTTCCCGTGTCACGAGCCGGGATACTCGGTCGCAGGGTTGGCACCCGGTTCCTGTGGCGCCGCCTGGATGAGCCGAGTGCGCGGGTAACCCCGCGCCAGCGAGGAGCACCACGGAAATGGAATCCAAACCGATGTGGAAGTCAAGCCATGGAGCCATCGAAGCCGGCGACTACCAGTCCATCCTGTCGTTCTCGGAGGAACCGCCCGTACAATTTCCAACCACGCCGGCGCTGCTGCAGTTGGAGCTGGACGAGGATCAGCGTCAGCTGGCCGAAGCGCCTGGTCGCCATGCTGGACACTGGCCGGTCCCTCGGCGGTCCCCCGGGGATGCCCGAGGAGCGGCTCGCCTACGCTCGAGACGCCTTCGAACAGGCGATGACCGATCCGGAGCTCATCGCCGAGGCGGAGGCGCAGAACCGCCCGCTGTCCTACCTGTCCGGCGAGGATCTTCAGGAGATGATCGCATCGGCCTTCGATTCACCCGACGCCTTCCAGCAGCTCATCGAGTCTTCCTACTGATGTGACTGGCTCCGCTGCCGGGAGATGGCACGAGGCGAGGAGCAACGATGACAGTCGTCTTGAACGAGGCCGACGTCGATGCTCTGCTTGACATCGATACGTGCCTGGCCGTTCTCGAACCGACATTTGTCGACCTGGGACGGAGTGAGACGGTCAGCAGGCCGCGGACGCACACCTACCCCTACCTGCGCGACGCTACCTACTACAACTTCAAGTCGATGGACGGCGCCGTGCCTCGCTACGGGGTGCATGCACTGCGGTTGAGCAGTGAGGTCGTGCAGGACACCGAGGTGCTGGGCAGCCGACGCGAGGAGAAGCTCCCGCTCGCTCAGGGTGGCAGGTTCGTCGGCCTGGTGATGCTGTTCGATCTCGAGACGACGGAGCCGTTGGCGATCATCCACGACTCCGGC
>WHTC01000248.1 GCA_009379795.1 Nitriliruptorales bacterium | reverse complement strand
GGAGAACCAGGTCGCGGGAGGGGCCATTCAATCCACCAGCTGGTCGACGATGGAGCAGGTCCGCTTCTCGACCGAACGGATCCTGAGCGACTCCTGGGACAGCTACCCGATTCTTCAGTTCTCGGACGTCCCTGAGGTGAAGGTCACCGTGCTCGATCGACCCGACGAGCCGTCCCTCGGTGCGGGGGAGATTGCGCAGGGTCCCACCGCGGCAGCCATCGGGAACGCGGTCTATCACGCGCTGGGCCTGCGGGTCCGTGACTTGCCCATGACGTCCGCTCGCATCGCGGACCTGGCTGGAGCGTAGGCAAGCGGACCCAGACGGGCCCACACAATTTGACCGATGTAGCGCGTAACGCTACTATCAGCTACATGGCGCACCCTACGAGTCTCCGTGTGCCCGATCCGGTTAAGGGTCGGCTCGAGCGCAATGCTGCCCGTAGCGGCGAGAAGCCCGCCGCGCTGGCCGTACGGCTCATCGACGAGGGCCTGCGTATGGCCGACCACCCGGGCGTGGTGTTCCACGACAGCTCCACCCACGGCCGGGTGGCCAGCCTGACGGGTGGCCCGGACGTCGCCGAGGTCATCCGCGTGCTCACAGGCCTTGAGTCGCGGGGCGAGGACCGGGTTGCGGAGACTGCCGCCTGGTTGGGCATCCACCCTGCTCGTGTCCGCGTTGCCCTGGCCTACTACACAGAGCACCGAGACGAGATCGATACGCAGATCCAACGCCGTGAGCATGAGGCTGAAGAGCTCCGCCGACGGCACGAGGAGCAGCAGGCCCTGCTCGGGTGAGGTTGCTGCTCGATGAGATGATCGGTGCCGTCGTCGCCGAGCAGCTGCGCAAGCGTGGCCACGATGTGGTGGCGGTCCAGGATCGGGGTCAGGCCCACCTGCGCGGCGCCGACGACTGTGTGGTGCTGTCTCACGCACATGACGAGCGCCGTGCGGTGGTGTCCGATAACGTCCCGGACTTCTTCAGATGCCACCAGCGTCGGATCGAGGCCGGTCTCAGCCACCACGGTCTGCTGTTCTTCACCAACGACACGTTCCCTCGTCACCGGCACGACCTATTCGTCGGCCAGGTGATCGCGGCGCTGGAGCGAGCACTGCAGGCGAGCCCGCAGGACGACGGCAGCGGCTGGGTCCGTTGGCTCACCTGATCTGAAGGTCCCGCTATTCGGCGAGTTGCACCCCAGGTGGGGTGGGGTAGCATCGCGGACATGGACTACAAGACCTCGGTGACCAATCGGCTCAAGACCGCGCGCGGGCATCTGGACGGCGTGGTTCGGATGGTGGAGGCGGAGGCGTACTGCCCGGATGTGATGAAGCAGCTCGCCGCCGTGCAGGGCGTGCTGGAGGCCTCGAGCCGCGCCGTGTTGCGCAAACACCTGGAGACCTGTGTGGCCAAGGCGATGCGCGAGGGGCGGACCGAGGAGATCGTCGACGAGCTCATGGAGACGCTCAAGTACGATAAGCGCGTTCTGCGTCCAGCACCCGTGAGCGGAGACGAGGCGGAGGGCCTGCCGTCTGAGGTCGGGGGAGGCGCGAAGTGAGCAGGACAAGTCCTGCGCCGAGCCGCACCCGTGACTTCGCGGTCGAGGGGATGACGTGCGGGTCGTGCGCCGCCCGGGTCCAGCGTGTGCTGGGCAAGCAGCCGGGGGTGAGCGATGCGGAGGTGAACTTCGCCACCGGCAGGGCGCGTGTGGAGCTCGACCCGGGGACCGTGTCGGTCGCGGATCTGCAGGCGGCGGTCGGCAACCTCGGCTACGGGCTGAACCCGGCCAGCGAGCCCGATGCGCCCGAGGCTGAGGATCCGGAGGCGGCGGCCCAGCGCGGCTGGATGCGCCGGCTGCTGATCGGCCTGCCGCTGGCCGCCGTGGTCGCGGGGGTGGCCATGGTGGGCATGGTGGCCGGCGAGGCGCCGTGGATGCACTGGACCGAGTTCGCCCTGACCACGCCGGTGCAGTTCTACGTGGGCTGGCCGTTCCTGCGTGAGGCCGCCAAGCGCGCCCGCCGGCTGACCGCGAACATGGACACGCTCATCGCCATGGGCACCCTGGCCGCCTACACCTACTCCACGCTGGCCCTGTTCGCCGGCGGCGACCTGTACTTCGAGGTCGCGGCGATCATCATCGCCTTCATCGTGCTCGGGCGCTACTTCGAGGCCAAGGCCAAGAGCCGCGCGGGCAAGGCCATCCGCGCCCTGCTGGAGCTCGGCGCCAAGCAGGCCAGGGTGCTGCGGGACGGTCAGGGTGAGGGGCGCCACAGCGCCCCGGAGGGTGGGGATCTGCGGGGTGAGGGGCGCCACAGCGCCCCGGAGGGTGGGGATCTGCGGGGTGAGGGGCGCCACAGCGCCCCGGAGGGTGGGGATCTGGTTGAGATCATGGTCCCCGTCGAGCAGGTCGCCGTCGGCGACCTCATGCGGGTGCGCCCAGGTGAGAAGATCCCGACCGACGGTGTGGTCACCGACGGCGTCTCGGCGGTCGACGAGTCGATGCTCACCGGCGAGTCGGTGCCGGTGGACAAGGCCGAGGGGTCGAAGGTCGCCGGCGCCACGGTGAACACCAGCGGCGTGCTCACCGTGGAAGCGACGGCTGTCGGTGCGGACACCGCCCTGGCCCAGATCGTCAAGCTCGTCCAGGAGGCCCAGGCCAGCAAGGGGCAGATCCAGCGGCTGGCCGACCGCGTCTCGGCGATCTTCGTCCCCGCCGTCATCTCCGTGGCGCTGGTCGCGTTCGGCGGCTGGACGCTGCTGGCCGGCAACGTCACCGGCGGGGTCCTGGCGGCCGTGGCGGTGCTGATCATCGCCTGCCCGTGCGCGCTGGGGCTGGCCACTCCGACGGCGATCATGGTGGGCACCGGTCGCGGCGCCGAGCTGGGCGTGCTGATCAAGGGCGTGGAGGTGCTCGAGCGCACCCGCACCATCACCACGGTGGTCTTTGACAAGACCGGCACGCTGACCCGGGGCGCGATGGCGCTGACCGATGTCGTCGCGGGCTCGTCCATCGACGCGGCGGCGCTGCTGCGCCGTGCCGGGGCGGTCGAGTCCGACAGCGAGCACCCCATCGGGGCCGCCATCGCCGCTGGCGCCCATGATCGTGGAATGAGTCTGCCAGCGGTGGCCGGCTTCGAGGCGGTGGCCGGCCAGGGGGTGCGCGGCGAGGTCGAAGGCGCCGCGGTGTGGGTCGGTCGCCGCAAGCTCGCCGCAGAGGCCGGTCTGGTCATCCCCGGACCGCTGGAGGAGGCCGCCGCCCGGTTGGAGGCCGAGGGCAAGACCGCCGTCTTCGTCGGCTGGGACGCCGAGGTGCGCGGCGTGCTGGCCGTGGCCGACACCCTCAAGCCCGACGCCGCCGGGGTCGTCGACCAGCTGCACGCCATGGGCCTGCAGGTCGCGATGATCACCGGCGACAACGCCACCACGGCCGACGCCATCGCCGGCCAGGTCGGCATCGATCGGGTGCTCGCCGAGGTCCTGCCGCAGGACAAGAAGACCGAGATCGAGCGGCTGCAGGCCGACGGGCACGTCGTGGCGATGATCGGCGACGGAGTCAACGACGCGCCCGCACTGGTGCAGGCCGACCTGGGGATCGCGCTGGGGACTGGCACTGATGTCGCCATTGAGTCCAGTGACCTGACCCTCATGCGCGACGAGCTCGCCGGGGTGATCACCGCCATCGGCCTGTCGCGGCGCACCTACCGCACGATCCTGCAGAACGTGGGCTGGGCGTTCGGCTACAACACCGCCGCCATCCCCCTGGCGGCCTTCGGGCTGCTCAACCCGATCATCGCCGCCGGCGCCATGGCTTTCTCCAGCGTCAGCGTCGTCAGCAACTCCCTACGGCTGCGACGCTTCGGCCGCCGCCCGAGCGGCCCGCACGCTGCGTCAGCGACGATCTCATCCTGACCAGCGAGGTCTTCTTCGTCTGGCGGGGCTTGCGCCTATGGCCGGTGCTCGATGAGTTGGCAGTAGCGGCTGCCGTCGGCAGGTGGCGTCTCAGCGTTTTTCAGGAGAGCGTGCAGTTCGTCGCGTGCCCGCCTTATCCGGCTGATGCGTTCGTCGAGTCGGCGACGCGGCGTGCGGCGTGCGGCGACCTCCAGCACGTAGTCGCATGAGGGGCGGCGCTCGATGACGCGCAGATGGCTGGCGGAGGCGTCGCACGGTACCCTATACCCGTACCATCTTGATTTTTCTCTTGGGGGTCCCATGCGGGGGTACAGCATCAGTAAGGAGGACTACCTCAAGCGGCTGCGCCGGATCG
>WHTC01000432.1 GCA_009379795.1 Nitriliruptorales bacterium | reverse complement strand
GTGCGCGGCTTCCACGCCGGCCCCACCAACGGCACTCCCGTGCGGGGACTGATCGAGGACGGCCTGCCGGGCCGCAACGTCGTGCAGATCGGCCTGGGCGCGTTCAGCAACTCGGCCGCCCACCGCGGTTGGGCCGAGCGCCAGGGGATCACGACGGTCACCGCCGCGGAGGCCCGCGGGGCCGGCGTCGGCGGCGTGGTGACCCAGGCCCTCGATGACCTGGCGGTCCGCTGCGATCTGCTGTGGGTCGACCTAGACGTGGACGTGCTGGATCCCGCTTACGCCCCGGGCACTCCGGGCGGACGGCCCGGCGGCCTGGCGCCAGCCGAGTTGCAGGCGGCCGCCCTGGCTGCGGGGCGCCATCGTGCCGTGCGGGGCATCGACATCGTGGAGGTCGACCCCGGCGCGGACTCCACCGGCATCACCGTGGACAACGCCGCCCTGTGCCTGCTCCACGCCGCCGCCGGCCTCGCGCTGCGGCCCTGAGACGCGGGCACGGCCCTGACTGGCGGGCGCCCGGGTCACTCGCGGCTGAGCCGCAGCACGTACAGGCCGCTGTTCTGGTCCGAAGCCAGGACGAGGTTGCCTTCGAGGGCGACACCCCAGACCTGGCCGGTGTCGGGCAGCCCGCCGGAGGGGTCCGGGTTCGGCAGCGGCGGCTTCCACTGCGCGACCATCCGTGGCTCCCTGCCGTTGCGCAGACCGGCGACGTCGACCGCGACGACACCCTCCGCGTACCAGGAGTAGAAGACCGTGTTCCCGCGCACCTTCGGGTCGTGGACGGTGTAGTCCCCGGCGTCGGGCGCCGGGTTCTGGCGGGTGGTCGGCAGTTCGAACGTGGCGAGCTGCCTCGGAACGATCAGCCCGTCGGGACCGGTCTCGTCGATCGCGTAGAAGCGCGAGTACCCCCAGGCGGTCTCTCGGCCCGGCGTGGTCGGCCGGACCGAGAAGTCCTCGTCGTTCTGGATCATGATCTTGCCGCTGGGCAGGATCGCCGCCGAGTGGGCGTTGCCGTCCTCCGCCGGGGTGAACGAGGTCTTCCCGCGGAACACCGGCCGGGCAGGGTCGCGCATGTCCAGGATGACCGTGCCCAGGTCCCAGTACGACAGGTAGGCGTACCGGCCGTCGCCGATGACCGAGTGCGTCTGGCCTGTCCGGCCCCCGTCCTGCGGCGTGTTCGGGTGCAGCCCGAGCTCCTCCCAGATGCCCCACTGGGCGACCTGCGCGGGCTCGGCCGGATTGCTGACGTCCCAGACCTGGAAGTCCTTCTCGGGCCCCGGGGTCACGCCGTCGGGGCTGGTGCGCTCCTCAGCGCGCTGCACCGCGGTGTACACGTAGGCGCCGCCGGGGCGCGACTCCAGCCAGATCTCGTGCGATCCGCGGGAGGCGGTCGGCACGAGGGCCAACCGGCGGGGGTTCGCCGGATCGCTTACGTCGTAGACGCCGAACCCGCGGAACGACGTGGTGTCGTTGGCGCTGCAGTTCTGGAAGGAGACGGCCGCGAGGTCGCCCTTGAAGTTGCGGGTGCTCACCCGCTGGACGATCGTCTTCTCCGTCCACGTGCCCGCCACGTCGGGTTCGCCGGCGACGTCGGCGAAGGTCGACAGCAGGGTCGGGTTGGAGGCGTCCTTGAGGCTGATCGCGCGGACGCCCTGGC
>WHTC01000245.1 GCA_009379795.1 Nitriliruptorales bacterium | reverse complement strand
TGGAGTTACCAATGATGACAGGCCGTAGACTGGAGGCGCCGCTGGACCCGTCAGCGCCGCGGTGGCCGACACGCGGCCGGGCCGGCAGGTGAGGAGTTGATGCCGCATGAGCGTGCACGCCGCTGCCCGTCCAGTCTCGATCCACGACCTGCGGGAGCACAAGGAACGCGGTGAGCGCTTCGCGATGCTGACCGCCTACGACTATCTGACCGCTCAAGTACTCGACGAGGCTGGCGTGGACGTCCTGCTCGTCGGGGATTCCCTCGGCAACGTCATGCTGGGGTACGACTCGACGGTGCCGGTCACGGTCGACGAGATGCTCCACCACCTGCGCGCGGTCCGGCGCGGGGCCGACCGAGCCCTGGTCGTCGGCGACCTGCCGTTCATGAGCTACCAGGCTTCGGCCACCGAAGGGCTGCGCAACGCCGGGCGCTTCCTGAAGGAGGGCGGCGCGCACGCCGTGAAACTCGAGGGTGCGGGGCCGATCGTGGACCTGACTGACCGGATGGTGTCGCTCGGCATCCCGGTCATGGGTCATCTCGGGCTGACGCCGCAGTCGGTGAACCAGTTGGGCGGATTCAGGGTCCAGGGACGCGACAGGGACAGCGCGGATCGCCTGGTCGCCGACGCGCGGGAACTCGACGAGGCCGGCGCGTTCGCGCTCGTGCTGGAATGCGTGCCCGCGGACGTGGGCCGGCGCATCACCGAAGCGGTGTCCATGCCGACGATCGGCATCGGCGCAGGCCCGCACACGGACGCGCAGGTGCTGGTGATCTCCGACCTGCTCGGCCTGACCGCCGGCAGGCTGCCGCGCTTCGTCAAGCAGTACGCGGATCTGCGCGGCATGATCACCGACGCGGCCAAGGCCTTCAGCTCCGAGGTCGCGACCGGCGACTATCCCGGCCCGGAGCACTCGTACTAGCTGTCGTCGTCCACGGGTTCGCCGGTGCGGTGGAGGCGCCCTGGGGCACGGTCACGGCTGGGCACGTACTCGCCCCCCTCCAGCGAACGGGCCAGGACGAACAGGTAGTCCGACAGTCGGTTCAGGTACCGCAGGATCGTGGTGTCCGGCAGGAGCCCGGCACGCTCCATCCGCACCGCCGCCCGCTCGGCGCGGCGGGCGATGGTGCGGGCCAGGTCCAGCGCCGCCCCGGCCCGGAGGCCACCGGGCACCACGAACTCCCTCGGCAGCGGGTAGCGATCCGTCAACGCGTCCATCGCGGTCTCGAGCCGATCGACCATGTCCGGCGTGACCCGTGACACACCCTCGGACAGCTGTGGCCAATGGTCGGTGTGGGTGGCCAGTTGGGCCCCGACGATGAACAACTCGCGCTGAACCGCGAGCACCGTGTCGTGCCACTCGCGGTCCGCCGCACCCTGCAGCTCAGCCCTGGCAAGGCCGAGCGCGGACACCGCCTCGTCCACCGTGCCGTAGGCCTCGGTCCGCAGGTCGTCCTTGTCGACCCGACCGCCGTAGAGCAGGCCGGTCGTCCCGTCGTCACCGCTCTTGGTGTAGACCTTCATGATCCGTCGGCCCGGTTGTCCTCGCCGTCGATACCGGTGAAACGCACGCCCGCGCTGGTCCTGTACAGCGTGTTGATCGAAATGATCAGCGCAGTCATCGCCTCCAGCGTACGGCTGTGGCGCAGCGGCCCGGCATGGACGCCCCGCAGCCCCCCGATGACGTTGGCCAGGCGGACCACCGCTTCGCGGTCGGCTGGGTCGTCGCCGCAGACGGGCACATCGCCCTCCAGCGCGCTGTCCGGATCCAGCAGCTTCGGCGCCGACACGGTGTGAAACGCCGCCGTGACACGCGCCCCCGGCAGCAATTGGCGGCACTCCTCCGCGGAGGAGCCGGCCTCCACATTCAGAAGGTGTGGTCCCCCATCGAGCGCCAGCGCGTTGACGCAGTTTACGACGAGCTTGCCCTCCAGCTGTCCAGTGAGGCTCTCGAGGGTGGGACGCTGCCCCTCGTAGGGCAGGGCGATGAAGCAGACCTCCGATTCGGCGGCGACCTCCTCGTTGGCTCCGCCGCGCACGTCGGCACCGCGCGCGAGGATCTTGATGCCCGCCGCCTGGGCCTCCGCGCGCTCCGCGCTGCGGGAGCCGAGCATCACGGAATAGCCGGCCAGCGCGAACCGCAACCCGAGCCCACGGCCCTGTGGTCCGGTCCCCCCGAGGAAACCGATCACCGCCGGCCCCCTCAGGCGGCGCCCACGGGCACCCGGTCCCGGACACTCTCGGAGGTCTCGGTGACGCTGGCGCGGCCGCGCAACAGGCCACGCTGCTCAGGGGTGAGCGCGCCGCGCACCGCCTCGAGCGCCTCCTCGCCGGTGAGCGACTCCTTCTCCACCAGCAGCTCGGCCATGGCGTCCAGACCCGCGCGCAGATCGGTGAAGACGTCGACCGTCTCCTGCAGAGCATTGATGAGGATCTGGCGGACCTCCTCGTCGATCAGCTCGGCGGTGCGGTCCGAGTACTCGTGGCCGCGCGCCAGCTCCTCGCCGAGGAAGACCTGCTGGTTGTCACCGTAGCCGACCGGCCCGAGCCTACCCATGCCGAACTCGCGCACGATCGCACGGGCGAGCTTGGTCGCCTGGACGAGGTCGTGCTGGCCTCCCGTGGTCGGCTGGCCGAGGATGACCAACTCCGCGGCGCGGCCGCCGAGCATCACCTTGAGGCGGGCGTCCAGCCAGCTGCGCAGGTAGATGTGCCGCTCGTCGATCGGCAGCTGGGTCGTGACCCCGAGCGCCATCCCGACCGGCAGTACGGTCACCTTGTAGACCGGGTCGGCTTCCGCCTCGAGGAACGCCGCCAGCGCGTGACCGCCCTCATGGTAGGCGACCGCGCGCTTCTCCTCCTCGTCCAACCGCAGCGAGGCGCGCTCGCGGCCGATGGTCTGGCGCTCTCGGGCCTGCTCGAGGTCGCGCATGCGGATGACGTCCGAGCCGCCGCGCACCGCGATCAGCGCGGCCTCGTTGATCAGGTTCTTGAGGTCCGCGCCAGCCATGCCGGGGGTGCCCCGGGCAAGGGTCCTCAGGTCGACGTCCTCGCCGAGCGGCTTGCCCTTGGCGTGGACATGCAGGATCTCGTCCCGCTCCTCCAGCGTGGGCAGCGGCACCACGATCTGGCGGTCGAAGCGACCGGGGCGCTGCAGCGCCGGGTCGAGGACGTCGGGGCGGTTGGTGGCCGCCATGATGACGACGCCCTCACTGCCCTCGAAGCCGTCGATCTCTCCGAGCATCTGGTTCAGCGTCTGCTCCCGCTCGTCGTGGCCACCGCCGAGACCAGCGCCACGCTTGCGCCCGATCGAGTCGAGTTCATCGATGAAGATGATGCAGGGGGCGCTGGCGCGGGCGGTCTTGAACAGGTCACGGACCCGGCTGGCGCCGACACCGACGAACATCTCCATGAAGTCCGAGCCGGTGACGGTGATGAAGGGCACTCCGGCCTCACCGGCGGTGGCACGGGCCAGCAGGGTCTTCCCTGTACCGGGCGGACCCACCAGCAGCATGCCCTTGGGGACCTCGGCGCCGGCCTTGCGGAAACGGTCGGGCTCGCGCAGGAACGCGACGACCTCCTGGACCTCCTGCTTGACCTCCTCGTAGCCCGCCACGTCGGCGAAGCGGGTGGCCGGCTCGTGAGGCTTGTAGACCTTGGCGGTGGACTTGCCGATCTGGCCGAGCCCGCCCATCTGCCCGCGCGCCTGGCGGTTCAGGAACCAGAACAGGCCCACGAACAGCAGCAGAGGCAGCGCGAACGTGGCCAGCAGCGGCAGGAAGCCATCACCTTCCGGCTCGTAGTTCTGCTCGACGTTGTTGTCCTGCATCAGCGTCAGGATCTGACCCTGGGTGCCGGCGACCACCTGGCTCGGGAGCGTCGTGCTGAACGTCTCGCCTCCCGCCTCATCGGTGAGCTCACCGTCCAGCGCCTGACCACGGACGCGGACGCTCTCGACCTGCCCGTCCTGGACCGCCCCTACGAACTCGTCATAGCGGAGTTCGTTCTGGTCGTCCTGGAGTGAGGAGAACAGCCAGAACAGGACGAGTACCAGCAGGAGGCCAGTGAGAATCCTCGACCGTGCGTTGACTCGCTCCACAGACAGCAGCCCTTCGGGTTCGACGCGGGCTCATCGCCCATGACACGACGCAGAACGTCGTTGTACCCCGGCCATCTTCCCGTTTACCCGATGAGATCCATCGCGCCAGGATTGCAAAGCCAGGTGCACACCGCCAGCATTGCACTTCCCGGCCATCCTCGCGGGCCCAGCGCAGGGCCGGTCGCAACGTATCGTGAGCGAGAGGAAGCACAGCGTGCGTACCGCTTCTGCTCCATCACCCGCCGGACCTACCC